>CASGAN010000010.1 GCA_949299455.1 uncultured Oscillospiraceae bacterium
TAAACTGGTATTTTCCCATTTTTCTTCAACTCCTTGACTCTTTTATTATACATCAAGGTGTCCTATATTTTAATGTCTACTTTTTAGGTATCATATCACCAAAATTTTATGCAGCTATTTTTTATTCACCAATATCCGCAATGCTGTATACTTCAATTCCGGCTTTCATTTCGCTAAGACTTTTTGCATTGCCGCCAAGCCACTTTTCAACCGTGAGCCATACCGGCTGATCATCTGTCAAATCGACAAAATTATCTGAAAGTACAACATCCGTATTTTTAAAGCGCACACACACGCCTTTTGCAAAAACGTCTGATGCCAGCATGATACGCATTTCACCGTTATCCTGACGCACATCAGTCAGAATATTCGGCTTTTTCCATTCAAAATGCTTCGGTTTTACAAACAAAAGCGTTTGCTTCGAAAGAAGCATTCCTGCTTCATCGTACAGTTCGTATACAAAAAACCGATCATATTTTGCATTTTCCACACTCTGTGCCAGCGAAATCGTCGGCAATGTCACCGCAGAAAGCGCAGGACACTGCACCTGTTTTTCTCCCTGTGCAATCACATCAAATGCATTGCTTTTCACCGACCAGCAAACACGGCAGGACACATCATTCCGTGTTTCGTTGGAGAGCGCCAATGTGACGGAAAAATCTTTTTCAAATGCAGTGAGCAAAACCGGCGCAAAAAAGCGTTTCGCCTCATAATGAAGTGCTTTCCAACGACCAGCGGAATCAATCGACGACCAGCTTGCAACCGGCCAGCAATCGTTTAGCTGCCAATACAGCGCCCCCATACAGCGGCCGCGGTTGGCACGCCAATGCGTAATTGCCTGGCGCATAGCATCTGCCTGCAGCAGCTGCGAGGCATAGACAAACATTTCAAAATTTTTCGGATACAAATAATCGTCCGCCAAATAATGCAGCATCTTCTGATTGCCGCCCACGCATTTTTGATGGCTTTCCATGACACGGGAGAACGGATTCCGTTCGTTTGGTGCGGAAAAGCTCTCACATGTCTTCAAATCCGGGAATGATTCAAAGCCAAACTCCGAACAAAACCGAAAATACGTATCCCGAAAATACGAAAACGGCTTTCCGCCATGCCATACTTCCCAACAATGCATATCACCGCGGTTTTCGTCGGCAGGATCGTCAAAACCACCACCTGACGACGGGCTGGACGGCCAATAAAACGTATCCGGTGCGTATTCCTCACATAAATCCGGCAAAAGCCGCTCATACAAGTATAAATAGTCAAGCTTTGTACGCTCGTTTTGCGGAATCCCCCAGTTAAGCCATGCGGTTTCCATCTCATTATTGCCGCAGAGCAGACCGAGACACGCATGATTGCGCATCCGCTTGATATTTTCAATAAACTCCGGAATCAAATTCTTTTCAAATGCAGCGCTCATCCGATACGTTGCACACGCGAACATAAAATCCTGCCACACGACAAGGCCCAGTTCATCACATAAGTCAAAGAACCAGTCATCCGGATAATAACCGCCGCCCCACACACGGATACAGTTGTAGTTCGCACGAATACAATCGTTTAAGAGATCGTTTGTTCGCTGCTTTGTAACACGAGACAGCAGATTGTCCTCAGGAATATAGTCTGCACCCATTGCAAACATCTTCTTTCCGTTTACAACAAAGCAAAACTCATTTCCATACGCATCTGCTGCGGTACTCACTGTCATGGTACGCAGTCCAACCCGAACGGATTTACTGTCACAGCACAGCGCTTCTTTATCAACAACTTCAACTGTCACCGTATAAAGTGGATGATCGCCCCATCCATTCGGCCACCAAAGCTTCGGATCGCTGATCAGAATGTCCGGATTCTTTTTAAAGGTATCCACAAGTCGCTCACCAGTTGGCGACATCACAATGGTATGTACATCGATTGGTTCACAAGCGTCAATTTCCGTCTCTACAAACAGACGAACATTTCCATCCGGGAGGTGTTTCTGACGTACCCAGACATCTAAAATTTTTGCAGTCGAATATCCAATCAGTGTCACATCACGGAAAAGTCCCATATCGGGAAGCTGCGGTCCCCAATCCCAGCCATACATATAATGCGCCTTGCGAATATGCTGATAACCGTCAACCGTCGTATGCGTGACACCCCAAAGCGGATACTTGAGCGCTGCTTCTCTGGCTGCCTGCATGGGAGAATCAAATTGAATCTCAATTTCATTCAGTCCGATCACAACCTGATCCTTGACATCAAATTCCCAAACACGATGCATATTCTCGGTGCGGCCAAGCCATTTTCCGTTTAAGTAAATGTTCGCGAGCGTATCCACACCTTCAAACCGAAGACGCAGTTTTTCGTTTTGAAACATCTCCTCTTCCACGTCAAAAACAGCTGTAAAGGTGCATCCCTTTTCACACATTTCGCGTGATTTGTATTCATTGAGCCCGTAAAATGGATCTTCAATAATATGATTCTGGTATAAAACAGAATATAACGAACACGGAATCGTTCCTTGAAGTCCTGTAAAACTCTCATACGAAAGTGTCCATTCACGAATATATTGAATCAAGGCTGTCTCCCTCTTTTCTCTTCCTTTTCTTTAAGTTTATCATAGTCGAAAACAAGTTTCAAGCCTTTCGATTTTGAAATACAAAATCGAATATCGTCGAACAATATTACTTTTCGTATAATAATATCATGAAAAAACAGCCCTCATCCAAGGACTGTTTTCCTAATCTAATCGAATGATTCTGCAAACTGAAGCACATTGCAAAGCGGCAGTGCATCGAACAATACTTGCAGTGTTGCGGCACTATCTTCTTTATATTCTGTATATCCTACTTGAACGCTCGTTAACGGCTCTTCCCACAGTGTTTGCAGCATTGGCTCACTGGAATGTTCCTTATAAACTGCATCGATTCCTGCTTGCCATTGATCTTTCAGTTCCTGCGGCAAGTCCGTTGTCTGCGCCTTGCTTCTCAGCCGCGTGGTCTTTTTAAATCCGATGACATTATCTGAATCGTAAATATCCCCATCGAGAAAAATTTCATTCATCGTCTTGCTTCCGTCCGACTGCTGTATGATTTGATGCAGATGCTGTTCTTTCTCAAATTCCGCCTGCTGACGGTCAAATTCAGCGGACAGTTCGCCGGACACGATTCCCTGGGCTTCTTCAAAGTTGCCCGCAATCAATTCATAATTTGTGCGCGAAGCATCATTGATATTGACCCAGACACGGCGCAGCGCCAGTGGATCTTCCTCATTCCATTTGGAAAAACACAGCTCAATTTCCGCTTCATACGACAAAAATGTTCCCGGCACTGTATATGAAACCATATAATCGAACGTGTCAACGGAACCTGTTTGTGTCTTTTGTGCTTTTGATTCTTCTGTTTTCAAAGAAGCAAATGCTTCTTCAGGCGTCATCATCCATCGAAGCTGCGGATAATTGAGCTCTCCGTATTCTGAAATCGTTGGCTCGGGTGCGCACGAAGTGAGCAGTAGCAAACACAACCCCATCGCCAGCAAAGTCATTCGCCGTGTGTTCTTGCTCATATACAGCACCTCACTTTTATAAAATTGTAATACTTTTGTATTATAATTTTATATTAGCATGCACTATATATTTTGTCAATGCAAATAGCATCGACCAGTACACATTACAACAAAACCGGCGCATCAAAAAATGCACCGGTTTTTGTTTAACGCATAAAAAAGAACCAAATCACCAAGACAAAGAATCCGCCGACAACTAACACTGCCGGAAGCAGCACCAAAAGTGCAGCAATAATCATTGCCAAAGCATCGTTTTTTTCAAGCGGTGTATTTTTGAGCGTCTTTTTAAACGCTTCTTCACTCGCTTTTTCATCGATCACACGATCGATTTTCCGTTTAAAAAACATATTGTTCTCCGTTTTGCTTTATTCAATCACTGCGTGATCGAGCGGATGGTGACAAGCAACAAAGTGACCCGGACGAAGCTCACGGAACTCCGGTGTAACCATTTCACACTCTTCTGTGCAGTATTTGCAGCGTGTGTGGAACTTGCAGCCTTTCGGCGGACGAATCGGGCTCGGAATATCGCCTTCGAGCGGAATCGATTGTTTGCGGTTTTCCACATCGGTTGTCGGAATTGCAAGCAGCAGCGCCTCCGTATACGGATGAAGCGGATGATCGAACATCTCCTGCGATTCGCAAAGCTCAACCATATTGCCAAGGTACATAACGCCGATTCGGTCACTGATATATTTGACGACGCTCAAGTCATGCGAAATGAACAAATATGTCAGGTTCTCTTTCTCTTTCAGATCCTCAAGCAGATTGATGACCTGCGACTGAATCGAAACGTCCAGTGCGGAAACTGCCTCGTCACACACGACAAATTTCGGTTTCATTGCAAGCGAACGCGCAATACCGATACGCTGACGCTGACCACCCGAGAACTGATGCGGATAACGATGGATCATGTACGGTGCAAGACCGCAGTTATCCATAACCTGCATGACGTAATCCTGAATTCGTTCGTCGTTTTTGGTAAAGAACTTATGGGTGATCGGACCCTCACCGATGATCTGACCAACGGTCATACGCGGGTTCAGCGAAGAATACGGATCCTGGAAAATCAGCTGCATATCGCGGCGAAGTTTGCGCATCTCAGAATACTCCAGGCGCGCCAAGTCAATACCGTCGCTGCGATGCTGTTCATATTTCTGGAAGTTCTCATCGCTTTCCATCTGTTTGCGGAGCGCTTCAATCTCAGCATGTGCCGCATCCAGATCTTTTTGCTTCGCTTCAATCTGGGAAAGAAGTGTTTTTGCCTGCGCATTCAGTGCAGAAACTTTCGACTCCAGTGAGGAAGTCGATTTTTTCGCTTCTTTGCGTGCAGCAATTTTTCCTTCCAGACAGTTTTTGCGAATCTCGATTTCATTCTCTTTTTCACGCAGTGCAATCATTTCGGTTGCAATGCCGTATTCTTTCAAATACGCTGCGGAAACCGGAGCAAGATCTTTGCAAACCAGCAAACCGCCAACCAAGTTTGCGAGGTCATACAGCTTTGTATCTGCTTCGCGCACAATTTTTGCACGGTCATCTGCATGCACTTTCTGATCGTGCTCGTTCATTTTTTCATAGGAAGCAAGATATTCCTGCTTTTTCTTCTGTGCCAAAAGCATCTGATCGCGCAAAGCAGCGAGCTTTTGATACGTGTGTTTTGCATATTTCGGCGCAACTTCGTTGAGTGTTCTGCCGAAATACATCGTTTTGCCCTCGGTCTGATGATACAGCTGAAGCAGCACGCGTCCGAATGTCGATTTACCGCATCCGGATTCACCAACCAGACCCAGTGTCTCACCCTCATAAATATCAAGGGAAATGCCGTCGTTTGCACGAACATAAAGCTGTTCCTGGCGGATTTTCTCCTTCTTCACAGGGAAATATTGTTTTAAGTTCGAAATTTGGAGCAATACTTTTTTATTTTGCATGACGCGCCTCCTTCTCCGGATAGAAGCAACGAATCATATGATTGTCTTCTACCTGCACAAGCTCCGGCTCTTCTTCCATGCAGCGCTCTGTGCAGTATTTGCAGCGCGGTGCAAATTTACAGCCTTTCGGCAGATCCAGCGGATGCGGCACAGCGCCCGGAATTGCCTCCAAGCGCACGCCTGCCGGCATGTCCAAACGCGGAATCGAAGTCATCAAGCCCTCTGTATACGGATGCGAGTAGCTGTTTTTGCCGAAAATCGTGTCAACAGAAGCCATCTCGACCACCTGTCCGCAGTACATGACAGCCACGTCATCAGCCATTTCATTGATAACGCCGAGGTCATGCGTAATGAACAGAATCGAAGTGCCTTTTTCGCGTTTGAGTTCGTTCATCAGGTGCAGGATCTGCGCCTGAATGGTTACGTCAAGTGCTGTGGTCGGCTCGTCTGCAATCAGCAGGTGCGGCTCACACGCTAATGCCATTGCGATCATGACCCGCTGACGCATACCGCCCGAAAGCTGGTGCGGATACTGTTTTGCCACGGCTTCCGGATTCGGAATTTTCACGGCAGAAAGCATCTCGACCGCTTTTTTGAGCGCATCTTTTTTCTTCATGTGCTGATGCACAATATAGGACTCAGCAATCTGTTTGCCGATCGTAAATACCGGGTTTAAGCTGGTCATCGGCTCCTGGAAGATGACCGAAATCTCATTGCCGCGGATTTTATACATCTCATCCATCGAACATTCTTTGATGTTCTTTCCGTTAAAGATGATTTCGCCGCTGTCAATATAGCCGTTGCCGTCAAGCAATTTGAGAATGCTCATTGCCGAAACACTCTTGCCGGAACCCGACTCACCAACGACGCCAAGCGTTTTGCCCGCTTCAACCTGATAGGAAACGCCGTTTACCGCTTTGACGATGCCGCGTTTTGTTTTAAAATATGTGTGCAAATCGTGCAGCTCTAACAATGCCATCGACTATTCCTCCTATCTGTCGTTCGATCTCGGGTCGATTGCGTCACGCAGGCCGTCGCCGATCAGATTGATACTGATGGTAGACAAGCTGAGTGCGAGCGACGGGAAGACCCAACGCCACCAATAATTCTGGATAACTGTGGATGCCTGCGAACCGTTGAGCATGTTGCCCCATGTCGGTGTCGGCTCCACAACGCCGAAGCCCAAGAAGGAAAGCGACGATTCAATCAGCATACAAGAAGCGAATGCCAGCGTTGTATCGACAATAACAACTGTGATGACGTTCGGCAGAATATGTTTAAAGATAATCGACCATTCTTTGATGCCCATTGCTTTTGCAGCAGTGACGAATTCTTTTTCACGCTCTGCCAGAATCTGTGCACGAACAAGACGTGCAAGCGGCGGCCACGAAAGCACACCGAGAATCACCATGATCACGGCGATACGCTGAATTTCTGTCAAACTGTTGCCGACGATAACGGACAAAATCATTGCAAACGGCAAGAACGGAATCGATGCAACGATCTCAGCAAGACGCATGAGAATGTTATCCACTTTGCCGCCGTAGTATCCGGAGAAGCCACCGATGATGACACCGATGATCACGGAGATGATGACCGAAATCGCACCGATTGTCATGGTCATACGACCGCCTGCGATCAAGCGGGTGAAAATGTCACGGCCAAAGCCGTCGGTACCCATCAGATAACCGGAAAGGCCGCTTGTGAGCACTTTTCCGTCTTCTGTGATGATATAGTTCTGATAATAGCCATTGGCAATCTGCGCTGCATTTGTAACAGACGGAACTTTTGTCTGGCCGAAGTTATCTCTGCCCCATGCGATCACAGAGCCGTCTTCCAAAATCGCAGTATAATGATATCTGCCGGCACTGATCGATTTGATTTTGCCCTGTGCATTCTCCGGAACCAGTTTCTGACCATAGTCATCACTGCCCCAAACGTACACTCTGCCATCTTTTGTCAGTGCAGCTGCTGTGTTGTCAGTCGAAGCGACATCAATGACATTGCCCTGAATTTCCTGCGGAATTTTGCTGAAAATTGTCTCTTTCGAAGAGAGTGCCGCAACGCTTCCATCCTCTAACAGTGCAACTGCTGTTGTACTGTTTGCAGCAATTTTTTCAATATTGCCCTGATGCTCACTCGGATTGACATCCAAAATGTTCTGGTTGCCCCACCAGTAAAGCTCGCCGTCCTCAGACACGACAAACGACATCTGATAACCGGCAACAATCTGTTTAATCTGAACCATGCCGTTCAATTCAAGCGGAATCATGTCAAGACCCAGACGATCATAGCCCCATGTAAACACTTCATTGCGGTCATTGACTGCAAGCACATGGTTCAAACCAGCAGAAATCATTGTGAGTTTTCCCATTTTCGTGGGAACTTTCAGCAGTTTTTTATCCATCTGACCCCAGGAATAGTAGTTACCGTCTTTGTCAATGCCAACACCGAACGTTGCGCCGCCCGAAATCTGTGCGACATTATTTTTCAGCTCATTCGGTACACTTGTCATTGTAAAGCCCGGTGCAATATTCTGCTGTGAAACATCCTGATAGGTTGCATCCAGCGGATAAAAAATCGGCAGAATAAAGCAGGAAAGGAAAATCACCAAAAAGGTAATGCTTCCGATCATTGCAATTTTATTTTGACGGAAGTTCCGTACAACAGTACGGAACGGGCTTTGCATCTGCTCCTCTTCCAGAACGGAAAGTTCACGTTTAGAGCCGAGGAAAATCCGACTGAACATCCGCGAAAAAGAGTTTGGCTTTTTCTTTTTTTGACTATTCATCGCATCTTCCTCCTTAGTTTCCAAGTTTAACGCGCGGATCGACCAGCATATAAGCCAAATCCATCAACAAGTTGCCTGCCAATGTGATGATAACATAGAACATCTGCATAGCAAGAACCACCATAAAGTCACGCTGCATCAGCGCATCATACAATATTTTACCGATACCATTCCACAAGAAAATGGTCTCAATAACAACCGAACCGCCGAATACGCTGACCAGCCAGCCGGTCAGGACGGTAACAATCGGAATGAGCGCATTGCGGAATGCGTGCGAATAAATGACAACTTTTTCGCGCAGACCTTTTGCACGAGCAGTACGGATATAATCCTGACGCAGCACATCAATCATTGCAGCACGCACATAACGGGTAATGCCGCCTAATGATGCAAATGTCATAACAATGCACGGCAATGCCATATGATACATTCTGTCAATGAACACATCAAATCCATCGCCGGTCATGCCCGGTGCATTCATACCGCTGATTGGGAAAATCGGCATAAGATTTGCAAACAAGAAAATAAATAAAAGTGCGATAACAAAGCTCGGCAGTGAATAACCAACGACTGTTCCTACCTGCACTGTGTTATCAAGCGGACTGTTTTTCTTGACCGCCGTAATAATGCCAAGCGGAATGGTGATCAAGAACACCAGTATCATGGACACCAGGTTTAACATGATCGTATTTCCCATCGGAACGCCGACAATCTGGGAAACCGGCTGACGATACTGCGTGGAAAAACCAAGGTCACCTTTTAGCATATTGGTAATCCAACTGACATACTGCACCGGCAGCGGCTTGTCCAGACCGAGCTGTTCTCTTGCCGCCTGATACATTTGTTCATAACGAACCGGATCGACCGATTGTTTGGATGAGTCGATCATCATACGTGCCGGGTCACCCGGAACGCTTTTGTAAATAAAGAACATGATGATTGAAACGATGAAGAATACAAACACCAAATAAAGCAGACGCTTTAAAACATATTTTGCCATAGTATCACCTCGTTGCTTTTCATAAAAGACAAGATTAAACAAAGAACTGTTCATCTTCTGGCGAAGTTCCTGTTTCCGATGACAGGGAATAGATTTATACACTCCCGCATTTCCCGGAGTGCATAAATGCGTTCCCTGTTTCGGGGAACGACTATCCATGAACGATACAAGAAATAGGGCATTTTCATGCCCTATTTCTTGCCGTCACATGAATATTAGATCAATATCGTACGATATGAAGCGGATGCCTGATTATTCTTCAATCCAAGAATACAGGATTGCACTCTCCCAGCCCCACAGACCGTCCGGCTCATAGCCTTTGATCTTGTTGGAGAAGAAGTCATGGTACTGATCAGAGTACAGCGGAATGTTCGGAAGCAATTCGTTGTAACGTTTCTGATACTCAACCCATTTGTCGAGCCAAGCTTCTTTGTCGTCAGACGGAATTTTCTTCATCTCGAGAGCAATTTTCTCGATCTCTTCGTCTTTGATGTAGTTCTGGTTGTAAGAACCGAAGTATTTCTCATCGGTGCTCATCTCGTACCAGTAAGACGGGATCGGAACGAATCCAGTTGCGAGGTTGAACATGTGATAAGTCGGTTTATCAATGCCCTGACGGTACATGTTGTTCAAAAGAACGCCGAACTCAACAGTTGTCGGATTCAGTTTCATGCCGACTTTCTCCATCTCGCCCGGAAGCATGGTGTTTAACAGGTCAGAAACCGGGTTGTTCGGAGTGTTTGCCCAGTTGATTTCGAGTGCCATCAGTTCGCCGTTTACGTTTTTGTAACGAACTTTGTCAGTGCCTTCGACAAATTCGCCGCCTTTTTCGTTGAGGGTCCAGCCGTCAGCGATCAGGACTTCTTTTGCTTTGTCGAGGTCTTTGTTGTACGGATTCAGTTCAGAATCGATGACGTCTTTTCTCTCTTTGTATTCCATCGAGGAAAGACCATATTCACCGTTTACAACCTGTGCGAAACCGCCGGAGTACTGTTTTGCAAACTCTGTACGGTCGAGGCAGTAAGCGATTGCCTGACGAACAGCTGTGAACTGTGTCGGACCAAAGTCACATGCGAATGTGATCTGGCCGTAGCCTGCACGCAGGTAAGAAGCATACTGTGCAAGATTTTCATCGCAGAGATCGCGGCCTGCGTTGATTGCTGTACCGCCGGAAACACCTGCGATCAGGTCAACTGTGCCGTTTTTGAGCTCATCCATCTGAGTTGCATCGGTAACAGATTTGAGTACGATTTTCTCGATGGACGGTTTCACGCCGTCGTGTGTGCCTTTGAACTGATCGTTGATCTGCAGAACAGCCTGTTTGGTTGTTTTGTCGTAGCTTACGAACTCGTACGGGCCGCAAGTTACTTTCGGCTGATAACGATAGCCGGTTGCTGTATCGTTGATTGTTTTCTCGAGCAGCTCTGTTGTGAAGTTGTCCGAGATGGTTGCGCCGTTGCCGTCATCGGTGATGTCGCAGTCCGGTGCAATGACAGCCATCGGATACGGGTTGATTGCTGCATATGCGATATCGAAGTGGAACGGCAGCTCTTCAGCAACGATCTGAACCGAGAAGGTGTAGTCATCGATCAGACGAACGCCGGAGAATGTTTTTGTTTTGCCGTCAAAGTAATCCTGGTAACCTGTAAAGCAGTTTGCATAGGTCATTGTGTCCTGTGCTTCCAGAGCATAGTAAGCCGGTGCAGTGTGCAGCAGAACCGAGAAGACATAGTCTTTTGCGGTGATTGCTGTACCGTCGTTCCATTTCAGGTCTTTCTGAAGTTTCACAGTGAATGTTTTGGTGCCGTCTTCGTTGTCAACACCTTCAACAGATTCTGCAACCTGGTTGTCAACTTTGAATACGCCCTCTTTTGTGTAAGTAATCGGGGAATAGCCAAAGATGAGGTTGCGGATAGAAGCGTTCTGTGCACCGTTGGTCCAACCGTCCATCATGTTGTCATCGAGGTCTGTAACAGAACCGACAACGACCTGGCCGCCAACTTTGTGCTCAGTTGTTTTGCTCGACTCTTCAGACGGTGTGTTGTTGCATGCTGCAAACACAAACACCATCACAAGTGCAAGCACGAGTGCCAATGCTTTTTTCATTACAAAATCCCTCCCATAGGTATTTGCCTTATTATACAACACATGATTTAAAAAATCAACGTTTCAAATCAAAAAAGCAAAAAAAATTCGAGCTTTTTATCCCTGAAATGAATAATTGAATCGAAATCCATGCATTTTAATACGTGATACTGATTTTTTTCGCAGATTTTTTTCAAAAAAACGAAATCTCATTCTTTTCAATTTGCAATTTGACTTCGCATTCTGATTGGTGTATGATGAATTTATCATTATATTTCCGATGAATTGCGGAAAATATACAGCAAAGGAAGGTTATCTGTCCATGAAGTTTTCTGAAATGCCCTACAAGCGTCCGGATCTTGACACAATCCCAAAAGAGCTGGACGCACTGTGCGAAGCACTCAAAAACACACCGGATGCAGACGGTCAGTTTGCACTGTTTTTGAAATCGCGCGAAATTTTAAACACACTTGCAACGGAGTATTCGATCGCATACATCCGCAACACGGTCGATACAACCGACGCTTTTTATGAAGCAGAACGCGAAGCGCTTGACAATGCAATGCCGCTGTTGAACGAAAAAATCCTTGCATTCAGCAAGATGCTCTGCGAATCGCCGGTACGCAAGGAACTCGAAGACAAAATCGGTTCTCTGTGGTTTACGAATACGGAGCTTGAATTAAAAGGTTTTTCACCGGAGATTATTCCACTCATGCAGGAGGAAAGCCGTTTAGAAGCTGCCTATCAGAAACTGTATGCAAGCGCACAGATTCCGTTTGACGGAAAAGTCTGCACGATCCCGCAGCTTGCTGCATACAAACAAAATCCGGACCGCGCACTTCGCCGTGCCGCTTATGAGGCGGAAGGCAAATTCTTTGACGATCACCGCGAAGAATTCGACGATCTTTATACAAAGCTTGTCAAAAACCGTACCGAACAAGCAAAAGCACTCGGATTTGGCAGCTATGTAGAGCTCGGCTATATCCGCCGGATGCGCAACTGCTATGGTCCGAACGAGGTTGCAAACTTCCGCCGTCAGGTCATCGAAGATCTTGTTCCGCTTGTAAACAAAATCCGTGCTGCACAGGCAAAACGCATCGGCTGCGACGATCATTTCACGTTCGCCGACTTAATGTTTACCTTTAAAGACGGCAATGCAACGCCGCAGGGCACACCGGATGAACTGCTGGCAGCTGCAAAACAGATGTACACCGAGATGTCACCGGAAACTGCAAAATTCATCGAACTGATGTTTGAAAATGATCTGTTTGATGTACTGTCGAAACCGGGCAAAGCACCGGGCGGCTACTGCACCACACTGCCGGATTACAAATCGCCGTTCATCTTCTCGAATTTCAACGGCACCTCGGATGACGTCGATGTGCTCACCCACGAAGCAGGCCACGCATTCGCGGCTTATATCGATACCCACGAGCATCCGATTGAAAAACAGATGGAGCCGACCTACGAAACCTGCGAAACACACTCCATGTCGATGGAATTTTTGACCTCGCCGTATCATCATCTGTTCTTTAAAGATCAGACTGCGAAGTACGAGCTGTCCCATACAGAAGACGCGCTGGCATTCATCCCGTACGGCACAATGGTCGATCACTTCCAGCAGCTCATGTACGAAAAACCGGACATGACACCGGAGGAACGCAACCAGACTTGGGCAGAACTCGAAAAACAGTACCGCCCGTATATCGATTTTGACAATCTCCCGTTCTACGGCCGCGGTGCAGGCTGGCAGCGTCAGCTCCACATCTACACAAGCCCATTCTATTATATTGATTACTGCCTGGCACAGACCGTTGCACTCCAGTTCTTCGCACTGTTCTTGAATGATGCGAAGAAAGCATGGGAAACGTATGTCGCGTTCGTCCGTTCGGGCGGCACCAAGACATTCGTGGACACCGTTCATGCAGCAGGCTTAAAATCCCCGCTTGAAGATGGCTGTTTAAAAGAAATCACCGAAACAATCGCCGCTTGGCTCGATACTCATCAGATCTGATTCCATCTAATCGAAGCGAATACCCCGTCCGAATCCTCGGACGGGGTATTTTTATAAAAATCGAAATAGTAGTATTGACAGAAGTCGAACAATATGATATCTTATTTTTAGATAATCATGAAAAGAGATGGTTCAACACATGTCAAAACTTTCTGTTTACCGACCGCTTCTCTCCCACCCGCAGTTTCTGAAACTGCTCATTGGCTCGTGCGTCAGCCGGTTCGGCGATTCGCTCGACGCCATCGCGCTTTCGTGGATTGTGTATGAAGTTACGCACAATCCCTCGTTGCTTGCACTTTCGGTTGCAATCAACTATCTGCCGAGTATCCTGCTCCAGCCGATTGCCGGCGTACTGACAGAACGGATGAATCAAGTGCGTGTGAGCGCCGTCTGCAACTTGATCCGCGGTGCGGCAGTCGCAGGCTGTGCCGTTTTGTTTTTCTTTGACCTGCTCACAGCGCCGCTTTTGTTTTTATTTATCATTGTAAATTCCACCGTCGAATCCTTCGAAATGCCTGCCGCAAATGCGCTGACACCAAAGCTTCTGCCGGCTGAACTATACACGACCGGCGCTTCTTTGCGCGGCGGTATCAGCAAAACGCTCGAACTTTTAGGCACCGCAATCGCCGGCACGATCATCGGCCTTTTCGGAAGCCACACCGCACTGCTCATTGATGCAGGAACGTTTCTGTTCTGTGCAATCATGACCGCATGGGTTCGGTATGATTTTTCAAAGCAAGCATCGAACGAATGGTCCATTTCCGGGTATTTTTCCGATTTCAAAGACGGATTCAGACTCATTCGCGTAAACACGGTTCTGCCGTTTATTCTGTTGATCGGCGCGATGCTAAACGGTATCTTTGCACCGATGGGGGCATTTCAGGCGGCTTATATCGGCGATTATCTGCACATGGATGCCAATATGCTCTCGATTTTAAGCATCTCGATGTCCGCATGCATGGCGCTCGGTTCGTTCCTTGTGCCGTTTCTGCTTAAAATATTTGCGCGGCGTACGATGCTGTTTTGGTCGTTTCTGCTTCTGTTTCCAGTCTATCTTCTGCTGACATTTGCGCCGTACACCTCCGCACTTTGGCCGGCAGTCCTGACGATTCTGGCATTCGGCTGGTCAGGTCCGTGTGTCGGTGTATTAAGTGTACTCTTCAGCGGAATTTTTATGGAAACCGTCCCAAAAGACTATATGGCACGCATCAGCGGCATCAGCAACGCGCTGTTACTGTGTATTTCCCCTGTGATCACTGTCATTTGTTCGGCGCTGGTACTGTTTCTGCCGATTCCGGCCATTTTCTTCCTGTGCGGCGTGTTGTTTTTGCTCTTTTCGCTCTGTGTCCGCCGGATGAAAGGATTTTCTGCAATCAAGTAACGAAAGGAATAACTTTATGAATATTCGATTTGAACCTGCTTTTTTGCCGCTGCTTGACGCAGCAGCACTCATCACCCGCGTCTACAACGCACAGTTTGACGGCGGCGAAGAGTCCGTCGACACGTATTTTGGGGAGTTTGCCAAAAAACATCAGCTGCCCGAATCTGCGTTCGCAGCCTATACCGAACCGCTTCGTGCACTCGAACGCGATGTCATGGCGTCCATTTCGTTTCTTGATGACGACCGCATGGACTTCTTTTTCCGCCTCGATGACAAGCAAAGCTGCCGGCAGTCACCTGCCACCGCGATTTCTTACTATTTCAGCTTCCCAGATCAGTGCACTGACCGCGAAGAAACGCGCCTCCACCTATCCTCCGCCTGTCTGCCGAGCGAAGACACAGAACCGTTTCCTACAAAAGAAGCGTTGTTCGCCGCGCTCGAATCGCCCGCTTCCCCCTATTCCGACCGGCTGCGCTGGCGGACATTTTTATTGTATCAGCACTTTTTTGATTACGCTGAGGAGCTCCGTCCGGTGCTTGAGACGGCATCAAACGCCTATGAACGTCACCGCAGTTTTATTGATTCCGCGATTCAAAACGCATTTTCCCGCATGAAGGAAAAACTCGGCGACCGTCCCGCCGAGATGCTCTCGGTGCATTATCATTATGCCGCTGATTTTGACGAGCTTGTCGTGCGTCCGATGATCGGCGAATTTCACAGTCTGTCCTTTTTCTCAAATTTTACGAACGATTTTTTTATCGGCATCTATGTCGACCTAATCATCGACTTAAAAGCGGCGCATTCCGCAGATTTCGATGCGTTTGCAGACCCGCTCAAAGCCATCGACGACAAAAACCGCTTTCAAATTCTGTTAGCGCTCGCGAAAGGGCCTTTATGCGGACAGGATTTGTGCGCAATGCTTAACCTCTCACCTGCCACCGTTTCACATCATATGAATTTGCTCATTGGTGCTGACTTTGTATCGGTGGAAAAAATCGGGACGCGTATTTTTTATCAGTACCGACAGTCAAGCATTGCTGCCTTTTTAGATGAGCTGCGCGGTTGTTTGTGTGAATAAAAATCCGCAATAAAAAACAAGAAAACAGCAAACCGGGAATCACCTTTTCGTGTGATTCCCGGTTTATTTATCTATTATTATATTGTTTTTGTCCCTGCCAGAATTTCTTTATAATCCGCGAGGTTTTTCTTTAATAGTGCCGGCGTATCCAGCCCATACGGACATTTCTTCTTACATGCACCGCAGCCGATGCACTCTTCAATTTTCATCATCATTGCCTGACTTTCTTCTGTCAGAAAACCGGCGGACGGACTGCGGCGAATCAGCTGTGCCATCCGTGCACACTGACTGATCTCAATTCCTTTCGGACACGGCATACAATAGCCGCATGCACGGCAGAAATCGCCGATCAGCTCGGTGCGGTCTTTTTCCATCAGCTGCTCAAATTCCTCTGTCATCACCGGCGGGTTGTCCTGATACGACAAAAATTCGTCAAGCTCGCATTCGCGCTGTACGCCCCAGATCGGCAGTACATGGTCAAATTTCGCCTGCCAAGCATAAGCCGCTGCACTGTTTGTAATAAGACCGCCCGACAGCGCTTTCATCGAAATGAATCCGACGTTTTGTTCCTTGCACAGATTCACAAGCGCTAAATCTTTCTCGGTCGCCAGATAGCAAAACGGAAATTGCAGCGTATCATACAGTCCCGAGCGCACCGCCTCTTCTGCGACATGCAGCCGGTGATTTGTAATGCCGATAAACCGAATTTTTCCCTGCTTCTTTGCCTCAAGCATCGCTTCATAAAGACCTGTTCCATCACCCGGTTTCGGACAAAACGACGGATTGTGGAACTGATATACATCAATGTAGTCTGTTTTCAACAGCCGCAGGCTGGTCTCAAGATCCTTCCAAAAGCCCTCCACTGTAGTAGACGGTGTTTTGGTTGCGATAATAATCTCCTTGCGTACATCCGATAATGCAAGTCCGATTTTTTCCTCACTGTCCGTATATGAACGTGCGGTGTCAAAATAACGGATTCCGTTTGCATATGCTTTTTTTAAAAGCATTCCGGCATATTCTGTGCTCACCCGCTGAATCGGCAGTGCACCGAATCCATTTTTATTGACCGTGATGCCGGTTCTTCCTAATGTGACTTGCTGCATCAAACATCCCCCTTTTTTATAGGCTCTTTTCTTTTATCATAGCACACACAAATTCTCCGTACAAGATTCTATACAAAAATATTGTTTGCCGCGTTGACAAACGATATTTCCTGTGGCAAAATAGCGGCAGAAGATTCTATACAGAAAGGCGGATGTTTTTATGAACTCCCCGATTTTCGCCGGATATGTCGTTGCTTCCGGTCTGCCTCATATCACCGAAAGCCAGGCAAAACGGCTCACCCATTTGAATGTTGCGTTCGGCATTGTCAAAGACAAGAAAATCAATGTGGAAGAAATCGAAAAATACTTCCGGTTTCTGCCGAAACTGCGCGCATACAATCCGAACTTGAACATTCTGCTCTCGACCGGCGGCGGCAACCAGATCGGCCACGGCGAAGCAACCGCCGACGAAGCATCGTTAAACGCATTTGTCGATTCCACCATGGAAGTCGTCGAGCGCTATGACTTTGACGGTATTGACTGCGACTGGGAATTTCCGGGTTACTATGGCAACAAAGAGGAAAAATATCAGTTCACCGCACTGATGACTGCATATCGCAAGGTACTCGACGAGTATGCGCAAAAACGCGGCAGAAAATGCTTCCTCACAACGGCGGCAGCAGCAGGTCAGTGGTATCTCGACGACATCGAGATGGACAAAATTCATCCGCTTTTGGATTTTGTAAACCTGATGACATACGATCTGCGCGGTTGGAACCAGCCGACCGGTCACCATACAAACCTGTTTGAGCCAAAAGACGCACCGATCAAATTCAGCACACATGAAGGCGTTTCTCTGCTGCTTGACGCAGGCGTTCCGGCAGAAAAAATCGTCATCGGCGCGGCGTTTTATTCGAGACGCTGGGACGGTGTCAAATCGTGTGAAAACCACGGTCTTCAC
The DNA here is from genome assembly GCA_949299455.1 of uncultured Oscillospiraceae bacterium. Taxonomy (GTDB): domain Bacteria; phylum Bacillota; class Clostridia; order Oscillospirales; family Ruminococcaceae; genus Paludihabitans. The sequence goes on from CASGAN010000010.1 coordinate 17,825, forward strand.
CAGGAAGCTGAAACAATCGGCGATTTCGGCCCGCGCTACACGGAAATTGCGCTCATCTATGAAAAGAGCCCGCAGTTTGTCAAATACTTCGATGAAACCGCAAAAGCGCCATTTTTGTTTGACGGCTATTCGTTCATCTCGTATGACGATCCGATGTCGCTTTCTTACAAAGCAAAATATGTCAAAGAAAACGGCTTGGGCGGCATGATGTACTGGGAACACACCTCCGACGCAACCGGCACGCTGTTTGATGCAATTTACAACGGTTTGTTCTTATAAGGTTGCACCAAAAGAAAAATGTGGTATACTAATAGATGCAGGAAATCCTGCATCTATTTTTTTGACTCAACACGGAGGCGTTTTATGCACCTGCTCGTCACCCGCCACGGGGAAACCACTTGGAATGTGTTAAACAAAATCTGCGGCAGAACGGATGCACCGCTCACGCCGCACGGCATCGAACAAGCACATGCACTCGCACAGAAACTCTGCGGCACACAGATTGACACGATTATTTCTTCGCCACTTTCTCGTGCAAAGGAAACGGCACAGATCATTCAGTCGGTTTGCGGCGGCGAACTTTTCGTGGATGAACGGCTGATCGAGCAGGATTATGGCGTATTCGAAGGCGAAGACCGGTTCTCAGAAGCGTTTTTAGCGAACAAACGACAGTTTGCCTGCCGGTATCCGAGCGGCGAATCGATGATGATGCTTGCACACCGGGTGTATAGTTTGCTCAATGAGTTAAAAACGGACAATCACGACACGGACAATCACGACAAAACGGTTCTGCTTGTCTGCCATAATGGTGTCTGCCGTGTGATTCACACCTATTTTCACGACCTCACGAATGAGGAATATGCGCAGTTTTCACTCGAAAACTGCGGTTTGCTGCGTTATTCTGTAAAATAAATTCACCGATCATCCGGTGCAAAGGAGGAGAGCGCGGATGGGAACATCCCGTACATTTTCAAACGAAGAAATCGACGCATTTGTCATTGCCAATAAAAAAGGACATTTCATGCAGTCACCCCGCTGGGGAACCGTCAAAAAGGAATGGACAAGCCGCATTTTAGTCAGCCAGCGTGAAGATGGCTCGATTGCCGGAACACTCCATGTGCTGATCCGCAAAACACCGGTATTCGGCTACTCGCTGATGTATGCACCGCGTGGTCCGGTCTGCGACATTCACGACGAGAAAACGATCGCCGATTTGATTTCGCAGGCAAAAACGCTCTGCAAAGAAATGCGCTGCTATGAGCTCAAAATGGATCCGGACGTTCCGATTCAGGACACGAAGTTTTCCGATCTCATGAAAAAGCAAGGCTTCCGCATTGACACATCGATGTCCGGCTTTTCGGCAGCACAGCCGCATTTCGTGTTCCGCTTAAACATCAAAGACCGAACGGAAGACGATATCATGGCTGGATTTGAAAAACAGACCCGCAAAAACGTGCGCCGTGCTGTCAAATTCGGCATTACAAGCCGTGTCGGCACGCGCGAGGATATTCCGCTGTTATATGAAATGGTGGAGGAAACCTCCCGCCGTCAGGGATTTGCGCACCGTCCGATCGAATATTTCTATCGGCTTTACGACGCATTCGCACCCGAATATGCCCGCTTGTATGTGATGGAATATGAGGGCGAGGTCTGCTGCTGCAGTCTGGTTGTGTGCTACGGCAACAAAGTCTGGTCGGTCTATAGCGGCACAAGCGATCACCACCGCGAAAAGAAAGCCACTTTTCTCATGCGTATGGAACAGATTCGCTGGGGACTCGAACGCGGATGCGAAATCTACGATCTGATGGGTGTGCCCGGCGAAGTTCCCGAGGATCATCCGCTGTACGGACTGTATGCGGTCAAACGCGGATTCGGCGGCGATCTCACCGAGTTCACCGGTGAAATGGATCTTGTCACAAACCGGTTTATCTACTTCTTGGCAGAGCATGGCGAGCGTACCGTTCGTTCGATCCGCCGCACAATCAAATCTGCCACACGCACAAAGAAAAAACAGCAATAATCAAAACCGCCGCAGACTGCTGCGGCGGTTTTTCTCAAAAAGGAGGAATCCCCTTGCCCTCATTCAATGCGTTAACACTTGCACATTCATTTTTATCCTCACATGTCAAACCGGGTGATCTATGCATCGATGCCACCGCCGGACGCGGCCGGGATACGGTGTTTTTGTGCCGGTTAGTCGGTGACAGCGGTCGTGTGCTCGCATATGATATTCAAAAAGACGCCGTAGACGAAACAGCCGCACTGTTAGAGAAAGAACACCTGTCACACATCGGGCAGGTATTTCAAAAAAGTCATGACTGCATGGCAGAAGATGCAAAACCGGGGACGGTTCGCGCGATTGTATTTAATTTCGGGTGGCTGCCGGGCGGCGACCACAACGTATTCACCCGTGCCCAAACGAGCATCCACGCCATCGAACAGGGAATGAAGCTTCTTACCCCCGACGGTGTGATGAGCCTTAGCATTTACTACGGAAAAGAAAACGGCACCGACGAACGCGATGCCTTACTCTCCTATCTTTCGTCGATCGACCCGAAAACCGCCACGGTGCTCGTCGGCAATTTTATAAACCGGAAAAACAACCCCGCGATCCCTGTGTTTATCCTAAAAGGTGTATAAAAACGAAGCGACAGCGTTTTGCTGTCGCTTCGTTTCTTTATTTCGCTTGTTCGGCGAAGAGTGCATCAATATATTCTCTGCCCCAGATCTCTCTGGCATCGGAAAGAAGATAGGTGTGCGTTTCAGATGCCGCATTATTCTCTTCCTGCATCAGTTCCCAGCGCTTATCGTCCGAATAAGTCAATGTAACCGTCACGGTATATGGCGTTTCATCCCGATAAACAGACATCGAAAGCCCTGTGTATTCAAGCGCATCATCCTGCTTAAACACAAATTTGAGCATCCCATTCACAGGATATCCACTTCCCAATCCTGCCTCTGGTTCTTCTGTATCTTCTGCTGCATCGGAAAACAACGCTTCAATATATTTGTTTCCCTCTTCAGTTCCGGTCAAGTCAATCCATTGGCGTTTCGAACTGCCATTTGCCTTTTCATCAATCGTCAATTCATCAGGATGACTGCCTTCATACAATGCAACCGCTTCAATCTGGGAAGAAGAGGTCAAGCCCGCACGCGCTGCAAGACTGTCTTTTTGTGCCTTGACGCCGCACCCTGAAACAAGCAAGAGGAGCACCATACATGCAAGAAATAAACTGATTGCTTTTTTCATATGACCGCCTCCTTTTTCAATCAATCACCTCATGAAAATGATTCCAATTGTTCTAATTTCACTGTAGATCATTGATATCAATTTGTCAATCAATTTTAGAATTCATTTCACAAAAAGCACCGATGCAATTCTGCATCGATGCTTTTAAAAAGACTATTTTATAAATGAAAGATCTTCAAAAAATGCCGGATACGATTTTTTGACACACTCAGCACCGATAATGGTCACGGGATATTCTGCCGCATGTGCAAATATCGCAAGGCTCATCGCAATTCGATGATCATTATGTGCATCTACCGTACAAGGCGCGGTCATCGGGCGACGAGACGTGATTGTGACACTATCCGCATCTGACGACATTTCGACACCAAGCTTTGAAAGCTCCGCTTCCATTGCGGCAATCCGATCAGACTCTTTTAATCGAAGCCGCCCTGCATGGAGAAAATGCGTCACACCATCAGCAAAAGAAGCCAGTACCATCAAAATCGGCCCCAAATCAGGACAATCCGCAAGATCCACCACCTGGCCGGTAAGCGGCGCATGCCGTACACGTACAGACCCAGCCAATCGGTCAACCTGCGCACCGAATTGCTCTAATAATTCGCAGATCACACGGTCTCCCTGCAGGCTGTCCTGTGAAAGTCCTGTGCATCCCACTTCACCGCACAGCGCACCAAGTACGCCGAAAAACGCCATCTGCGAATAATCGCCCTCGACCGCCATGTCACACGGGTTATACTGCTGATTCCCGGGAATCCGAAACGTATAGGTGTCCGTCTGCTCAATGATAATCCCAAATCGGGAGAGTACATCACACGTGATCTGCACATAGGAAGCCGATTCAAACGGCGGCGTAATCCGAATGATCGAATCGCCGCTACAAAGCGGAAGTGCAAACAAAAGCCCTGTGATAAACTGGGAGCTCACACTGCCGTCAACCGTAATCTCTCCGCTTTTCACTGCACCGCGCACATGCACGCCCGATTCATCCACAAAAAAGGAATGCCCTTGCGACGAAAACAACGCTTCATATACGGTCTGCGGACGTTCAAGCAATCGTCCGTGGCCGGTCAATGTCACCGCTCCGCCGCAGAGCGAAAATACCGGAATCAAAAACCGAAGCGTCGAACCGGATTCGATGCAGTCAGCAGTACATTGTTCCCGTTTCGGCACGCCGCCTGTTCCTGTTACAATCAGCGTATCGCCGTCACGTTCGAATGAAGCTCCCATGGAAGAAAGCGCACCAATCGTCGCCTTCATATCATCGGAATCGCCGATATGCGAAAGACGGCTTTGCCCATCTGCCAATGCGGCACAGATGAGTGCGCGATGTGCAACGCTTTTTGACGGCGGAATCAAAATTGACCCCGACACCGCTTTCGGGAAAATGGTCTGCTGCATCTCACATACCCCGGCCGACGACTTTTGCAATCGCACGGCCTTTTTCAATGAGAGTTTTGAATTTATCCGGTTTTAACGACTGTGCACCGTCGCTCCATGCACACTCCGGATTGTTATGCACTTCGATGATCAAGCCGTCTGCACCTGCGGCAATCGCTGCAAGCGACATCGATTCCACAAGACGCCAGTCGCCGGTTGCGTGGGACGGGTCAATGATAATCGGCAAGTGTGTTTTCTGCTTGATAATCGGAATCACGCTCAAGTCAAGCGTATTGCGGGTATATTTTTCAAATGTACGAATACCGCGCTCGCAGAGAATGACATTCTCATTGCCGCCTGCCATGATGTACTCTGCCGCCATGATCCACTCTTCGATCGTATTGGAAAGACCGCGTTTTAACAGCACCGGTTTTCTGATTGTGCCAAGTGCTTTGAGCAGGTCAAAGTTCTGCATATTGCGCGCACCGACCTGAATGAGATCGACATTTTCGTCAAACTCCTGCAATTTATCAATGCTCATGAGCTCCGAAACGATCGGCATATGATAGGTTTCGCGCACCTCAGTCAGCCACTGAACACCGAGTGTTCCCTGTCCCTGGAACGCATACGGCGAGGTGCGCGGTTTGTATGCGCCGCCACGGAACATTTTGGCGCCTGCCGCGGCAACGCCCTCTGCAATTTGGAACAAGGATTCGCGTGTTTCCACCGAACACGGACCGCCGATGACGACGATATCCTCATTGCCGCCGACTTTCACACCCGAAACGTCGATCACGCTGTCTGCCGGATGGAACATCCGGTTTGCCTTTTTATACGGCGCCGCAACACGCTGTACATTGTCAACCGCCGGGTTGGCCGCAATAATCTTTTCATCCAAAACAGTCGTATCGCCGACAACGCCGTAGACATTATAGTTCGCACCTTCAATCACTGTGACATGAAGGCCTTTTTGCTCAATCTGATTGATAATTTTCTGAGCTTCCTCTTTGGAAGCTGTTTTCTTCAATGTGATAATCATAATATATTCACGCTCCGTCTTGTTCGATCAATTTTTTCAAATGCAGAATCGCCAGACGGTAGCCATCGAAACCGTAACCTGCAAATGTTGCACAGCACGCTTCTCTGACATACGAAATCTGGCGGAACGATTCCCGTTTTGACACGTCGGACAAGTGAACCTCCACGGTGGGAAGTGCCACTGCCTTGACTGCATCGAGAATCGCAACACTGGTGTGGGTATACGCAGCGGGGTTTATCACAATGCCGTCCGCATGCTGGTAGGCACTCTGAATGAGATCAACAAGCTCACCTTCGTGATTTGTCTGTGCAATCTGCACGTCGATCCCTTCCGCATCACATATACCCTGGATAAAGGCTTCCAGATCACGATATGTCTGCGCACCGTAAATTTGCGGTTCCCGAATCCCAAGCATGTTAAGATTCGGCCCGTTTAGTACAAGCAGTTTCATAAAATTTCTCCTCGATTTTCTTGCAGACTGCGGACAAGTCTGCGTCATTTGTTACCGAAAACGTGCAGCACGATCGGTAAACCGGCATCCGCGCGTCATACAGCGCCGACACCTCCGCCATATTTTTGGTAAGCGGACGCCCTTCACCTACCGAGAGCAGAGAAAGCGGCCGGTCAATCAAACAAATCTCACCGTTTTGCAAAAGTGCACGTACATTCGCCTGTGAGAGCACGGTTCCGCCGCCGCAGGAAATCAAGCAGCCGGTTTCCTTTGCCCATTCGCGCACGACTTCTGCTTCGATTTTGCGGAATCCCGCTTCCCCAACTTCGTCAAAAATTTCGGGAATCGATTTGTTCTCCCGTTTGACAATCTCATCATCCAAATCAACAAACCGGCGGTTCATCATTTCCGCGAGCCGTTTTCCGATGGTGGTTTTTCCGCTCATCGGCATGCCGCACAGCACAAGATTTTTCTTTTCTTTGATGACTTTATCATACACCGCGTCAATTTGTTCTTCGGGAAGCGTTTTTGACAGAAAATAGTCTGCTGCATATTTTGCCTGTGCAACCAGCATCAATAATCCGCCGATTGCAGGGATCCCGCGCGACTGTGCATCGAGCACAAGATTTGTCTTGATAGGATTATACACCACATCGATCACAGTTTGCAACTGTTTAAAGTGAGAAAGCGGAAAATTTTCTTCGGCATTATTCGGATACATGCCTGCCGGCGAAGCATTGACGATGATCTGAATCTGCGAAAGCGACTGCGCTTGCTCATACGAAACGGTTCCCGGTTTATTGGAACGGCTTGCCACCGTAATGGAAGCGGCGCCCAGCGACTGCATCACAGCCGATGCCGTTTTGCATGTTCCGCCGCTGCCCAAAATGAGCACATGCGCACCCTGAACGCTTGCACCTACGGCGCGGATAAGCGCCATCATCCCGGCAAAATCGGTGTTGTGTCCAATCAGCCGGCCATTTTCATTGACAATCGTATTGACCGCACCGATTGCCGCCGCGTGCTCATCCAGTTCGTCGCAATAGGGGATCACTGTTTCTTTATAAGGAATCGTCACGTTTACCGCACGAAATTTCTTTTCTGTTAAAAAGCGGTCAAGCTCCTTTAGCTCCATCGGCAGAAGTTCATACGAATAGCCGCCGAGCTGCTCATGAATCGGTTTTGAAAAGCTGTGTGAAAGCGTTTTTCCGATTAGTCCGTATTCTGCCATGAAAACGCCTCCTTTTTCGGTTCTGCGACCCATTCAGGACCAAACCGCTCGATCAGCAGATCAAGCAGCACAATCGCCGCCGCACTGTCTACCACAACACGTGCACGGTGAATGATCGCCGGATCATGCCGTCCGTGAATCTGCAAATCGGCATCCTCTCCCGTTTGCAGATCGACCGTTTCCTGCGGCAAAAAAATCGATGGCGTCGGTTTGATCATCGTTGTAAACCGGACGGGCATCCCGTTTGTAATGCCGCCGTTGATTCCACCGTTGTGGTTTGTTTTTGTGGAAACTTTGCCGTCTTTCATGCAAAATGGATCGTTTGCCTCACTGCCGTGCATGGCGCACATCTGGTCACCATCGCCGAAGATTACGCCTTTGACTGCCGGAATGCTGAACAAGAATGCGGACAGCCGGCTTTCCACCGAGCCGAAAAACGGCTCACCGACACCGCCGGGAAGCCCGACAATCGCGGTTTCCACGGTTCCGCCGACACTGTCGCCCGCTTTTGCTGCGTCTTCCATACGCTTTATCATCTGTGCGCAAACAGCTTCGTCGAGCACGGCAATATCTGCATCGTTCATCTGTGCGATTTCTCCACGAAGGAGCGCTTCGTCTGTGGAAAACGACCGGTCGCTGAGTGTATGCAGTGTACGAATATGACTGCCGATCAAAATGCCGCGGCGCGCAAGCGCCTGCATGCAAATCGCACCTGCGGCCACGATCGGTGCGGTGAGCCGTCCCGAAAAATGACCGCCGCCGCGGTAATCCTGATAGCCGCCATACCGCAAAAACGCCGTATAATCGGCATGCGACGGACGCGGCAGAAATTTTGTCGCTTCATAGTCTTTGCTGCGCTGAACCGTATTTTCAATGCGCAGACCGATCGGCGTACCGGTTGTATATCCATGAAAAATGCCGCTTTCAATGATCACGCGATCGGCCTCATGACGTTTTGTCGAAATATTTCCTTTGGCACGCCGCTTGTCCATCTGGCGGTCAATTTCCGCTTCATCCACCGGAATCCCTGCCGGCATGCCATTTAAAACGGCACCGATCGACGCAGAATGCGACTCACCGAACAGGGTCAGCTCCAAGCATTGTCCTGTGCTGCTTTTCATTGATGACCCTCCCGCATGATCTGTGCAAGCCGGTCAAACGAAATCGACTGGATGACCGCTTCACCCGGCTCGTTCACTACAATGACCGACACCGTTCCGCCCTGTGCTTTTTTATCGCGGGTTGCGGCTTCAAGCACTTGATCGATATCGTATGGCTTGTACGGATCAATCTCGATTTTCTGGAACACGCGCGCTACCCGCTCACGCAGACTGTCGCTTCCGAGCATCGGCATCATGCCGACCGCAACGGCTTCGCCGTGCAGAAGGCCCGAAAGCCCATACACACTCTCGACACCGTGTCCGATCGTATGGCCGAAATTGAGGATTTTACGGAGTCCCTTCTCCTCCGGATCGGTTTCGACGACATGCTGTTTTACGTGCAGGCTCCGCTTGATGATCTCAGTCAGATGGTCATATGGATTTTCCTGCTCAAACAATTCAAACAGCGCACTGTCTGCAATCAAACCGGATTTCACCGCCTCCACCAATCCGTTGTTCAAATGGCGGCGCGGCAGTGTACGCAGAAAATCGGGATCAACGATCACCAGCTCTGGCTGATAAAACGCACCGACGATGTTTTTGACGCCGTGTACGTTGATTGCCGTTTTTCCGCCGATGCTCGAATCAATCTGTGACAAACTGGTGGTTGGAATGTTGATAAATCGAATGCCTCGCATATACGACGCCGCACAAAAGCCGCCTAAGTCACCGATAACACCGCCGCCCACCGAAATGAGCAGGTCTTTTCGTCCGAATTTGTGGGAAAGCAGCATTTCACATACATCAGAAAACACCGAAAAGCTTTTCGCACCTTCTCCCTGCAAGACGGTCATAATAACCGGATGACTGCACTGGGATGCAATCGCTTCCACATGCGCACACGGCACGCCGTCGTCTGTCAAAATGAGCGTCTTGCACGAAAGATCGGCCCACTCATGAAGAGAAGCATGCGCCTGTGCACCCACATAAATCGGATGAACCGTTTGCTTTGATGCAAGCGTCAATGTGATTTGTTCCATTTACCATTCCTCCCAAAAAGAAACTTCTCTCTGAAAATAGAGAAAATCCGGTGTGCCATTTTTAAAAAACGGCAGACCGGTTTTTATGTTATCGTTTATGCTTTATAATAAACGCCCAATACGCGGAACGTTGTACAGCGTGACTGCATTTCACAAAACAGCTGTTTTGCCTGTTCGCTTGATGCGTCGCCCTCAAGCTCCACATAAAAATAATACTGCCACGGCACATCGTGCACCGCTTTTGATCGCACACACTCCATATTAAATCCATGCTGTGCGATCACCTGCATGACGGCAGCAAGCTGACCTGCATCGTGACGCAGTGTAAACAACAGTGAAAAATGATTGCCTGCGTTCGCCGTCTGTTTTGCGATCACAATAAACCGTGTCGTATTCTGTGCGCTTTCACTGATCTTTTCTGCAAGCACCGAAAGGCCGAACCGCTCTGCCGTTTCTTTCGATGCAATCGCCGCCTTGTGAATATCAGCCTCTTTGGCGACATGTTCTGCTGCCAGTGCGGTATTCACATATGCGGTTGTATGAAATCCATGCGATTTGATGTATCCGCCACACTGCTTGAGCGCCTGCGGATGGGAAACAACCTCCTGAATCGTATCAAGCGATGCACCTTGCGGCGCCACTAAGCAATGTTCGATTTTCAAATCATAGATCTCGCGGATCGACACCGGATACCGATATAATAAATCGAGCACTTCCTCGACCTCTCCGGTATAGGAATTTTCAAACGGAATGACGCCGCAGCCGATTTCATCCCGCATCACGGCTTCAAACACATCCTGCCACGTTTCAAACGCCTGTGCACGATGGCTCGGAAACAGCTTCGAGAGTGCAATCTGTGCATAAGCACCCTCGGTTCCCTGATAGCCGACTGTGCCGTCAAACAGCACCGAACGCTGATATCGCTTCGATTGTTCCATCACACTTTCCATGAACGAAACGAAATACGGCCGGTATGCATCCGAGTCAATCGCATCGCCGCACCGAGCGAGCACTTCCTTTTCTCTGACAGGATCAAACACCGGAAGACCGTGTTCCATTTTGTATGCAATCACATCTGCCACGGCATCCATTCGCTGCACAAACAGCTTTGCGAGCGCTGCATCAACTTCGTTGATCGTCTTTCGTGCAGCCGTTAGTTTATTTTCCTGTTCTGTTTTCTTATCTTCCATCTGTCACACCAACCGAATCATACAAAAACTGCACGGCGGCATCTCCGCCTGAATCGAACGGTCCGGCAAAATGCACACGGATGTATTTTTTCCGCACAGCACCTCTGCCTGAGGGAACTGAACCGATTCAAACCACGCAAGATCGTCGCTTGCAATGCCTTCCACGCAGGAACGCAGCTGTACCTCTGTGCTGACCGGTTCATTGCTGCGGTTAATCAGTGTCAGAATCATCTCATCTTGACCGGCTTTTTTGAACGCATCGCCATACGGGTTGATGTACCGTACAATGCCGATCACACCGTCGCTCGGTGCTAAGAACACGGCCTTTCCGCGGGACAACGATGGATACGTTTTGCGGATTGCGGTAATCGAACGGAAAAATTCAACCAATTCCGGATCTTTCACAGCAAACGGCTGGCGGTTAAACGGATCTTTCCATCCATGCATGCCGCACTCATCGCCGTAATAAATCGACGGCGTTCCCGGCACTGTCATCTGAAACACACCGGCTAAACGCATCAATTTGTCACCGCGCGCCTCCTGATCGGCTGTCGGCACAAACTCCGCCTGATCCTCACGCGAAAGTCCTTCTCCGTTCATTCCGGTCGCGAGCACTGTGCGCGCACGCGGCTCGTCATGGCTCGAAATCAGATTCATCAGCGCATGATACATCGGCCGCGGGTAATTCAGCTGCTGGGAAAGCAGGAAGTTCTGCAAATCATATGCGGTTCCGTATCCGTTCAAAAATCCGAGCACCGCATTTTTAAACGGATAGTTCATGACCGTATCCAAGCCTTTGCCAAGCGCATACTGCCGTTTTGAACCGTAACTCTGCTTCGTTGTAGCGTCTTCCCAGACCTCACCCAAAAGCACACGGTCGGGATTGCCCTCTTTTAACGAAGAACGCATCAGTTCAATCACACTGTCGGGCAGCTCATCCGCTACATCCAGCCGAATGCCCATCGCGCCAAGCTGTTTCCAATAGGAAAACACACTGAACGAACCGGTGATGATATCCTTTTGCCAAACAGGATTCAGCTCATTGACTTCAGGCAATGTATCAAATCCCCACCAGCACTGATAGGAATCGCGGGAGCCCAAAAATGTATACCAGGAATAATACGGTGAACGCTCGCTCTGATACGCACCGACCGAAAGATAGTTGCCAAGTTTATTAAAATACAAGCTGTCCGAGCCCGTATGCGAATACACGCCATCAATCATGACACGGATGCCGGCCTGCTCCGCTTTTTCGCACAGCTCTTTAAAATCCTCGGGTGTTCCGAGAATCGGATCGACATTTTTATAGTTTCCGGTATCATACCGGTGGTTGGATGCGGCTTCCACAATCGGATTTAAATACAGCACGCCAACCCCAAGCGACTGGAAATATGGAATCGATTCAATGATTCCGCGCAGATCGCCGCCGTAAAAATCACACGGCGCATAATATTTTTCACCCTCAAGCGGCTGATATAACACCGGTTCCTCCCAGTTTTCATGCACAACCACTTTTCTGCCCATGCTCTTATGGTAAGCGGCACCGCGTTCGAGATTTTTCTTGTCGCCGCGTTTAAACCGATCGGGGAAAATCTGATACATAATCGTTCCGCGGAACCATTCCGGCGTTTGAAACGATGCATCATAAACCGTCAGCTGGAAACTTGCCGGCGGCTGATCATAAATCACGCCTTCTCCCTGTGTTCTGCCCATCGGCGGTCCGTAATAGATCGTTTTGTCCGCATAGGAAATCACAAAGAAGTACCAAAGCACGCCCGGCGACTGCGGCAAAGCTACATCACAGACAAAAAAACGGTCCATGCGTGTCATATCATATTCTGTGCTGTCTTCATAAAAAAACGTTTTCACCCGAACAGAGCGAATCTGCGGATCTTCTGCAAGCAGACGCAGCGTCACCAGATCGCCGGTGAGCACAGCACCAAGCGGTGTACGATAGCAGCAGCGGGCAGAATTGTGCTCGATTTTCATAAAGAAAAAGTCCCCCAATATTTCAAATATATCATCCATACCAAAACAAAAGAAAAGCCGGAGAATCCTCTCCGGCCTTTTCTCGTTCACTTCACAGGATCAGTCCAACAAGCTCAGATACAAATCACGATACTTTTTCGCAGATACAATGAAGCTGTTATCTTCTTTCATCGCATTCTCAATCAGTTTTAGCCGTGTTTTCGGATCACTGATTGTATGAAGCGCAAGCCGAATTACTTCAAGCATATCATGTGCGTTGTAATTTGTAAAGGAAAAACCGTTACCTTCTCCCGTAAATTCATTGTACGGGGTCACTGTATCACGCAATCCGCCTGTTTCACGGACGATCGGCAGCGTACCGTACCGCAGCGAAATCATCTGCGAAATACCGCACGGCTCAAACTTCGACGGCATCAAGAACAGGTCGCTCGCTGCATAGATCTGATGCGACAGTGCATTGTCATATGCAATATACGAGCAGACACGTCCTTTATACGATGCTTCCATTCCACGGAAGAAGCTCTCGTACATCGGATCACCTGTGCCGAGCAGAACGATTGCCACATCCTCTTCCATGATCTCGTTGAAGACGCGCATTACAAGGTCAAAGCCTTTCTGCGAGGTCAGACGCGAAATCATGCCAATCAGCGGTGTAGACGGATCAACCGTCAAGCCAAGATCACGCATGAGAAGTTTCTTATTCTCATATTTGCCGCTCAAATCATCAACGGAGAAATGATATTTTAAGAATTTGTCGGTTTCCGGATTAAACGCCTCAACATCAATGCCGTTTAAGATACCGACCAGATCGCGGCTTCTTGCATTGAGAATGCCTTCCATTCCATATGCAAAATATGCCGTTTTGATCTCATCCGCATACGTCGGGCTGACTGTGTTGATCTTATCGCTGAACACAAGCGCCGCTTTCATGAAGTTTGCACAGCCGTATGCTTCCAGGCACTCGGAATTATAATACGACGGATCGACATTGAACCAATCACGCACCGTACCAAACGAGTATGTACCCTGATACATCATATTATGAATGGTAAATACTGTTTTGATATCTTTGAGTGCTGTTTTCTGGTACTGTGTTTTTAACAGCATCGGAATCATGCCGGTCTGCCAGTCGTTTAAGTGCAGAACATCCGGAATAAAGTCGATTTTTTCAAGCGACTCAAGCAGCGCACGCTGGAAGAACGCATACTGCTCGCCTTCTGCTTCGCCGCCTTTGTAGATCGGACCGCCGAAATAATATTCGTTATCGATCAAGTAATAGGTCACACCGTCGTGGACAAGCTCTTCCACGCCGACATACTGGCTTCTCCAGCCAAGGTGAATCCAGAAATCGGTCAGGTGTGTTGTTTTTTCGCCGTATTTTTTCTTGATGATGCTGTGATACGGGATCATCACGCGCACATCAAGACCCAGCGCAATCAAATCACGCGGCAATGTTCCGATGACGTCGGCCAAGCCGCCCGTTTTTGCAAACGGCGCACACTCCGAACCGGCAATCAGAACAGATGCCACCGGTTTTTTTGCCATCAGACATTCGCTCCCTTCGGAATAATCACCGGATATTCACGGCTGCCCGCCAATACCGAGTTCGGACGAACGGTTACTTTCTTATCGAGAATGACGTTTGTCAGCTGCGAGTTTGCATACACTTCGCTTGCCTGCATGATGATGCAGTCTTTGACAACCGTGCCTTTTGCGATGGTAACACCACGGAAGATGATCGAGTTTTCAACAGTACCTTCAATGATACAGCCGGAGCCGATCAGGCTGTTTTTGACAACTGCATCTTTGCCGTAACGGGTCGGTGCTTCGTCTTTGATTTTGGTGTATACTTTTGTGCCGCTGCCGAACAGGTCTTCCTGTACGTCGCGTTTGAGCAGATCCATGTTAGTGCTGAAGTAAGAAGCGACCGAACGGAGCTGGCCGACATATCCTTTGTGCTCATACGCATAAATTTTGAGCGTATCGAGGTGATTCATGATGATGTCGGTGTCGATGTTGTATTTGCCGCGGGAAGCAGCGTCATCGAGCAGGTACTGAAGCAGGTCTTTTTTGATCAGGTAAATGCCCAAGGACATTTTGTCGTACGAACCTGCGGTACCGTGTGTTTTCATGTCAACTACGCGGCCGTCTTCGTCTGTTTTAAAGCGAACGTCGGAGAAACGGTCGAGTGTTGCGCTTGCGTTTTCCTGTACGCTGTACATCAAAGTGATATCTGCACCGGTTTCCATATGGAATTCAAACATTTTGTCATAGGTCTCGGTGTAAACGGCGCAGGAGCTTGCGAGCAGGCAGTATTTCTGCGGTGCACGGCGCAAGAACGGTGCTGCACCCTGCAAGGTATCGATCGTGCCCTGATGTGCACCATAGTTCTCGTTTGTATCATACGGCGGAATGATGATCAGACCGTCTTCTTTACGGTTTAAGTCCCACTCTTTGCCGGAGCCCAGATGGTCCATCATGGACTGATAGTTTCTGCGCGGAATCACGCCGATGTTGCGGATTCCGGAGTTGACCATGTTCGAGAGGATGAAGTCGATTGCGCGGTATCTGCCGCCAACCGGAAGTGCGCCAACACTTCTTTTATTGACCAGTTCGCGGAGATTCAGGTTTTCTTCGCCGGCATAAATCAAGCCGCATACATTTTTTCTCATATCGTTGTTCCACCTTTATCTTACAATCTATCGCGTACCCGATTATTTCGCACGAGGATAGAGCATCTCGCCCTCTTTGATCTCCGCACCTTTCGGGATGGTAAGTTCTGAACCGACAACGGTGATTTTTCCTTCGCCGCCGATCTGAGCGTCTTCGCAAATGGTAACGTCTTCGTCAACGATTGCACGTGTGACGGAGCTGTTTTTGCAAACGATCGTGTGCTGCATGACAACGCTGTCTTTGACGACTGCGCCTTCCTCAACTGTGACGTTCGGGAACAGAATCGAGTTTTCGACTGTACCCAAAACGGTGCAGCCATCGCCGATGATGCTGTTTTTCACAGCAGCATTGTCACCGACAAAGTGCGGCGGAAGTACGAGGTTTCTGCCGTAGATTCTCCAGTTATCGTCGCGCAGATCAAGCTCCGGCTCCTCAGCAAGCAGGTCCATGTTTGCTTCCCACAGGCTGTCGATTGTTCCAACGTCTTTCCAATAGCCCGAGAACAGATATGCATACATTTTCTCGCCGCTGTTGAGCATGTTCGGAATGATGTTTTTGCCGAAGTCGTTCGACGAGTTCGGGTCCTGGTTGTCTGCGATCAAATATTCTTTCAGTTTTGCCCATGTGAACACATAGATACCCATGGAAGCCAGGTTGTTTTTCGGAACCGGCGGTTTCTCTTCAAATTCGATGATCTGCATTTCGTCGTTTGTGTTCATGATACCGAAGCGGGAAGCCTCTGCCATCGGTACTTCCATAACGGCGATTGTTGCATCCGCACCTTTTTTCTCGTGCGCATCGATCATTTTTTCATAGTCCATTGTATAAATATGGTCGCCGGACAGAATCAAAATATAATCCGGATCATACTGCTCGATAAAGTGGATATTCTGATAGATTGCGCTTGCAGTACCCGAATACCATTCGCCTTTTTTACCTTTGACATACGGCGGCAGCACATATGCACCACCCGACATGCAGTCAAGATCCCATGTTGCACCGTTGCCGATATATGCGTTCAACTCAAGCGGCTCATACTGGGTCAGCACACCGACGGTATCGATGCCGGAGTGGATGCAGTTCGACAGCGGAAAGTCGATAATTTTGTATTTTCCGCCATACGGAACGGCCGGTTTTGCACGATTCTGCGTGAGCGCATACAAGCGGCTGCCCTGACCTCCGGCCAACAGCATTGCGACACATCTTTTCTTCACATTCATGGTTTAATCCCCCTGTTTCCTGTTTGTTTGATCTTCGTCAAACATGAAATATACGGTTGCCAGCGGCGGAAGCGTGATTGATGCACTTGCCTCCCTGCCATGGAACGGATCTGCGGTGACTTCGATTTCCGGCAGGTTTTTGACACCGCTGCCGCCAAACGAAGGATCATCGCTGTTTAAAATCTCACGAAGCACACCGGTCGTGGGCATTGCGATCTTATAGTCGTAATGCACAACAGGCGTAAAGTTCGTGACACTTACAATTTTTTGCACCTTGCCGCGCCAAGGTGTGGAAATGCGCATAAACGCAATGACGCTGTTATCCTTGTCATCGACCGTGATCCAGTCGAATCCCTCCCAGCTGTCCTCGATATCATAAAATGCGCGGTGCTTCTGATAAAACGCATTCAGTTTTTTCATATATGTCTGCATGGTTCTGTGCGAGTCATAGTCAAGCAGGAACCAGTCGAGCTCTTTTGCAAAATTCCACTCGATGAACTGTGCAAACTCATCGCCCATGAACAGATGCTTTTTGCCCGGATGTGCAAAAATATAGCCGTAGAACGCACGGAGCGATGCGAATTTCTGCCAGTAATCGCCGAACATCTTGTCCACCATCGAATGCTTGCCGTGGACAACCTCGTCATGCGAGAACGGCAGAATATAATTCTCTGAAAATGCATACTGCATGGAGAACGTCAGGTTGTTGTGCTTATATTTGCGGAACAGATGATCGGTTTCCATGTATTTGAGCGAATCGTTCATAAAACCCATGTCCCACTTGAATGTAAAACCAAGACCTCCGTCATACGGCGGTTTTGTCACCAGCGGATACGCCGAGCTTTCCTCCGCGATCATCATAATGCCCGGATAGTTTGTTAAAAGAACGCTGTTTAATTTTTTGATAAAAGCAATCGCTTCAAGGTTTTCGGTTCCGCCGTATTTGTTCGGCACATACTGACCGTCTTCCTTGCAGAAGTTTAAGTAAAGCATCGAGCTGACTGCATCAATGCGCATACCGTCGATGTGGTATACGTCCATGAAGAACATTGCACTCGACACCAAAAAGCTCTGTACTTCCGGACGGCCGTAGTTAAACAGCATCGTGCCCCACTGCGGCATCTCACCCTGCATCGGGTTTTCATGCTCAAACAGTGCGGTACCGTCAAAACGGCGCAGTCCGTGTGCATCGCGCGGGAAGTGTGCCGGCACCCAGTCAAGAATCACGCCAATGCCTGCTTCATGCAGTTTGTCCACCATATACATAAAGTCTTCCGGTGTGCCATAGCGCGATGTAACGCTGTAATATCCAGTGACCTGATAGCCCCAGGAACCGTCAAACGGATGCTCCGTGAGCGGCATGACTTCCACATGGGTAAAGCCCATTTTCTTTAAATACGGTACAAGCTCGTCGGCTGTTTCGCGATATGTAAAGAAGCTGCCGTCCTCATGCTGACGCCACGATCCAAGATGCATCTCATAGATTGAAACCGGGCGTTTCTGCAGATTGGTGCGCGCCCGTTTTTTTAAGAATTTCTCGTCTGTCCAGTCATAATCGGCAAGATCATACACGCGCGACGCCGTTCCCGGACGAAGCTCGCTGTAAAAAGCAAACGGATCCGCTTTATAATAATCCTGTCCGTCATAGCCATGAATCAGATATTTATACATATCGCCGTGCTTTGCCTCTTTGACATAAGCGACAAACAAACCGCCCTCATGCGGCTCCATCGGGTTTTTGTCTGGATTCCAGTCATTAAATTCACCGACGACACTGACGCCTTTGGCATTCGGTGCCCAAACACAAAAGCGATATTCTCCTGTTTCCTCCACCTTATGACAGCCCATCATCAGATAAGCACGCTGCGCTTCTCCGGTGTTGAACAAAAACACGTCATCCTGGAAAAGCTCTTTTTTTGTCATCATGATCATTCACCATCCTTCAAAAAACAAATCCTTTTTTCTTTTGAACGATTTTATATATATGCATGAAAAAGGAAAAATAGAACCTGTTTTCTTGTTTTGCGGAGCAGAACCGGAAGGGCTTTTAAAACACCCGGATTCCGCATGATTACAGGCAATTCCCCGTTCGGTATAATGCCTATAATTGTTTCCTATATTATAGCACTGTTTATCCATATATTACAATAGCAAAATGCGAAAAATACAAAAAAATTAATTATTTTTTTGTGGTTTTTTGTTCTTTCGTAAAAACGACGTTAAAAAGGCAGTGCTTTTTTATAAAAAGCACTGCCTTTTTTCAGATCGACACAGTCGATTGTTACTGTTTACTTTGCGGCATCGCACGAGCAATCCGCCGTTCATACACCCAAAACAGAATCGCCAGCACGATTCCTTTTAAAATACTCGAAATGGTAATACTCCACCAGATGCCGTCGAGTCCAAGCGCAGTGGAGGAAAGCCACATTGCCGCCGGAATACGTGCCGCTGTCAAAAGCGTTGCAACAATTGAAGGCGGAAGTGTTTTTCCAAAGCCCGAAAATGCACCGGAGGCAACGATCTCCACGCACATGAACACCTGCGAATAGCCGAGAATCACAAGATAACTGATACCCATCGGCAGAATTGTTTCATCGGGGATAAAGATTTGAAACAGCGGACCTGCACAGAATACAAGCAGCGCCGTCGAAAACAGTCCCCAGCCGATGATGATGGACACCGCGGTATGATATCCTTTTTTGGCACGATGAAAGTCGCCTGCACCGTAATTCTGTGCAATAAACGAGCTGAGCGCCGACGCAAAGCCCTGACCGGTCATCCAGGAAATCGATTCGATCTGGCTGCCGACACGCTGCACAGCAACTGCCGCATCGCCAAACGAAGCAACCATGCGTGCAATCACCATCGCAACACCTGCAAAAATCATTTCCTGCACAGCAGAGGGAAATCCGATGCGTACAATATCTTTGATGCACGCGCCGTCCGGACGGGAAAACAGCCGCACGCGCTTTAACAGCGAATCATGCAGGCAATAGCGCACAAACATCAGTGTCACGATGATCTGTGCGCCGACAGTTGCAATCGCCGCACCGGCGACCCCAAGTGTCGGAATCGGACCAAAGCCGAAAATCAGCACCGGATCGAGGATAATATTTGCCACAAGGCCCACCGATGTTGCAAGAAACGGCGTTTTGGCGTTGCCCGCCGCCGTGATGAGTCCGGTAAAAATCATGTTGACAAATGAAAAGACCATGCCGCCGCCCACAATCTGCAAGTAAATGATGGCGTCCCGCACAGTGGATGCTTCGTTGAAGCGGTAAAAGTCGATGAGCGGTCTTGCAAACACGATGAGCACCACGGTATACAGCAGTGCAAACACAATACCAAACTGCAAGGCATTCTGCGCATACAGTGACGCCCGTTCGTGCTCTTTTGCACCAAGCATCTGGCCGGTCATAACCTGTCCGCCGGTACGGGCAATCGTCGTGAACCCGCTCGCCAGCCACATGAACATACCCGCAGAGCCGACTGCTGCCACCGCGCTTGCACCAAGCCGGCCGATCCAGATCATGTCGGTGAGGTTGTACGCCATCTGAATCAGCGATGTCGCCATAATCGGCATGGCAAGCTTTGTTAAGACGGCGAGAATATTTCCCCGCGTCAAATCAATCGCATGTTTCATAAAATGAAAACTCCTTTTCCTTACTTTTTTAAATCATACACTGAGCAATCGCACCTGCACAGTCACCAGTCAAAAAAGCGCGGCGCCCAAATTTCACACAACGCCTTGTGACGCGCCCGATAATCGGGCAAGAGACGCAAAAGCAGCTCATAAAACGCTTTTCCGTGGTTCATGTGCACCGTATGGCACAGCTCATGCAAAATCACCGCATCAATGAATGCTTCCGGTGCGGCCATCAGCCGAAACGACAGGCAAATCCCTTTTTTCGAGGAACACGAGCCGAACCGCTTTTTCGCGGATGTGATTTTTACGCCCGAGATAGCAATGCCAAGCTGTTCTGCGAGCAGTGCGGTCCGCTGTTTTAAGTACGCATTCGCCTCTTTTATGAAAAGCGCGCGAATCTGTGCGTCAATCGGTGCATCATCACGTACCACTGCATGAGATGCACAAAAGCACGGTGTTTCGCCGAACACCACCGTTCGCGGTGTGCCAAGCAGCCACACGGTGCTGTGTTCTGCAAGCGGTACAGGCGGCGAATACGTCTCTTTCTGCTTCTCTGCCGTGCGCGCAATCCAATCCGCCTTTTGATGGAGAAAGGCTTCAATCTGACGGCGGGAAATCGCTTTGGGTGCGCGGACAATCACTTCGCCCTGTCTGTTGATTTCGACTGCAAGCGTTTTTCTTGCCGACCGAATCAATGTATATTCCATCCTGTTCCGCCTCTTTTCCATCTCAATGCGCCAAACCTGATATAGTGTATCACAAATTGCGTCGAAAGTAAACGCAAACACGCCGCCTTGCATAGACTAAAATAAGAAGGTGAGGCGTTTTTGATGGAAGCTTTTTGGGGTTTACATACATTCCTGCACGCGGCGCTGCTTGTAGCGGCTGTATCAGCTGACACACTGGCGGTCGGATTTTCATACGGTGCATCGCGCATCAAGGTGCCGTTTGGTTCGCTCTTGGTAATCGCATGCGTCTGCACGCTGGTAACGGGCGGAGCGGTCTTTCTCGGCGCATTGGCGATGCCTGTCCTGGCTTCTGCCGCAGGCGTTGTGTCATTTTGTCTGCTGTGTACTGTTGCGTGTGTGCGGCTCTGCGACAGCACTGTAAAACAGCTCATCCGCTGTCATCCGTCGCTGTCTCGACGGCTCCAGTTCCGCATTTTTGACCTGCGCGTGATCCTGCATATCTGTGCAGACAGCGCTGCTGCCGACTCCGATCATTCCAAAACCATCTCCGCCAAAGAAGCCGTTGCGCTGGCACTCGCACTCTCACTCGATGGCGCGGCGGCAGGCATCGGCGGCGGTGTGGGTGCGGTAAGTGTCTGCCATACGGTGTTTCTCTCCTTTTTGTTTACACTCGCCGCGTTTTCACTTGGCAATCTGATCGGAAAACGGGTGGGCACTGCGCTTCATTTTGAATGCGGATTCATTTCGGGTGCACTGCTGCTCACATTGGCATGCCTGCGGGTGTTTCTGAAATTATAGAGAATATTTCAAAAGATATCGACTAAACAACAGTTATTTTGTAGGAATATTTGAAAAGTATCTTTACAAATAAAAATTATCTGCTATCCTATTAGGTGTGGAAGCACTTGCGGCAGCGTATTTGCCGCACAATTCATCTGATGCTGCTGTGCTCACGAAGCAGCGTGTACGTTTTTTAAAAGGAGGCGTTTTTTTGAAAAAACCTTCATCCAATCCATTTTCGATGCTCTCCTCCCTGTCTCACGGATACCGGCTTTTGCTGATTACCTCTGCGGTCACGACGATTTTATCAATCGTATTCAACTACCTGATGCCGCAGGTGATTCGTTTTGCAATCGACACAGTGCTCGGCGATCAGCCGAGTGCGCTTCCCGCTGCACTGACGTCGATTTTAATGCCGGACAAGCAGGATACCATGCGAAACTTAATCGCCTGTGCAATCATGGCGATGGTTTTTTCGGTTTTATCGGGACTGTTTACGTATCTTTGCCGCTACACAATGGCAAAAGCCTCGGAAGGCATGATCGAGCGGCTGCGCAACCGGCTGTTTTCCCATGTGCAGAAGCTCTCCTATCACTGGCATGTCACCCATCAGACGGGCGACATCATTCAGCGCTGCACCTCTGACGTTGAGGTGGTTCGCGGATTTTTGTCCGCACAGCTGCTTGAGATGTTCCGCACCGTTTTTCTCATTGCGCTGTCACTCGTTTTGATGTTCAGCATCAGCGTAAAGCTCTCCTGGATCTCAGCGGCGTTTGTGCCGGTCGTCATGCTCTATTCCGGCGTGTTCTATGCAAAGATCTCGAAAAACTTCCGCAAAGCTGACGAGGCGGAAGGCGATCTGTCTGCCGCAGCACAGGAAAACTTCACCGGCGTGCGCGTCGTGCGTGCATTCGGCCGGGAAGCGTATGAGATCGACCGCTTTGAAAAGAAAAACAACCTGTTTTCGGCACTGTGGATCAAACTTGGGCACTGGCTCTCGTTTTACTGGGGCATCGGCGACTTTGTTTCCGCAATTCAGGTCATGGTCATTGTCATTTTAGGTGCGCTCGAAGCATATGCAGGTTCGATTACACTCGGCGACTTTTTATTGTTCTCCGCGTATAACTCCATGCTCGTGTGGCCGGTGCGAAGCCTTGGCCGTATTCTCTCTGAAATGAGCAAAACAGGCGTATCCATCAGCCGTTTAAACGAAATTTTGGACGAGCCGGAGGAAGCCGACGAACCGGATGCACTGTGTCCGTCGCTTGACGGGGATATTGTATTCGATCATGTTTCGTTCGATTATCACGGAATCAATCCGGTTCTGCACGACATCAACCTGACGATTCATGCAGGCGAAACGGTCGGCATTCTCGGTGCAACGGGAAGCGGAAAATCGACGCTCATGTACCTGCTCGACCGGCTTTATGATCTGCCGAACGGCTGCGGTACCATCAGCATCGGCGGTGTCGATATCCGAAACATCCGCCGCGACCATCTGCGCCATCACATCGGTTTTGTCTTGCAGGAACCGTTTTTATTCTCAAAAACAATCCGCGAAAATATCGGCATTACATCACTTCAGAACGAGCTGTCCGCCATTCGGCACAGTGCTTCCGTGGCAGCCGTTGATGAAGCGATCTGCGAATTTGCACAGGGATATGACACCGTTGTCGGTGAACGCGGCGTCACACTCTCAGGCGGTCAGAAACAGCGCGTTGCGATCGCTAGAATGCTGATGCAGGAAGCGCCGATCATGATTTTTGACGATTCTCTTTCCGCTGTTGACGCCGAAACGGACGCAAAAATCCGTGCAGCATTAAAACAGGCGACCAACAAACGGACAACCATCTTAATTTCGCACCGCATCACAACACTCATGAATGCGGACCGCATTTTTGTGATGGAAAAAGGCCGCGTCGTCCAGTCCGGCACACATGAAACACTGTGCAAAGAAGACGGCGTCTACCGCCAAATCTATGAAATTCAAGGAACGCTCGAAGAAGAGCTTGCAAACATCAACAAGGAGGTGACTCCATGACGGAAGTCAAAGAAATCGACCGTCAGTCGTTTCATCTTGGGGTTTGGAAAAAGCTTCTGCCGTTTCTGCGTCCATATCGTGCGCGTCTTGCCTTTTTGCTGACCGCACAGCTTGTGTGCGCGGGAATCTCCATTTCGTATCCGCTGTTTCAGCGCTATGCGATCACCCATTTTATTGAACAGCAGAATCTTTCCACCCTCACGCCATTTTGCATCCTATATCTGCTGGTAATCATCCTCGAATGCACATTGGTCGTGCTGTTCTGCCGTGCAGCCATCGCGATTGAGATGTATTTAGGACGTGACTTAAAGCAAAAAACCTTCGTCCATCTGCAAACGCTGTCGTTTTCCTACTATAACGTCACACCTGTCGGCTATATGATTGCCCGTACCATGAGCGATACCAACCGCATCGGTGGTCTAATCGGCTGGGGTCTGCAGGACATGCTGTGGTGCTTGGCGTATGTACTCGGCACGTTTGTATCGATGCTATTTTTAAACTGGCAGCTGGCACTGCTTATCATGATTGTGGTACCGGTGATTGCTGTGCTGACGGTTTACTTTCAGCGCAAAATTTTAAACTTAAACCGTAAAATCCGTAAACTCAACTCCACGATGACCGGTGTATTCAACGAAGGCATCACCGGTGCGCGGACATCCAAAACGCTTGTCATCGAGGATAAAAACGCCGAGGAATTCTCCGGTGTTGCACATGATATGTACAAATCCTCCGTGCACGCCACTGCCCTGAATGCGGTTTACATTCCGATCATCGTAACGTGCAGCTCGCTTGCGGTGGCCGTCGTACTCACAAAGGGCGGCTCGATGGTGACATTCGGCTCCATGGATTACGGCACGTTATCTGTCTTTTTCACGTATGCGCTGACGATTTTTGAGCCGATCCAGCAGCTCGCACGCATCATTGCAGACGTGATTTCCATGCAGGCAAACATCGAGCGTGTCACCGATATGCTCGAAACAAAGCCGACCATCGTCGACACGCCGGAAGTCATCGAGAAATACGGCGACACCTTTTCGCCGAAACGCGAAAACTGGGAGCCGATCAAAGGCGACATCACGTTTGATGACGTAACCTTTAAATACCCGGACGGCGAGGAATACATTCTGGAGCACTTTAATCTCCATATCAAAGCCGGTACAACCGTCGCAATCGTCGGCGAAACGGGTGCAGGCAAATCGACGCTTGTCAACATCGCCTGCCGGTTCTTCGAGCCGACAAGCGGCCGTGTGCTGATTGACGGCAAGGACTACAAAGAGCGCTCACAGCTGTGGCTGCACAGCAACCTTGGATATGTTCTGCAAAATCCGCATCTGTTTTCGGGCACCATCCGCGAAAACATCCGTTACGGCCGGCTCGATGCCACCGACGAGGAAATCGAAGCAGCTGCCAAGATTGTTTCGGCGCACGACTTGATTCTCTCAATGGAAAACGGCTACGATTCGGATGTCGGCGAAAGCGGCGACCGCTTGTCTACCGGTGAAAAGCAGCTCGTCTCGTTTGCACGCGCTGTGCTGGCGGATCCGCGTATTTTTGTGCTTGACGAGGCAACGTCCTCGATCGACACCAAAACGGAACAGCTCATTCAGGATGCGATCTCCCATCTGTTAAAGAACCGTACCTCATTCCTGATTGCGCACCGTTTGTCGACCATCCGCAAGGCTGACTTGATTTTAGTGGTGCGCGATGGTAAAATTGTGGAACAGGGTACCCATGAAGAGCTCTTGCAGCAGAAAGGGTACTATAACACATTATACCGTAACCAGTTTGCACGTGAAATGAGCGAGCGTACACTGGCGGAATGAGAGAAAGGAACAAACGGAATGAAATTTGTTTCATGGAACGTAAACGGGCTGCGTGCTTGTCTTGAGAAGGGATTCCCCGATGTACTGCGGGAGCAGGATGCTGACTTTTTCTGCATTCAGGAAACAAAAATGCAGGAGGGACAGGCATCGTTTGACCCGCAGGGCTATGATGTTTATTATAACAGTGCACAGCGCAAAGGTTATTCCGGCACCGCTGTGTTTTCAAGACACAAGCCGCTTTCCGTCCGTCTTGGCATCGGGAAAGAGGACCATGACACAGAAGGACGTGTCATCACGCTTGAATTCCCCGCATTCTTTTTGGTAAACGTCTACACACCGAATTCGCAGGCAGAGCTTGCGCGGCTTTCCTACCGTATGGAGTGGGAGGATGCGTTCTGTGCGTATCTTTGTGCGCTGGATAAACAGAAACCCGTCATTGTCTGCGGGGACTTCAATGTTGCACACAAGGAAATCGACCTGAAAAACCCGCAGTCAAACCGCAAAAACGCCGGATTTACCGACGAAGAGCGTGAGAAATTCACGTCTTTGCTCGATGCAGGCTTTGTGGACACATTCCGGCTTTTATATCCGGACCGTACCGAAGCATATTCTTGGTGGAGTTACCGTTTCGGTGCAAGAAAGCGGAATGCCGGATGGCGCATCGACTATTTTCTTGTAAGCAAACGGCTCTCTGACAAAGTAGAAGAAGCGACCATCTGTTCAGACATCTTAGGCAGTGATCACTGCCCGGTGACGCTTTCGATAGCACTTGATTAAACACAACCAATCAACGAAAAAAGGCTGCTCATATATGAGCAGCCTTTTTTATTCAAACAATCCTTATTTCAAGAAACATTCCATTTCATGATTTTTTTCGCAAAATCCCAATTTACGATAGAGTGATTTTCCTTGTGTGCTGCTGCTAAGCCACAGCCGCTTCAATCCCAACTCCGCACTATATGCCAGAATGGTTTTGAGAATCTGACCGGCGAATCCACGGTTCCGAAATTCCGGATGCGTATAAACATTCAAAATATAACCTTCCCGTCCAGACAAATTTTCCGCATACGGAAGCCTCTCAAACAGACATAATGAACCGATTGACACAAGCTGACCTTCCACTTGAATGCCCCAACTGAACAAATCTTTATTAACGTGGTCAAGATAGTATGTTTTGGTGGCGGTTTGCAGTGCTTCATAATCTGCATCTTTATGAAGTTCACCTAATTCGCGGAATAATTGCATTCGCAAATGCAAAAATTCATCGGCGTATGTTTTGTCCAGCTGTATGATGTTCATATGATATCCCCTCATTTGTGTCAATAAAAACAAACAGCGTCAGAACAAAGTTCTGACGCTGTTTTTGGAGCTGATAACCAGATTCGAACTGGTGACCTCGTCCTTACCAAGGACGTGCTCTGCCTACTGAGCCATATCAGCAATGGCGACCCGCATCGGGCTCGAACCGACGACCTCTAGCGTGACAGGCTAGCGCTCTAACCAACTGAGCTAGCGGGCCAACTGGCAGGGGTTAAAGGACTCGAACCTTTGGCACGCGGTTTTGGAGACCGCTGCTCTACCAACTGAGCTAAACCCCTATAAACGATCATGCAATAATGGTGGGCCTTCAGGGACTCGAACCCTAGACCGTCCGGTTATGAGCCGGATGCTCTAACCAACTGAGCTAAAGGCCCGAATGTGTCCGCCTACCACGGAACTGCATGAAGTATTATATAACATAGAACCAAAAATGTCAAGAGAAATCTTTTCATTTTCATTGATTCTATGTGGAGAATCAAGATTCAACAAATGCGTTGTCTCGTTTGAAACAACGCACTGTCGATCATTGTGACGGCGTCTATCTATCTTCCCGGGCCGTCTCCAGCCAAGTATTTTCGACGCTAATGAGCTTAACTTCTGTGTTCGGGATGGGAACAGGTGGATC
>CASGAN010000011.1 GCA_949299455.1 uncultured Oscillospiraceae bacterium
GCAAAAGCCTGCACTTGAATATTCCTCCATAGCTCAGTCGGTAGAGCACCTGACTGTTAATCAGGGTGTCACTGGTTCGAGTCCAGTTGGGGGAGCCACACCTGCGGTGAGCAACTTAATGCTTACCGCAGTTTTTTATTTTATTGTGAGTGTTCTTTTAAAGTAGAATAGTGGAAACAGGCTTAGCCTGCGCAGGTGCGCGTCGGAGATGAGAGAGGAAAGGCGGGCGTGCCCGCGGCGCGGGATGGATTGCTTTATTTTAATTCGTGATGTTCGTGCGCGAGGGAATCAGGCTTAGCCTGCACCACAGGTGCGGACTTAGTTCGCGTGACATGCTCACGACAGATGTGCGTTGGAAGTGAGGAAAAAATGAGATTAGCCTTGCTAATGAATACAAAAAAAACGGCACAGCCAGCAGCTGTGCCATTTTCATATTCAATAAAATAATTAGTTTGTTGAGCAAGATGGTGTGCCTTTGCTGCCTTTCGTTTTTCGCAGTGCGAATACAAACACACAAAGCCCAACAATGATCGGCAGATAGAACGTCAATAAACGCCATAATAATAGGATCAAATTGATGAGTGATGTATCTCTGAAAAAGGGAGAAAAGAACGTATAGAAGCTATATTCTGCGCCGCCGGATGCACCCGGAAGCGGGACAAATGATGAGATCATCGTCACAAATGCCAGTGCACAGATTACAAGTACAGGGGATAGTGTGTCAACACGAAATGTTAAACATAAAAAATATGGAATTGAAAACTGTACTGTTAATTGAAGTGCTGTGAGCAAGAATGTTGTAAACATCATGCGCAGGTGCTTGCGCAGCAGCAAAAAACCTTCGTGAAATTCTGCAAGCTCTTTTGCGACACGGTTTGTGATTTCATCCGGCTTTTTTAAAAGCTTTAATTTGGTCAAAAGACGAATCACGCCAAAAGCAATTTTCTGCGTAAGATTTTTAAAAAAGCAAATGGCGAATAAAAAGAACATCACACCGGTATTGATTAAAAAGCCGATAAACACAAGATAGCCAAATCCGCTGATTTGAGAAGAAAAATATTCCCATTTTGCGACTAAAACGACAATGGAATAAATGGTTAAAACAATTTGATACACAATAAATTTAATCAGCAGACAACTGCTGGAAATTCCAAGCGGGATTCCTGTTTTCGTCATATGATATGCCTGAACAGGCTGACCGCCGCTGGAAAACGGCGTAACGCAGTTAAACAGCTGACCGATCATTGAAGTGGTTACACTGGACCGAAAACGTTGTTTTTTATGGAAGCATCGTACAATCAAATGAAAGACACTACTTTCTAAAAGCCAAAACAAAATCATCAAAAGCAGCGCAACGAACAGCCATCCGAGATTTGCGATTTTAAACGTCCGTATAATGGTGTCCCATCCTGTTGACCAAATGACGTATCCAACCAGTGCGATCAAGAAGATCCCAAGAAAAATCAGATTTCTCTTTTTAAGTTCCATAATACTCCTCTCTATTTTGTGTGAGCCTGTTTTTTAGATTGCTCATCCATCACACGCGTGTAAAACGCATCCCACATGGAAAGAACGTGCTCCCGATTGTAGAAGAGATGTCCGCGCCAAGCATCTGCCTGTGCCTTTTCATAAAATGCAGGATCAGTTGCAAGGCGTTTTAATGCACGGACAAATCCGTCCAAATCCGGCTCTTTGACATAATAATCAAATAAAATTGCTTCATAGATGGGGATGTCACGCAGAAGGAGCGGAATGTTGCAATTCATTGCTTCAAGAATTGTCATTGGGAACAGTTCCTCAAACGAAGGCAAAAACATCACATCGCCGAGATTATAAATGGTATTCATTTCGCTGCGATCGACAATGCCCGGAAAAACAAGATTTTTCGGCGGATTTGCAACGATTTTTTCAATTTCAGCATATCCATCGGTGATTTTTCCAAACGAAAAGCCACCTGCCCATAAAAATTGAATGTCAGGAAGGCGTTTTGCGCATTCTACAAAGTCAAAGACACCTTTGCGTGTTTGAAGCTGACCGGCACAAACGACTGTGAATTTGTTTGGATCTAAGCCGTATTTTTGACGGGCTGCTGTCTTTTCCGCTTTGGAAAACGGGAAAAAATCTTTTTCATTCACAAAATTCGGAATGTATGTAACCTTGCTGCGGTCAATGCCATATGCGGCAAGACGGTCGATGAAGTACGGGTTGACGGTTACAAGATAATCCATACGGCCATAAAAGGACAGCAGATATTTATAAAACACTTTTTTAAAGAGCTTCGGCAATTTTAAACTCTGCTCCAGCGTTTCCGGTAAAAAGTGAACATAGCCAACCGTGCTGCCTTTTCGCTTTGCGCGTGAGATGGAGAGATAGAATGGAAAATTCACCGTATGATAATGATTGATGTTTCCGGGCTTTTTGGAATTATATGTGACATAAAAACGATCAGATAATCCATTTTCAACCAAAGCAACTTGTTCTTTATATGCAGAAGCCACGCCTTGACATTGAACAGAATCTGCACGAGACATCATGTTGATGCAATATTTCATAAGTAAATTCCTTTCGTTTTTTACTTGCTAAATATTAACAAAATACGTATCAATAACAAAGGTTCAATATATTATAATACGATATTCCCCCTATAAAGTCAAGGAAAAGGGGGAAAACGAAACGATTACAGCAAAATTGTATGCAATGCACTCCTATAAACATCACATAACCGTTCCAGTGTATAATATCGGCAGTTTGCCGGACTTGTGGATGGCAGTTCAATGGCTTCACGCTTTGTCTGCGGCAGACAATATTTTTTATAGAGCGCTGCCGCTTTTTTTCCTGTCGTAAAGATTGCGCGAATATCCGCGTGATTGAGAATGATCGATAAATCATTCGCCACAGGGTCTTTGATGCTTTGATCATCCGCACCGCGAATGGTGCAGGAGGCCAGCACATCCCATAGCGCAATGCCGTGCAAAAGTGCAAAAGTGCGCCGTTCTTCCGTTGTCTGTGGAACTTCTTCACCGAATACGGCGGCTAATACCGGCCAGAAGCGGTTTTGCGGATGGGCATAGTAAAATCCTTTTTCACGTGATTTCGGCGACGGAATCGTCCCTAAAAACAGCACGCGGGACTGCGCATTGAAAACAGAAGAAAGTTCATGCAGTACAGTAGTTGAATCCATCCGATTTGCTCCTTTCGTGTTACAGCACCGTTTTTCGGCTGATAGTCTGTTATAGGTATTATACCGCGTTTGTGTATGCGTGTGCAAGCGCTGTAGTGTTGATTTTTGGCAGTGGGAGGGTTATACTTGACTTAATGGAAAAACGGGAGGCATACAGCAATGGAAGAACAAATGAAACGGGAAGCGGCCGCTGCGGTGCGAGAGCTTATCGATACCGCACATTTAAAAAGCGGACAGATTCTGGTGGTGGGATGCTCATCGAGCGAAATTGTCGGTGAGCGGATTGGTTCCCATTCGAGCGTTGATGCGGCAGGGGCAGTTGTGTCTGCGATTTTGCCGATATTAAAAGAACATGGGATTTATCTTGCAGCACAGTGCTGTGAGCACTTGAATCGTGCGCTGATCGTAGAACAAGCGTGTGCAGATGCATATGGCCTTGAGTGTGTGAATGTTGTCCCACAGCCAAAAGCAGGCGGGTCGTTTGCGACGGCAGTCTATGCGGCCTTTGAATCTCCTGTCGCGGTGGAGTCGATTCGTGCGCATGCAGGCATTGATATCGGCGATACGCTGATTGGCATGCATTTGCGCGCGGTAGCGGTGCCAGTGCGGCTGGCTGTAAAGCAAATCGGAGAAGCACACGTCACAGCAGCGCGTACCAGACTTAAATGTATCGGCGGCATTCGTGCGCACTATGACGAATCGCTGATGTAAGAAAAACAGCCATCCGTTTAAGGATGGCTGTTTTTTAATATTCCCGCAGGAATGGCGGGGAGATTTCGGTTGAGAGTAATGGGGCATAGGTTTCCGGACGGCGGAATGTATTGCCCATCATCTCGCTCTCACGGTAGGCACGCAGTGCGTCTAAGTCGTAGTCGGCAAACAATATCCCTTCCTCCATTTCGCTTGCCAGACATAAAGTGGGGTCAACTGCATTCGTATCGTCTTCCCACTGGATTGGGCTGTATGCGCACGAGCATCCAGCACCTACACCCGGTGGATTTGCCATGATGACACCCACCATGTTTTCATACGCACGGACACACAGTGTACGCAGCCGCGGTGCCATGATGGTGCAGTCGTTTGGAACGACGATCAGTTCTGCGCCTTTGAGCATCAGAATGCGTGCACTTTCAGGATATTCCCGGTCATAACAGATCATTGCGCCGATTTTCACGCCGTCTACTTCGCCGACGAAAAAATCATTGCCTGGTTCAATCATTTTTTCAAAGGAAAACGCACAGGTATGCACTTTGTGATATACAAACTGGATTTCTCCGGCTTTGTCGATGAGTATAGCTGTGTTATGGGGACGTTCTGTTCCTTTTGTCAGTGCAGTGATCAGTACGCCGATTCGATGCGTTTTTGCGGCATGGCGGATCGTTTGGAAAGTATCATCTGTGAGTAAAAGCGCTTGTACTTTCCATGATTGGTAGGCAGGATGCATCTGCAAAACAGAAAAGGGAAGCGTTTCATCGACTTCGGGAAACGCGTATCCTGTTAAAAAGCATTCAGGAAACAGGACAAGATCCGCGTGGTTTGACGCTGCTTCCTCGATCATTTGTAATGCAGTTTGCGTATTTTCTCTGACTGCAAATGGAGTACTTTTTTGCTGCACAATTCCGATGCGAAACGATTTGTTCACTGCACTCGCCTCCTTTTTCTCTTATTATAGCGAAAAAGAAAAATCCATGCAATCCTTTTGGGGATTGCATGGATTTTGTGATTCGATGTTTAATCAGCAGAACGGGTTCTCGTTCGGATACGGCAGGGATTTCGGACGGTTATATGCGATGTCCGCAATGCCTAAGAAATTAAACAGCGAGAACAGTGCTTTGCCGCAGTGCGAGAATGCAACTGCGCCGTGATGCGGATACTGTTTTTCTACGAGCACATAGCGGTAGAAACGATCCATCTCCGGAATTGCAAAGACGCCGATGCTGCCGAAGCTGCGGGATGCAACGTCGAGTGTCTGACCCTGTGCGATGTATGCTTTCAGTTCACCCGAAGCGGTACCCTGCAGACGGAAGAAGGTGATGTCGCTTGCAGCGATGTCGCCTTCCATAGTGCCGCGGGTGATGTCCGGCTCAGGCAGTTCCGGCTCAAGCTGACGTTTCATGATGAGCTGATAGCCCATGTGCGGGTTTTTCAGTCGGCAAGCCGGTGTGTTGCCGCAGTGGAAGCCCATGAAGGTTTCATCCAGGCGGAAGTCATAACGGCCTTTGATATCCTCATCATAGATGGAAGCCGGTACGCTGTTGTTGACGTCGAGCAGGGTAACCGATTCACCAGTGACACAGATGCCGATGTATTCGCTCAGTGCGCCGAAGATGTCGACCTCACAGCTGACCGGAATGCCTCTTTCAGTCAGGCGGCTGTTGACATAGCACGGAACGAAGCCGAACTCGGTCTGGAATGCCGGCCAGCATTTGTTTGCAAATGCAATATAGTCACGGGTGCCTTTGTGCTCTTCTGCCCAGTCGAGGAGTGTGAGCTCATACTGTGCCAAACGCGGCAGAACGCCTTTGTACGGATTATTTTCGCCGAGCTCTGCTGCCATTTCTGCCATGAGTGCCGGAATACGCTCATCGTTTGCGTGTGCACGGTAAGCAACGAGCAGGTCAAGCTCGGAGTTTTCCTCTACCTCAACGCCCAAGTCAAACAGCGGTTTGATCGGTGCGTTGCAAGCGAAAAAGTCGCTCGGACGCGGACCGAAGGTGATGATTTTGAGCGAACGCAGGCCGAGCAGTGCGGTTGCAACCGGAATAAACTCTGCGATCATTTTTGCGATATCGGAAGCGGTTCCAACCGGATACGGCGGAATGAATGCTTTGATGTTGCGCAGTCCTAAGTTGTACGAGCAGTTGAGCATACCGCAGTAAGCGTCGCCGCGGCCGTTGATCATGTCGCCGTCGCCCTCAGCAGCAGCCACATACATCACAGGACCGTCGAAATACTGTGCAAGCATCGTTTCCGGTGTTTCCGGACCGAAGTTGCCAAGATAGACGCACAATGCATTGACGCCGTTTGCTTTGACATCTTCGATTGCTTTTTTGACGTCTGCTTCGGTTTCAACAGTAACCGGGCAGTCGTACAGTTCGCCGTCATACGCGTTTACGATTGCATGGCGGCGGCGCTCAGAGAGCGAGATCGGGAAACATCCGCGGCTTACGGAGATGATTCCCATTTTGACAGCAGGAATGTTGTTCATTGTAAAGACTCCTTTATGTATTTAGATTTTAAATTAAGCGGTCGATGTTGATGTTGTCGCCAGTCAGACCCACATATGCGCCGTTTTTCGCTTCCGGTGCATCTTCGTGAGCAATGAGCCATTTGTTTTTGGCAAACAGCAGGCGGTCTTCGCTTTCGTCACTGCCGTTTTCCGGTTTTGCTTCGTTTGTGCCTTTCGGCAGAATCACAGCAACGCGGAAGCCTGCGCCTTTATACGCACTGCACGGTGCATAGTGGAGCGTTGTTGCATACAATTCGACGAGCGTGCCTGCCGGAACGCAGAACGCGTGAACATTCGAGGTGGACAGCTTGCCGTCTTTGATTTCGTCCTGTTTTGCAAGCAACAGTACAATATCATCAGCAGCAGCGTTTAACTCGCTGTCACGGTGATATTCCACACAGTTGAGCATGGTGTTTGTGCCGTTGCAGTAGCCGATTTGAATCGGCATGCCGCCGTAAAAACGGTTTTGCAGAGCATCAAACAATGGCAGTGCTTCGAGTGACTTGTCAGACGGCACGTAAACAACGCCATCTGACGGGCAGTCGGTTGTTTCTTTTAAGGAAGCGAACAGTGCAGCGGTATCATAGCCTTTGATGACGCGGCCATAGGCACCAAACGCTTCGTCAAATACGGAATAAAGTTTCATATTGGTTCATCCTTTCTTCTTACAGAGAAGCAAGCGCTTTGTAAGAATCTTTGAGTGCGGGATAGAGACTGCGGTAGATCGCGTAGAAATGCTCGTATGCTTCGTGTGCACAAAGATCCGGAAGCTGCGGCTCGTTTGTGCGGATCACTTTGCGGCATGCTTCCTCGACCGACGGGTACAATCCGCAGCCGACACCTGCTAAAATCGCAACACCAAGTGCCGGACCCTCTTTGGAAGCAACCGTTTTGACTGGGCAGCCATAGAGATCTGCAAGCATCTGCCGCCACAGCGGACTGGTTCCGCCGCCGCCGCAGGCGAGCATTTCGTTTGACACAACGCCCATTTCTTTTAACACTTCCATGCAGTCACGCAGGGAGTAGGAAACACCCTCCATGACGGCGCGGATCATATCGCGTTTTGTATGGATTGCAGACAGACCGAAGAATACGCCGCGGCAGTTTGCGTCGAGGTGCGGGGTGCGTTCACCCATCAGATACGGCAAAAACAAGAGCTTGTTTGCACCGATCGGCACGTTTGCAGCCTCTTTATCCATCAGATAGTACGGGTCAACGCCCATC
This sequence comes from uncultured Oscillospiraceae bacterium, assembly GCA_949299455.1. Taxonomy (GTDB): domain Bacteria; phylum Bacillota; class Clostridia; order Oscillospirales; family Ruminococcaceae; genus Paludihabitans. The sequence continues at coordinate 7,635 of CASGAN010000011.1, forward strand.
TGTTTTGCAGTTTCCATTTCCGCAGTGCAGAAGTTGTTTCGAAACCACGAGAGCGACAGTCCGGCGCCCTGTGTAACGCCCATCACGTGCCAGCAGCCCGGAACAGCACAGCAGAAGGTATGTACGCGGCCTTTCGGGTCAATCACCATATTGGAGGTGTGTGCAAACACAACGCCTGATGTGCCGATTGTGGTGAATGCTTTGCCGTCCTCGACAACGCCGGTACCGACTGCGGCTGCGGCATTGTCGCCTGCACCGCCGACAACCGGTGTGCCGGCACAAAGTCCGGTGAGCGCGGCGATTTCCTCGGTCACATAACCGGTCACTTCCGGTGACTCATAGACTTTAGGCAGCCACGACGGATCGATCGACAGTTTGGTGACGACCTCTTCGCTCCAGCAGCGGTTTTTCACGTCGAGCAGATTCATACCCGAAGCGTCGGAAACCTCTGTTGCAAATACGCCGGTCAGTTTGTAGCGGATGTAATCTTTCGGCAGCAAAATATGCGCGCACTGTGCATACACTTCCGGTTCATGCTTTCTGACCCAGAGGATTTTTCCGGCAGTAAAACCGGGCAGTGCCGGGTTTGCAGTCAGTTCGATCAAACGCTCCGCACCGATGGTTTCGGTGATCTCGGCGCATTCCTCCGTGGTACGGCCATCACACCACAGAATGCTCTTGCGCAAAACAGCGCCCGAAGCATCGAGCATAACAAGTCCGTGCATCTGACCGGAAAGACCGATGCCTTTGATTGAGTCCGGCGAAACACCGCTTGTTTCGATAACGGTGCGAATGGTTTGTACGCTTGCGCGGTACCAATCGTCCGGGTCCTGCTCTGCCCAGCCATTTTGCGGCTGATACAGCGGATATTCGACAGTGGAGGAGGCAAGCGGGGTGCCGTTTCCGTCAAAGAGAACGGTTTTGGTACCGGAGGTACCGATGTCAATGCCAAGCAGACAGTTCATATTGGCAGCACTCCTTTATAATAAAAAATCCTTGTGATGTTTTCATACGATTCGTGTAAAACATCTCTGTTATTTTCCATAGTAAACGGGAATGAGCACTTTGTCAACAAAAATTTGTGCCCGAACACGCATTGTAACACTTCTGATGTAAAAAGAAGAAGTGTATCTGCTTTTTCAGGTGTCTTCGAGAATCCGCTGAATCCAGCGAAGTGCCGCACCGGTGCAGTTTGTGAGGGAATGCAGCTTGCTTAAAGACAAGAAGTGGTGATTGGAGCCCGGCAGAATATGTGCGTTTACTTTTTCGTTGAGCCGGTCCATATAAGGTGCCAAAACAGAAGCGATTTGACCGCCGATAATGATGTCGCAGTCAAGTACAGTATAAATAGAAGAAATTCCGATTGCCAGATCGGACAGATATGTATCAAACCGTTCGCAGCATGCATTGTCACCGTTTTCTACACGGGTCAAAAATTCCTCCATTGTAATGGAAAAGTCGGAAGAAATCCGATCAGTTGAACAGTATGCTTCCAGACAGCCTTTTCTGCCGCAGGCACAGACCAGCGCATCGCTTTGCGGATGAATGCACAAATGTCCGAATTCCGCAGCGCGGCGGGTCAAGCCTTCATATGGTTCGCCGTCAAAAAAGCAAGCGCCGCCGATTCCCTTTCCGACCGAGAGATATGCCATTGTCTTTTTGTCATGTAGGCCAAACAGCTCTGCAAAACCACCAGCACTTGCATCATTATCAAACAGGCAGGGATATGGAATGACGTCTGAAAAATGAGAGAGCGGGTAATGGGAAACACCGAGTGAGGGAGACATCTCAAGCGTTTTGGAATCGGGACTGATAATGCCCGGCAGTGAAATGCCCACACCGAGGATACGGCTGCGGTCCACACTGTTTTGCGTTAAAAAGGTTTCAAGGCTTGAGGAAAGTGTTTCAAAATAGGATTCTGTGTCGGTGAAGCGGCGGATGACCCGTGAAGAACCGATACGCTGTCCAAGCAGATCGAGCGCAATAAACCGAATGGCACTTGCACTGATTTCAATGCCGATTGCAGCAAATGCACGGTAAGCCAGCGCAATAATCGTGGGACGGCGTCCGCCTGTTGAACTGAATGTACCTGCAAACTCAATCAATCCTTCTGCATGCAGCTCTTTTAAATTTTGATTGACGGTCGGAAGGCTTAATGAAAGTGTGGTTGCAATTTCCTGACGGGAGATTTCACGCTCTGAATAAATCAGCCGAAAAATTCTATTTCTGTTTTTGCGGCGCAAGTGGTACATGGCCGTTTGATTCTCATCATGTTTCATTTTAGTCACCACTTTTATAAAAGCTAAATTTCGCGTTCATTATAACACATTCCACATGTTTTGAAAACAGCATTTCAACAAGAAACGAAAAAAATTTACATGAACTGCACAGATGATATCACTTTTCAAAAGCCAGCGCAATCCATAAAATATGGTTTCTATGGGTAAATGCTTGACGGATTTGCGCCTTTTCTGATATCATGAAACAAGAGAAATCTGCGTCTATTTTTGCTTCAGAGAATTAAGGAGGAGCTTTTTTATCATGCCGATTAAAATATCCGACAGTTTGCCGGCACGTGCAGTGCTCGAACAGGAGCATATTTTTGTGATGACCGAATATCGGGCGCTTCATCAGGATATCCGTCCGTTAAAAATATGTATTTTAAATTTGATGCCGACAAAGATTGTGACTGAAACACAGCTTCTGCGCTGTCTTGCGAACACACCGCTTCAGATTGAGGTCGATCTGCTCCAGACAAAAAGCCATGTTTCCACGCACACGCCGGAGGATCATCTGCTTTCGTTTTATCAGACATTTGACGACATTAAAGACCGGTTTTATGACGGCATGATCATCACGGGTGCGCCGGTTGAGCATCTGGCGTTTGAGGAAGTGGAATATTGGGAGGAACTGTGCCGCATCATGGAGTGGACAAAAACGAATGTCCAGTCGGTGTTTCATATTTGCTGGGCAGCACAGGCAGCGCTTTACTATCACTATGGTGTGAAAAAATATCCGCTCGCAAAAAAACTGTCCGGCATTTTTGCACATCAGATGCGCACACCGAAATCGAGACTGTTCCGCGGCTTTGACGATACATTTTTGGCGCCGCATTCCCGTCATACAGAGGTGCGTGCGGAGGATATCGAACAGATTCCGGAACTCAAGATCATGTCTGTTTCCGAGGAAGCAGGCGTTCATATTGTCTGCGATCAGGACGGACGGCAGTTTTTTGTCACCGGTCATTCGGAGTATGATGCGGAAACGATCCGCCTCGAATACGAGCGTGACCTTCAAAAGGGATTAAATCCGGAAATTCCGAAGCACTATTTTCCGGATGATGATCCGACCAAGGCACCGAAAAATGTGTGGCGTTCGCATGCGCACCTGCTCTACACAAACTGGCTTAACTACTTTGTGTACCAGACCACACCGTATGACATTGATCCGATGCATGCGCCGACGTTTTCAAAGACAGATGATGTGCACACGGAAAAATGATCCAGACAGAAAGAAGAACGTGAAACCTTGTATCACAGATATCGCGAACCTATCGAATCTTTTATCAAGCGGGATGAAACAAGAGCCTTTATCAGCTATCGCAGCGGAAGCAGCGGTCAAATGGCGGCGGAACATTGGCATGAGTGTGTGGAACTGCTCTATGTTTTTGGCGGTGCAGCCAGACAGACGGTCAATTCCGAAACTATGAATCGTGTTTGCAGAACACCTGATTTTGAGAATCTCTTAAAAGTCTTGCGGCGTGAAAAACCAAGCCGTCCGACATTATTTGAATTTTCGTTAAACGACAATGTTTTTAAAGAACTGATTGGTGAGCGGCCGCAAACCGCTTCAGAAACTAAGCAGCTTTTTTATCTGGCAAAAGCGTTTGCCGCGTGTGGATATGATTATGTGAATACGTATGGATGCTCAATGACATTTTCGATTGCGAAAAAGACACAAAAGCAGACCGTTTCGCTTAACGAGCATGCGTTGATTACAGATTGGGACTCTTTCTTTGCATATCCTTGGCCGGACCCTCAGGCATATGACTATTCCAAATTGGAAAAGATCGCACCGCTTCTTCCAGACGGAATGAAACTCATGATCTCGGGACCCGGCGGTGTACTCGAAAACGTGATTGATTTGATCGGATATGATAACTTGTGCATCATGCTGTATGATGATCCTGCGCTCTGTGAGGCGATTTTTAATAAAGTGGGAAGTATTCTGCTTGCTTATTACGAAAACTGCGTATGCTATGATACGGTAGGTGTCCTCATGCTGAATGATGACTGGGGATTTAAAACGCAGACGATGATTTCGCCAGACATGCTGCGAAAGTATATGTTCCCGTGGCACAAGAAGATTGTTGCATTGGCGCATCGTCATCAAAAACCCGCGGTGCTTCATTCCTGCGGATGCTTGAACGATGTGATGGAAGATGTAATTGAAGATATGAAATTCGACGGAAAGCATTCGTTTGAAGACAATATTGTGCCGGTAGAAGAGGCGTATGAGCGGTGGGGCGATCGGATTGCGATTTTAGGCGGTATTGATGTGGATTTTCTGGTTCGCTCCGATACGCAGTCGATCACAGCACGTGCAAAAGGTTTGCTCGAGCTCTCGAAAGAAAAAGGCGGTTATGCGCTTGGATCGGGAAACAGTATTCCTGCATACATTCCAAATGAACATTATTTTGCAATGACATCTGCTGTCAATGAAGAATAAAGAAAAAACGCAGTCCTTTTTGTAAGGACTGCGTTTTTTAACCGTTTCGATCAGTCAAGATCATCTTTTTTGAGTTTCATATAGTTTAAGCGAAGTGCATTGGTGACAACCGATACACTTGAAAGACTCATTGCAGCCGCTGCAATCATCGGATTTAACAGCATGCCGAACACCGGGTACAGGACACCGGCCGCAATCGGAATGCCTAATACGTTATAGCCGAATGCCCAGAACAGATTTTCTTTGATATTGCGCATCGTCATGTGACTTAGCCGAATAGCAGTCACAACGTCGCGCAGATCGTTTTTGACAAGGACGATATCTGCGGATTCGATCGCAACGTCTGTGCCGGAGCCCACTGCAATGCCGACATCTGCTGTTGTGAGGGCAGGTGCATCGTTAATGCCGTCACCCACCATGCAGACGAGATGATGGCTGTCTGTCTGGTATTGTTTGATGGTAGCCGCTTTTGTATCGGGAAGCATCTGCGCGTGGACAAGATCAATCCCTGCCTGATCGGCAATCGCGCGGGCTGTTTTTTCGTTGTCGCCCGTCAGCATCACGGTGCGGATTCCCATATTGTGGAGTGCACGGATTGCACGGACACTTGTCGGTTTGATCGGATCTGTGACAGCCAGAATGCCGCACAGCACACCGTCCGCACTCACAAGAATCGGTGTCTTTCCCTGTTCAGCAAACGTCTGTGCCTGCTCAGGCATCGGAATTTGCAGGTAGGAAGGCGTACCGATTTTTACAAATACGCCGTCGATCATGCCTTCAATGCCGTTTCCGGCAACAGCTTTGAACTGTGTCACTTCTTTGAGAGAAACGCCGCGGTTCTGTGCAAACGATACGACCGCCTGCGCGAGCGGGTGCTCACTTGCCTGTTCGAGTGAGGCGGCAAGCGTCAGCACGCTGTCCTCCGGCATGGAAAACGGCAAAAAGTCGCTGACAGTCGGTGCACCTTCGGTGATCGTTCCGGTTTTATCGAACAGAACCGTTTTGATGTGGTGCGTTTGCTGTAAAGCAGCCGCGTTTTTAAACAGTACGCCGTTCGCCGCACCTTTTCCGGTTCCTACAATGATGGCAGTCGGGGTTGCAAGTCCAAGCGCACACGGGCAGGCAATGACGAGCACGGAGATAAACACCTGCATCGAAAATGCGAAATCCCATTTGACAAAGAACCAAATGACCGCTGCGATCAGCGCAATTGACATGACCACCGGCGTAAACCATCCGGAAATCACATCCGCCAAATGTGCAATCGGTGCTTTGGAGCCGGCGGCATCCTCCACCATCTGGACAATGCGTGCCAACGCGGTGTCTTCGCCGATACGTTCCGCCGTGTAGACGATACTGCCGGTTTGGTTGATCGTCGCACCGTATACCCGGTCGCCGGGCAGTTTTTCGACCGGCAGGCTCTCGCCGGTCAGCATGCTTTCGTCAATCGATGTTTGGCCGGAAACAACCGTGCCGTCCACCGGCAAGCTTTCGCCCGGACGAATCAGTACGCTGTCGCCGAGTTTTACGTCAGAAGCGTCAATCGTGACAGGCTCGCCGTCTCTTAAAACGGTTGCGGTTTTCGGCGCAAGCGACATCAGTGCACGAATGGCTTCGCCTGTTTTGCCGCGGCTTCTCGATTCCAAAAATTTTCCGAGCAGAATCAGCGCGATGATGACACCGGCACTCTCAAAATAGAGCCGATGTGCCGCATGCATATCGCCTAAAGCGATCAGCACCGTCGAATAGAGGCTGTACCCGAGCGCCGCCGTCGTCGATACGGCAACAAGGCTGTCCATATTCGGCGCCAACCGGAACAGTGCAGAGAATCCGCGTGTATAAAAGCCGAATCCCGCAATCAGAATGGGGATAAGCAGAATGATCTGTGTCACGGCAAACAGCAGCGGGTTGTTGTCCGGCAGCAAAAACGGCGGATACAGCCGGTCGAGCAGCGGAACCATCGGCGCCATCGCCGTATAGAGAAGCAGTGCGCCGAATATAACGGAAATAATCATGCGGCGTTTTTTGTCGGCAGTTTCTTTTTCTTTGCTGATGCGTTCGAGTTCCGCCGCTTTCGCGCGGTCAATCATCTCGTATCCTGCCGCTTTGACCGCCTGTGCAAGCTGTTCCTTTGACACCTCGTTCGGGTCATAGTCAATCGTTGCGCGTTCGGTCGCAATGTTGACCTGAGCTTCCAAAACACCATGTGTTTTGTTGAGTGCACGTTCAACATTTGCGGCGCAGGCGGCACACATCATACCGCCGATTTTACAAGTCAGTTTTTCTGTTTCCATTTACGATAAAACCTCGTATCCGGTTTCGGTGATTGCAGTACGGATGGTATCGGAAGAAAGAGCGTCGTCTTCATATTTTACGGTGACTTCGCCTTTTTTGGCACTGGCTTTGACGGATTTTACACCATCGAGTGCACTGAGCGCATTGGTAACACGTGCTTCGCAGTGTGCGCACATCATGCCTTTGACGGAAAATGTTTCTTTTTTCATTTTGAATCGCTCCTTTATATCTTTAAAATATACTATACAAGTATATTTGTATTATACCAAGTTCGTATACAAAAAGCAACCCGGTATCTGTGCGGATACCGGGAATTTTTATTTGTTTGTATGTGCCTGCCGATAGGAGAGCGGCGTTGTGCCGGTGAGTTTTCTGAAAATGCGGCTGAAGTAGCAGGGGTCATGATAGCCGCATGCTTCTGAAATAATTGCCATCGGTTCGTTGGTATTTGTGAGCATATGCTGTGCATAGGAGATGCGGACGTGATTGACATAATCGGTAAACGTCTTTCCGTAGAGCCGTTTGAATTTGACCGCGAAATTGCTGTAACTTAAATGGCAGAATTCCAATGCGGTATCGATCAATGAATCCTCATAAAAATGTGTTGCAATATATTGTAAGAGCATATTGAACTGTTTTGTTTCTTTTTTTGAGAGCATATTGCCCGGTACAATCGATGGAAACGGCGTCAGCGTATCGCATAGGACAGACATCAGCATACAAATTGCATGACGCATTCGAAGCTGAAATCCATGGGAACGCGTTTCCGTTTCAGAAAGCAGGAGATCGAGGTAGGGTTGTACATCGGAAAGCGCATGTTCAAATGTCAAACAGCGATAGCCGCTCTCTGTTAAAAACGGGGACCAATACTCCTGCTCGATGTCGAATACTTTTTGAGAAAGGAGCAAAGAGGTGTCAAACTTTAAAAGTACAATTTCTGAACAATCCGCACCGTTTACAAATTCGTGTACCTGCTGCGGATGGATATAGATGATGTCACCGGGATTGAGTACGAGCGTTTTTCCGCCGATGTTGACAAGCTCTCTTCCTCTGTACACAAACACCATTTCACAGCAGAAATGCCAGTGCAGAAGCGATGTGGTGTCTTTGATGGGATTGATTGAATGCAGGCACTCAATGGGGTAATTCGGAATCTGGTTTGTTGATTCGGGATTTTCAAGAAAAATGGACTCTGGCACAAAAATCACTCCGTTTAAAAAAGAATAGTCCAAAAATCAAAGATGTATATACATAGAATTTCGTGTGAAAGTTGCTATAATGAAGACAAAACAGACGGTCGGTTTTAAAGAAACAGTACGAAATTTTGTCAAAACACTTTTCTCTATTATATGAGCAAACGAGAAAAGAAACAAGAGGTGTTTTTAAATGGAAATTATCCGCTACAAAGATTTTGAGCCGGATTACCGCAACATTGTCAAGGTTGCAAACAATGAATGGGTGGATCGTGTTCCGCTTTACGAGCACTTGGTCGGCGAAAAAGTGATTCGTGAAACAACGGGCACACGGCCGTTTGACTTAATGTTTTCCAAAGATATGGCAGAGAGCCGCGAGGGCTTCCGTCAATATTGGGACTTTTTTAAACAGATGGGCTATGATACTGCATCGATGGAGTTTTCAAGCTGCGGCATTTTGATCGACGGCGGCGCGCTTGGCGCACACAAAGAAGGTGCTATCAAAACGCGCGAGGATTTTGAAAAATATCCGTTTGACGAGCTGCCAACACGCTTTTTTGACGCGTATGCACCATATATGCGTAATTTTGCCGAGACTTGCCCGGCAGGAATGAAAGCAATCGGCGGTGTAGGCAACGGTTTGTTTGAAACAGTGCAGGATCTGGTCGGTTACATGGATCTTTGCTTTATGAAAAGCGATGATGAAGAACTGTATGCCGATTTGTTCAAAAAACTCGGTGATGTGCACGCACAGATCTGGAAACGATTCCTCGATGAATTTTCCGATGTGTTCTGTGTCTGCCGGTTCGGCGATGACTTAGGTTTTAACACCATGACCTTGCTGTCTACCGAAGATATTCGTGAGCACATCCTTCCGCAGTACCGCCGGATCACCGATATGGTGCATGCAAAAGGAAAACCGTTCTTGTTGCATTCGTGCGGAAATCTGTTTAAAGTATTTGATTCGATTATTTCAGAAGCGAACATCAATGCAAAACACTCAAACGAGGATGGCATTGCACATTTCTCTGTTTGGGTCGAAAAATACGGCGACAAAATCGGCAACTTCGGCGGTATTGATACCGATGTGCTGTGCCGCAAAACACCGCAGGAAATCCGCGAATATGTGCTTGACTGCTTAGAGCGTGTCAAAGGACACGGCGGTATTGCGTTCGGTTCGGGCAACTCGATTCCTGACTATGTTCCGACCGAGGGATATCTTGCGATGGTGGATACCGTTCGTGAATGGCGCGGCGACAAACGCGCATAAGAAAAAAGAGGCGAAACATTTATGGATTACAGCAAACTGGTTGAACTTGTAAAAGAAATCGGCTTCACCGATGCGGCGCTCATTTCTCCAAGCGATCTTATGCCGCTTACTGAAGTGCGGAATATGTGCGCAGTGGATCGCTGCGGCGCATACGGCAGAAAATGGAGCTGTCCGCCGTACTGTGGCACACTCAGCGAATGCACCGACCGGATTCAGTCCCGCACACAGGGCATTGTGATGATTTCTGTTACAAAGCTTGAGGATTCCTTTGATTTAGAGGGAATGGAGGCTGCGGGAGAAGCGCATCAGAAGCTGTTTGCAAAGGCGGCGGACGAACTGCGCAAAGAGTTCCCGGATCTTTTGCCGCTTGGCGCAGGCGGATGCACCACCTGTGAAACGTGCACCTGCCCGGATGCACCGTGCCGTTTTCCGGAAAAGCTTGTCGTTCCGATGGAGGCATATGGCCTGCTTGTGAGCGATGTATGCAACCGCTGCGGCTTAAAATATTATAACGGCGAATCAACGGTTACCTATGTTTCGTGCATCGTTGTCTGAGCGTTAACCAATCTATTCCGGAGGAACATTCATGTTTATCGCAAAAATTCAAAACGGCGGCACACAAACCACCGTTGAATTTTCAAAGGAAACACTTCTTTCCGATTTTACAGAACCGTTTTCTGTCCCGATGCCCTGCGGCGGCAATCATACCTGCGGCAAATGCAAGGTACGTGCCGAGGGGGCGCTTTCTCCGCTGACCGAAGCGGAAAAACGCCGCTTGACAAAAGAAGAAATTGCTTCTGGTATTCGGATGGCTTGTGCGGCTTCGGCAGTTGGAGACTGCACCATTACCATTTTGCAGAGCAAACAGGATGATCGTTCTGTGATGCTCGATGGTACGAAAAAAGCGGTTGCACAAGAGGGCGTTGGCATTGCAGTCGATATCGGAACAACGACGATTGCGGTTTACACCTATCAAAACGGTGAGCGGGTTCGCGCGATTGGCGAGCACAATAAACAAGGTACATTCGGTGCGGATGTCATTACACGTATCGGTGTAAATGAGCCGCAGACACTGCATCAGACGATCGTGTCGCAGCTTGACACACTGTTTCATCGTGCGATCGATCAAATTGCAGTACCGAGCGAAGTCAAACGGATTGTCATCACCGGCAACACAACAATGCTCCACTTTTTCTATGGATATGATCCAGCACCGCTTTCAGTTTCGCCGTTTCGGACGGTCTCATTGTTCGATGAGGAACAGCCCGCAGCTAAATGGTTTCCTGCATATGAAAATGCAGTGCTTTATCTGCCGCCGTGCATTTCGGCGTATGTGGGTGCCGATATGGTGTGCGCAATGGAAGCCGCTGACTTTTTGAATGGGAAAAAGACAGCGATTCTTGCCGATATCGGCACAAACGGTGAAATGGCACTTGTCCATAATGGCCAGCTTGTCACCTGTTCGACTGCGGCAGGACCGGCGCTCGAGGGCGCATGTATCCGCCAGGGAATGCCGGCAGGTGCAGGTGCAATCGACAATGTCTTTTTGAATGCGGACAAGACGATCGGCTATCATGTGATCGGAGAAGAAGCACCGCAGGGACTTTGCGGAAGCGGACTCATCCGGCTGATGGCACTGCTTGTTGAGCTAGAAATTGTCGATGAAATGGGCGCAATCAACGAAGAATGCGGCGTATATGAATCGCTTATCGATGAGGATGACGAGGGACTGCTTGTCCGGATTGGTGACAGCGGCATCGTGTTGACACAGCGTGATATCCGTCAGATTCAGCTTGCAAAAGCGTCGATCTGTGCCGGAATCCTCACAATGCTGCACCACTGTGGTGTGTCAGCCGACGAAGTGGAGACCTTTTATATCTGCGGCGGCTTCGGAAGCTATATTGATCCGAAGGCTGCAGCAACCATTGGATTGATTCCGGCTTCGTTGGCAGACTGTGTCAATGTACTCGGCAATGCGGCCGGTACAGGCGCTGCCGATCTTCTGAGCGAGAGCGGTCGTGAAAGTGCACGCTCGATTGCAAAACAGGCACATATCATCGAGCTTTCGGAAAGTCCGTTTTTCATGGATCAGTACGTCGAGCAGATGAGCTTTTATACCGAATAACATCAGCGTGATGCTGAGTTATATATTAACACGAAAAAATTTTTATTCAGAAAGGATCATGTATTATGAGCACAACATTAGTAGAACTGAGCGAATTCCTCCAGAAAGGCAGAGTAAAAAACGTTAAAGAGCTCGTCCAGAAAGCACTCGACGAAGGCATTGCACCGAACGTGATTCTCGAAGAAGGCCTGCTGAGCGGTATGTCCGTTGTCGGCGAAAAATTCAAGAAAAACGAAGTATTCGTTCCGGAAGTTCTGATCGCAGCACGTGCTATGAATGCCGGCACCACCATGCTCAAACCGTACCTTGTACAGGAAGGCGTTGAGAGCAAAGGCACCGTTGTCATCGGCACTGTTAAAGGTGACCTGCACGATATCGGCAAAAACATCGTAAAAATGATGATGGAAGGCAAAGGCATGAACGTTATCGATCTGGGTGTTGACGTTTCTGCTGAGCAGTATGTTCAGGCTGCAAAAGAGAACGATGCAGATATCATCGCTTGCTCCACACTGCTGACCACCACTATGGGTGAGATCAAAAACGTTGTTGACCTCGTCAAAAAAGAAGGCATTCGTGCAAAAGTCATGATCGGCGGCGCACCTGTTACTCAGGATTTCTGCGACAGCGTGAATGCAGATTCCTACACACCGGATGCAGCAACCGCAGCTGAAGTTGCAGTTGGTTTCTGCTCGTAATTTAAGAAAAGGGAGGAGACGGAACCATGGCTGATACCCATAAACAACGATTTGAAAAAGCGCTTCGGCGCGAACCGATCATCGGTCATGTTCCGCAGTTTGAACTCGTCTTTTTCCTGACAATGGAAGCGTTTGGGAAGGTACACCCTTCCCATCGTTTTTATGAGCAGTGGAATCAGATGTCTTATGCGGAGCAGAAACTTCACATTGAAGAAATGGCTGATATCTATATCATGACAGCACAGCGCTACAATCATGATGCGATTTTTGTTCATCCGAATCCGGGTGATCTCGAAAATACAAAATGGCTGCTCGAAACGATCCGTGAAAAAACAGGCGATGAGTATTTCCTGATGATGCACGGCGATACAACGGTAAGCATTCCGACCGGCGATGACATGATCGATTTTTCGGTGAGAATGTATGAAGATCCGGACAGCATTCACGATCAGCAGAAACGCTGGCAGGAAGATGCAGCAAAACGTGCAGCAGCACTTTCGGGTACTGGTCTGCTCGACGGTTTTGCACTCTGCTCGGACTACGCATTTAACGTCAATCCGTTCTTCTCGCCGGATATCTTTGCGGAACTCGTTGCACCGCATTTGAAAGAATGCATCGATACATACAGAAGCCTCGGCTTCTATACAATCAAACACACCGACGGCAACATCAATCCGATCCTTGATCAGATTGTGGACTGCGGCCCGGACGCTGTGCATTCGATCGATCCGCAGGGTCACATGAACCTGCTTGAAGTCCGCCAAAAATACGGCGACCGTGTCTGCACGATCGGCAACGTCAACTGCGGTCTTCTGCAGACCGGTACAGTGGAAGAGGCAGAAGCAGATGTTCGCCGCTGCATCCGTGAAGGTATGGCAGAGGGATATGGCTTCATTTTCTCTACCTCTAACTGTGCGTACACCGGACTGCCGCTCGAGCGTTACGAGCTGATGCAGAAAATCTGGCGTGAAGAAGCAATCTACCGTTAAGAGAGAGTAAGGAGAGCAAAGAACTATGAATGCAATGGAACGCGTCACCGCGATGCTTTCTCACAAAGAAGTGGACAGAATCCCGGTGTATCCGATTCTCTCAGGCGTTACCCGCAAATTGGTGGGCGCAACGTATGAAGAATGGGCGACAAACGCAGATGTCTGCGCAGATGCACTGTACAAGGCAGTGAAACAGTTTGACTTAGATGGTGTTGTCACGCTCATTGACTTGTCTGTTGAATGCGATGCATGGGGTCAGAAACTGATTTTCCATGAAAACGATGCACCGCATCCGGATTATTCGCAGTCTGTCATTCAGGACATCGAAGACTACGCAAAAATCAAAAAAGCAGACTACAAACAGTCCAAACGCATGATGATGCACATTGAGGTGTGTCGTCAGCTTGTAGAGAAAGCAAACGGTGAGTTCCCGGTGACTGCGTTTGTGTTCGGCCCGCTCGGTACGCTTTCGATGCTTCGCAACCAGGAAGACATGTATATGGATCTGTATGATGATCCGGACGCTGTCAAAGAAGCAGTGGGCGAAGTCACAGAAACGCTCAAAGACTATGTGAATGCATTGATTGACACAGGCATTCAGGGTGTGATGTTTGATACCTTGTTTGCTTCCGGTACAATTATGTCGAAAGATATGTGGATCGAGATGGAGAGTGACGCAATCAAAGTGCTTGCGGATGTTTGTCATGAACGCGGTGTGCTGGTTATGATTCACAACTGCGGTGAAAAACCGTATTTTGATGCACAGATTGAAGCGACCAATCCGATTGCGTTCTCCTTCCTGCATCCGCCGGCAGACTGTGCTGATTTTGCAGAATGCAAAGAAAAATACGGCAAGACATTGGGTCTTATCGGCTGTGTGCCGCCGCCGATGGTGGTTACAAGCACCGATGAAGCATGGGTCGAAGAATGCAAGCGTCAGATTGACATTTTCGGTAAAGACAGCGGTTATATGCTGGCAACCGGCTGTGAATATCCGTCCGGCTCTGATTTCAGAAAAGCCGAACTGATGGTCGAAGTTGCAAAAACATACACCCCTTACAAAGAAGCGTAAAGGAACGATAGGATTATGGAACGTACCTCAAGACAGCTTGTATTAGACACGCTGAATTTTAAAAATACAGACGGCCGTGTTCCGCGTCAGATCTGGACACTGCCGTGGGCGGAGTTTACATATCCCGAAATGATGAAAAAAATCCGCGAGGATTTCACATGGGATTTTGACGGCCCGCAGACAACGTATGAAGCACTTCCGAAAACACAGGGCGACCCGTATGAGGTTGGCACCTATGTGGATGAATGGGGATGCATTTTTACAAATATCCACAGAGGCATCATCGGTGAGGTCAAAGAACCGCTCGTCAAAGATGATGACTGGGAAGATGTGGGCAATGTCCACATTCCGGAGGAATTTTTGACATTTGATATCGACCAGGTCAATGCGTCGTATCATGCATCGGATAAATTTATGATGGCTGGCTGCTGCCCGCGTCCGTTTGAGCAGCTTCAGTTTATCCGCGGTACCGTCAATCTCTACATGGATTTGATGGACCCGCCGAAGAAAATGCTCGAATTCATGGAGAAAATGCACGACTTTTACTGCCGTCTGCTCACCAAATGGGCACAGACAGACGTCGATGCACTCAATATGATGGATGACTGGGGTTCACAGCAAGCACTGCTGATTAACCCGGCGCTGTGGGATGAGTATTTCCGTCCGATGTACCGTGACTATATCGACATTGCACACAAACACGGCAAAAAAATGTTCATGCACTCGGACGGCTACACGCTCGACATCATTCCGCGTTTGATTGACATCGGACTCGATGCAATGAACAGCCAGATTTTCTGCATGGGTGTTGATAAACTCAAACAGTTTAAAGGCAAAATCACCTTCTGGGGTGAGATTGACCGTCAGCACCTGATTCCGGAGGGAACACCGGAGCAGATCGAAAACGCAGTCAAGAGCGTTTACGAGAATCTCTGGGACAACGGCGGATGTATCGCACAGTGCGAGTTCGGCCCGGGCGCAAATCCGGACAACGTTTACCGCATCTTCAAAACGTGGGAATCGCTTCGGTAAGAGATACAGGGAGAGCGAAAGATGAACAATCGCGATTTTTTTGACGCTGAACCGGCAGATTATCCGCGGCGAAGCAAACGGTAAAGTACTCTGGCAGCCGCGTATCATTTGCTGGTATGCTGACCGGCAGTACCGCAATGAGCCGCTTCCTGCACCGTATACCGGTATGAGCATTCGGGAGCTTTATGATGCACTCGATTGTTCGAATCGTATCTATGACTATAACGAAGCGGTCAAGCTGATTGAAGATCCGTCGATCAAGCGGTATTCAAAGCAGCTGGATGAACTGCGGACACAGCATTTCATCGAAACCCCTGAGGGTACGATTGACTGTATCTTAAAAAAGAACCGTTCAAACTACGGCGAGTTTTTTGAAAAATGGTGGGTCGAAGACCAAAAGGACATGGAAGTTCAGATGTACATTGAAGCACATCAGGACTATGTGTTCGATGAGGAAGCCTATAACCGGATCTATGAGATCTGGGGCAACAACGGCTTAGGTTCGATCTATTTCCCGCGCATCAATGTACAGTCGCTGTTTAACGACACCATGGGTGTTGAGGGTGGTATTTTTGCATTGATGGATATGCCGGACGTCTGTGAGGAATATTTTAAAATTAAGAGCCAGAACCATGACCGTTTCATCAAGATGATTGAAACGAGCAAGTTCGAATGGATCAACTTCGGTGATAACGTGCACTGTGCAACGCTTCCGCCGTCGCTGTTTGAGCAGTATGTACTGCCGGAATATCAGCACCGCAACGAGCTTCTGCACAAGCAAGGACAGTTCACGTTTGCGCACTGGGACGGCGATACCAAGGCAATTTTGAAATATGCAAAAGAGACCGGATTGGACGGCATTGAAGCGGTAACACCGAAACCGCAGGGCGATGTGACACTCAAGGAAATCAAAGAAGCATTCGGCGATGACGTGTACTTGGTGGACGGCATTGCAGCGCTTTTGTTTGATGAGATGTATTCGATTGAGATGCTCAAAGAGCAGACCGAGCAGATTATCGACATGTTTGCCGGACAGCTGATTCTCGGTATTTCGGATGAGATGTCTTCGACAGGCAACATCGACAGGATTAAATATGTTGGCGAGATTGTGGATCGTCACAATGCACGCTGTTAAGTAAAACAGAATATAAAAATCCGCGTAGGCTTTTGCCAACGCGGATTTTTTTGCCCTGTTTTATTGTTTCTTCTTTCGTACATATGTACGAACGGCAGTTTTGAGTTTTTCCATTGCTTCCGGATACCGCTTGGACTGTATCTGCGGAAATGCGCGCAGAACGCGGCGTTCGAGCGCATGCGTATCTGTCTGCATTCGCTCAAGCTGTGCGCGGAGCTCCGCAACAGCAGCAGAAGCCTGTGCACGCTGTTCCTCCCGCATCGTTTTAACCGTTTGATGGAACGATTCTGCGGCGGCCTGCATCTTTTGGATGTGACCGTTGACCCGCAGGAAGGTGTATACAGTGATCAGACAGTCGCTGAACAAGATTCCGCATAAAAATCCGCCCAACAGCCCGAGCCAGAGTGTTGGCAGTGCTTCGATATACCGTGCAAACAGCGGATGAATCCACAAATCAAGCACAACGCATAAAAGCCCGAACAGCACGCTGTTGCGCAAGCATACGCGCCCGTGCAGATTTAATATCCGCTTCGAATAATCCCACAGCTTCATGTGGAAAATGGTTTCCAACAGCCAGCCGGTCACATATTCGAGGGCACTTGTTAAAACGGCGCCCACGAAAAAGATAAGCAGCGGGTTGCCGTGGAGCGGACGCAGAGCACTCAGCACAAGCAGCGCGCCGAATCCATATACCGGGCAGAGCGGCCCGTTTAAGAAGCCGCGGTTGACAAGCTTTTTTGCACCGATCGAACAATAGACTGTTTCACACATCCAGCCTAAGATGCTGTAGCAAAAAAAGTACAATACCCAGCAGACAATCAGATTCCACATGTGTCCTCCTTGTTTGTAAGCTGCTCTTTTGCAACGGCGAGCATCAATTTGATACGGTTTTCCTGGTTGACACGGGTTGCACCGGCATCATAGTCGATTGCAACAATGTTTGCTCGCTCGTCGATTTCGCGGATTTTGCGGATCATACCTTTTCCGCAGATGTGATTCGGCAGACAGCCGAACGGCTGTGTGCAGACGATATTTTCATAGCCCATTTCCACAAGCTCGAGCATCTCTGCTGTCAAAAGCCAGCCTTCCCCCATTTTATCACCGTAGCCAATCACACCTTTGACGAGCGATTTTGTGTGCTGATACGGCGACGGCGGGATAAACTGCGGCGCTTCCTTGATGCTTTCAATCAAAATGGATTCGAGCGCCTCGCAGTAACGCATCAGCTTGTTGACCACGAAAAACTTGAGTTTACTGCCGCCATAGAGCTTGATATCCTCTAATCGGTTATCCACCTTAAACAGTGCGAACGATAAAATGCCCGGCAGATTGACTTCGCAGTCCTGTGATGCCAGAAAATCCTCGAGGTTGTTGTTGCCGAGGCTTGCGTATTTGACGTAGATTTCGCCGACCACACCGACTTTCACTTTCGGTGTGCGGCAAACCGGCACATTTGCAAAATCCGCCACAATCTGTTTGAGTGTTTCGCGGATCTCCTTTTTGGAGCAGCCTTCGCCTTTGTTTAATTTTTTGACAAGATAGTCGGTCCAATGATCGACGAGTGCGTCCGTTTGACCATCGTTTTGTTCATACGGCTTTGTCTGGTTTTTCAACAGCATCAGTGCGTCACCATAGACAATCGCACCAACAACACGGCGGATGATCGGCAGTGTGAGCTTGAATCCCGGGTTTTTCTCCATGCCCGAGAGGTTTACAGAGACAACCGGAATGTGTTCGAGTCCCGCTTTTTTAAGCGCCTTGCGCAAAAGATAAATATAGTTGGACGCACGGCAGCCGCCGCCCGTCTGGGTAATCATCAGCGCCACCTTATCAAGGTCGTATTTTCCGCTCTGAAGCGCGTGAATCAGCTGTCCGATGACCAGAATTGCCGGATAGCAGGTGTCGTTGTGGACATATTTGAGTCCCGTCTGTGCAATCTCCGGACCAGTTGTTGTGAGCAGTTCCGGATGATAACCGAAATGACGGAATACGTTGCCTAAAATCGTGAAGTGGATCGGCGCCATCATCGGAAACAGAAGCGTGTATTCACGTCTCATTTCCTTTGTAAAGAGCAGCCGTCCTGTTTTATCATAGATCAGTTTTGCCATAGTATGCCTCCTCAGCGTCCGATTGCCGCAAACAAACTGCGCAGGCGGATCGTCACCGCGCCAAGGTTTGAAATTTCGTCAATTTTAATCTGGGTATAAATTTTTCCGTTTCGCTCTAAGATGTCGCGGACCTCATCGGTCGTGATCGCATCGACACCGCATCCGAACGAAACGAGCTGCACCAGTTCCATGTCGGGCTGGGTGCTCACATAATCAGCCGCCGCATACAGCCGCGCATGATAGGTCCATTGGTTCAAAACATTTCGTTTTGTCTTTTTGGCGTGTACACTCAGCACATCCTCCGAAATGACCGTTGCACCAAAGCTTGTGATGAGCTTGTCAATACCGTGGTTGATTTCCGGGTCAACATG
This sequence comes from uncultured Oscillospiraceae bacterium, assembly GCA_949299455.1. GTDB lineage: Bacteria > Bacillota > Clostridia > Oscillospirales > Ruminococcaceae > Paludihabitans. Next base: position 26,648 of record CASGAN010000011.1, read on the forward strand.
ATACGGTCTTCCCGACAGTACGATGATCTGGCGGTTTTCGCTGCGCGCCTGTGCGATCATCTCTTCGCCTTTTTTGCGGATATCCAAAAGATATGCGTCATATTCCGCATAGGCAGCCGTTGCTGCATCCTGTACTTCTTTTAATGTGATGTCCGAGAAGTACTGCGATAAAACAGCGTGCATCTTTTTGGGAAAATCCTTTTTGCGGTGAATGCCGACATAGTCTTTAATGAGCATTTTTCCCTGAAGCGACGCCATATTTGCGCCGATCACTTCCGGATAATACGCAACGACCGGGCAGTTATAGTGGTTGTCGCCTAAGTGCTCGTCGAAGTTATACGACATGCACGGATAGAAAATGGTGTCAATGCCTTCGTCAATGAGGGCTTGCACATGGCCGTGCATCAGCTTTGCCGGATAACACACCGTATCCGACGGAATCGTCTGCTGACCGTTTGTGTAGAGTGCACGGCTCGACACCGGCGAGCGATGCACTTTAAACGATAGTTTTGTAAAAAAAGTATGCCAGAACGGGAGCAGTTCATACATGTTCAGTCCCATTGGGATGCCGATTGTGCCGCGCTTACCTTCTACAGGCGCATAGGAGAACAGTTTTTGCCGTTTATATGCGTAGAGATTGCGTTCATCCGACGAAGCGGCTTTTGTCACCGGACGTTCACAGCGGTTGCCGCCGATGAACTTTCTGCCGTCGTGGAAGGTGTTTACAGTCAGACGACAGTGATTGTTGCACAATCCGCAGGTTACAACGCGGATGTCGTGCGTGAATTCTGCAAGCTCTTTCTGAGAAATGATCGTGCTTTTTTGATCCTTCTGTGCTTTCTGTTTTGCATACAATGCCGCACCGTATGCACCCATCAATCCCGAAATATCCGGACGGATGACTTCGGTGCCGATTTCCTGTTCAAATGCACGCAGAACCGCGTCGTTTAAAAACGTGCCGCCCTGGACCACGATTTTTTTGCCGAGTTCACCCGGAGACGATGCACGAATGACTTTATACAGTGCGTTTTTGACAACGGCCAGTGACAGTCCGGCGGAAATATCCTCGATGGATGCGCCGTCTTTCTGCGCCTGTTTGACCGATGAGTTCATAAATACTGTGCAGCGGGAGCCGAGATCGACCGGCTTTTTCGCGAGCAGTCCGAGTTTTGAAAATTCCTCCGGAGAGTAGTGGAGCGCGTTTGCAAACGTCTGCAAAAACGAACCGCATCCGGATGAGCATGCTTCGTTTAAAAAGATGTTGTCGATGGCACCGTTGTGAATTTTAAAGCACTTGATATCCTGGCCGCCGATATCGATGACAAACTGCACATCCGGCAAAAACGATTTTGCCGCCGTAAAATGCGCCACCGTTTCGACAATGCCATAATCGGCGCAAAACGCACTGCGGATCAGCTCTTCACCATAGCCGGTAACGGCTGCGGCTGCAATCTGAATATCCGGTTTTTGCTCGTATAATTCGGTTAAAAAGGTACGGATCAGCGGGACAGGATTGCCGCTGTTGGGCAGATAGACCTCGTGCAGAAGCTCGTTATGTTCACCCATTACAACGGCTTTGACTGTTGTAGAGCCGGCATCAATGCCGATGTACGTTTTGCCGTGATAGCTTAAAAGATCGCCGCGCGGTGCACGGCAGCGGTTATGGCGCGTCAAAAAGGTATCATACTCCGCCTGATCGGAAAACAGCGGCGCGCGGTAGGAGAAGTTTCCTTTTGCCTGATAATGTGCGATGGCGTCGGATGCTTTTTTAAGGTCAATGGACTGATCGGCACAGAATGCCGCGCCGATTGCCACATAGTAAAGCGAATTTTCCGGACAAACGCCGGTTGTATGAAGTGCTTCGTCAAAGCTTTGGCGAAGCGAAGAAGAAAAGGTGAGCGGTCCGCCTAAGTACACGATATTTCCTGTAATTTCCCGGCCTTGTGCCAATCCTGCGATTGTTTGGCTTACCACCGCGTTATAAATGCTCGCAGCAACATCCGGTTTGCGCGCACCCTGATTCAAAAGAGGCTGAATATCGGTTTTCGCAAACACGCCGCAGCGGGATGCAATCGTATATGTTTTTTCTTTTTGTTTTGCAAGTGTGTCGAGTTCTTCGGGCGTAACGTTTAAAAGAGAAGCCATCTGATCGATAAATGCGCCGGTTCCGCCGGCACATGAGCCGTTCATGCGTACTTCCAGCCCGTTTGTCAAAAACAGGATTTTTGCATCTTCACCGCCCAGCTCAATGACCACATCTGTGTTCGGAAGCAGACGGTTGACGCAGACACGCGCCGCATATACTTCCTGTACAAACGGAATGGCTGCGTTTTCTGCAATACCGATTCCCGCAGAACCGGAAATTGCAAGATATGCTTCCTGCTGTTCCGGAAACCGGCTGCGAATTTTTGCAAGCAGCTGTCCGCAGCTTTCAATAATCTGCGAAAAATGACGCTCATATGATTGATAAATAAAATGGTTCTGATCGTCTAATACAACGCATTTAATCGTAGTTGATCCGATGTCCAATCCGATTCTCACGGTATCCCTCCATTTGTTTTTTCACGTTCTTATCTATTTTACAGCGGTTTTTTTTAAAATGCAATATTTCATTCTTTGCGTATAGGCGTCTAAAAACGGCAGATCACCGCATTTGTCTTTAAAAAACGATAAAACATCTGATTTTCGCCCTCTTTACAGGAGCGAAAAAGCAGTGTATCATAGCATCATATAGAAACCAACAGCAGGAGGATTTTTCATCATGACTGAATTCATTCAATGTTCTCCCTATGAACTGACACAAAATCCGTTTTCATTGATCGGAAAAGATTGGGCGCTCTTAACAGGCGGTACGCTCGGCAGCTGCAACCCGATGACAGTCAGCTGGGGCGGACTGGGTATTTTATGGAATAAGCCGGTTGCAACGGTCTATGTTCGTCCGCAGCGCCATACGTTTGGATTCATGGAATCACACCACACATTCACACTTTCGTTTTTTGAAAATGATCCGGAATACCGGAAAATGCTTGCGTTCTGCGGCAAAGAGTCTGGCCGTACAGTGAACAAGTGGGAAGCATGCGGTCTGCATCCGATTACGCTCGACAGCGGTGCCGCACCGGCGGAAGCTTCGCTTGTGCTCGTATGCCGCAAGCTGTATGCACAGGATCTCAAAGAGGAATGCTTTGTGGAGCGTTCTGTGATTGAGCCGAACTATCCGGACAAAGATTTTCACCGTATGTATATCGGTGAGATTGTGGCGTGCTATAAACGGTAATCTGAAAAGAACACAAAAAAATCACCTCAATTTGTTAGGAGAGATCTAACAGTTGAGGTGATTCTTTTTATCATGCAGTGAATCAGCAGAACGATGTGCCGTCTGCCATTAAAAGCGACTCGCGGCAAATCTGCCAGCGAAGCGGCATTTGGTCGTTTGCCTGCAAAAATGCATCCAGTAAGAGCGACGGATTCAAGTTGCTTTGAATACCGGCTTCTGTTTTGAGTGTGAGTAAAACAGCGTCTTCGGCAGTTTCACAGGATAACAATGCACACATCGGACGGATGTCAATTTGTTTGGTGATTTTGCGCCGTCCCTGTTTGGCGCGTTTTTCCACCAGAATCTGTTCGCTGTCCATGAATGCACAAAACCGTGAGCGCAGTTCCTCAGCAGAACAGGTGCCGGCAAACAGCCGGATCGTGTAAATTGCATGGGTGATTGCCTGCGGCTTGTGGACGATTTTTGCAGTGGATACAACGCGGATATCCGGCGGAAGCGTTTGATTTAAACGGGTTGTCACTTCATCGAGTGAAAATTCTTCGTCGATTAAGCGCAGATCCATCACTTCGCTTTTGCTCTCGTATCCCAAAGAGAGGGGGAGTGCAAACGTCAGATAAATGTGTGGATTAAATCCCTCAGTGTACCACACCGGAAGCTTTGCACGCACAATGGCACGCTGCATACAGCGCATCATGTCAAGATGGGAAATATACCGTGCCCGGCCGGTTTTGTGATAAAAAACACGAATATCAATCAAAGCATTTCCCTCCTACTAATGTATTGGCGCCGCAGCCTGCACACTGCATCCGGCAGTTTTTAGTCACCGATGCTTCGTGCGCTTTTTTATTTTCCCGCTGCAAAAAGGCTTCGCTCACACAGTAATCGAGGTGGCTCCATGGCAGAACTTCGTCGAACGAACGGCGGCGGTTTGCATAAAAGGCAGGATCAAGACCGCATTCTTTGAATGCTTCCATCCAGCGGTCGTAGTGGAACTGGTCGTCCCAGCCGTCAAACGTGCAGCCTTTTTGGAATGCCTTGTAGATGACCTGTGAAAGCCGGCGGTCGCCGCGGGCAAACACCGCCTCCAAAACAGAGGCATCGGAGTGGTGATATTTGAGCGAGATTTTTTTGCTGGTGACCGCATCGCGCAGAATGCGGTGTTTTTCCTCGATCTGTGCAAAGGTGTCCTGCGGTTCGTACTGGAACGGCGTAAACGGTTTCGGTACAAATGTCGAAACAGAAACCGTCACATTGACCGACTGTCCTTTCGGACGGTTTTCGGTGTGATAGTAAAGATCCACCACGCGCTGTGCAAGCTCGACGATGCCGCGGATATCCTCCTCGGTTTCTGTCGGCAGACCAATCATAAAGTAAAGCTTCACAGACGAATAGCCGCCCTCAAATGCCAGACGGCAGCTGTGCATGACGTCTTCTTCTGAGATGTTTTTGTTGATAACGTCACGCATACGCTGTGTGCCGGCTTCAGGCGCAAACGTTAAGCCGCTTTTGCGCACGGCTTTGATTTTTTCGAGCAGTTCTTCAGAGAAGTTGTCGATGCGCAAAGAGGGAAGTGTCATGTTGATATGGCGTGTCTGCGTGTAGTCAAATAATTCCGTCAGCAGCGATTCCATGTCGGAGTAGTCGCTCGTACTGAGTGACGAGAGCGACACTTCTTCATAGCCGGTCGATTCACATAAATCACGGCATTCTGCGCAGATGGTGCCCGGTTTCTTTTCACGCAGCGGACGGTACAAAAATCCTGCCTGACAGAACCGGCAGCCGCGGATACAGCCGCGCAGCACTTCAACGACAGCACGGTCATGTACCGTACCCATAAACGGAACGATGAAGTTCTCCGGATAAAACACCTTGTCAAAGTCGCGGATAATCCGTTTTTTGACGGTTTTCGGTGCGCCGTCTTTTGCGGTAATCTGTGCGACCGTTCCGTCTTCGTTGTAAGTGACATCGTAAAGCGACGGGACATAGATGCCTTCGAGCTGAGAAGCTTTTTGTAAAAACGCTGCTTTTGATTCGTTTGCTTCTTTCGATGCACGGTATAAATCCATCAGCTCGTTCATGAGTTCTTCGCCTTCACCGAGCATGAACAGATCCACAAAGTCGACAAGTGGCTCAGGGTTGCATGCACACGGACCGCCGGCGACAACAAGGTTTTTGAGCGAAGGACGATCTTTTGCGAGCACCGGCACGCCGCCCAATTTGAGCATATTCAAAATGTTTGTGTAGGAGAGCTCGTATTGAAGCGTAAAGCCGATTACATCAAAATCAGAAAGCGGGTCGAGGCTTTCGAGCGCATAAAGCGGGATGTTTTCCTGCTGTAATGCTTCTTCAAAATCGACCCACGGCGCAAATACGCGTTCACACCAGGTGTCCTCCCGGTGGTTTAGCAGGGAATAGAGAATCTTCATGCCGAGATGCGACATGCCGATTTCATACGTATCGGGAAAGCAAAATGCAAACCGTATCGAAACGGCGTTTTTATCTTTCATGACGCTGTTTAATTCGCCGCCGGTATAGCGGGACGGCTTTTGCACACGCATCAAAATGTGGTCAAGTTGTTGTAGCTGCATAATTCCTCCAAAACAACGGATATTCTTTCTTTTGCTTCTTTTTATTGTACCATAAATGATGCGAAAAAGAAAGAAAATCGCTGTGATTTGCCTGTTTTGCAACAAAAAAGCTCCTTCTTTCAGAAAATAAAACCGTCATACGGCTTTGTTTTCGTCAAAAAGGAACTTTTGCGTTTTTAAGCATGTTATCGAGCGACTGCATTCATCCGTTTGAGCTTTAAGCGAAGCTTGTCTGCGATCATTGCGATAAATTCGGAGTTTGTGGGTTTCCCGCGGCCGGTGTTGATCGTATAGCCGAAATAGTCGTTGAGTGTGTCCACATCGCCGCGGTCCCATGCGATCTCGATGGCGTGGCGGATTGCGCGTTCCACACGGGAAGAAGTGGTCTGGAACGTTTTTGCAATCGTCGGATACAAAAGCTTTGTCACGGAGTTGATCATCTCCTGATCGTTGACGCTCAAAATGATGGCTTCGCGGATATAGTGATATCCTTTGATATGCGCCGGAATGCCGATGTGCAGAATCAGATCGGTGACGATTGCTTCGAGATCGTCGGTTGCAGTGCCCGGATGGTTGATATCGAGCGGTTTTCCTGATTTCATTCCGCCCAAGGACAGCACACGGTCACAAAGCGCCTGATTGTCAAACGGACGGAGCATATAATAGCTTGCGCCGTTTTGCATCACTTCGTTTTCGACATATTGGTTGTCATAGCCGCTTACGACAATGACTTTCGGCGGATTCGGATGCTTGTCCAGCGCACGAAGCACGTCAATGGCATCTTTTTGGGACATAAACGATTCCATGACGACAACATCCGGTTTCCAGTCGAAAATCGTTTGCAGGACACGATTGCCGTCTTTTGCAACGAGCGATACATCTGCGCCGCACTGGGAGAGCAGGTCGCTGCAAGCCATGCCAAAGTGAATCGAATTATCTCCAATCAAAACTTTTAAATGCTTTTGCATAAAGGATACCTCCACTAAGTTGATAGTTATAGGATACCATATATTACCAAACAATGCAACAGCAAAATCAAAAAAATTACTAACAAATGGAAATTTGTTTGCAAAAACAGGATTGTCGCGGTTTATTCCATGGTAGAAAGCATATTTTCGGCAAAAATTCCATATCCTCGCGTTGGATTGTTGACAAAAACATGCGTCACAGCGCCGACAAGTTTCCCGTTTTGAAGAATCGGTGAGCCGCTCATTCCCTGTACAATGCCACCGGTGCGTTCAAGCAGGGCTTCATCGGTGACAGTGATAATCATGTTTTTGGTGAGCGCCTGTTCGTTCATGTTGATTTCATCAATGCGGATCTGGTACTCTTGGACGCCGTCATCACCGAGTGTGCATCGAATCACAGCATCGCCCGGTTTTACTTCCTGCTTGTGCAGCACTTCCACTTCCTGCGCCTTTGCGAGTGTTTCGTCGGTAATCGTACCGAACACACCTGCCTGCGTGTTTTGACTGAGTGTACCGCACGGCTCGTTTGAGGAAAAACTGCCTTTTAATTCGCCGGGTGTGCCGACAACACCTTTTTTGATTCCCGACAAATGAACCGGACAGATCTGACCGGCAGACAGCGGCATCAAAAGGCCGGTGTCACCGTCATTGATTCCGTGGCCGAGTCCGCCGAATGCACCGGTTTCACTTTCGTAATAGGAAACTGTGCCGATGCCGGCAGTCGAATCCCGTACCCACAATCCGCCTTTATACGTTCCGTCCATTCCTTTTGCCGGCTGCAATGTCGCATGATATACCACATCGTCGCGCGAATAGGCGATGTCATAGGAGGAAGCACCGCTTGAAAACAAGGCGGCAACTTCTTCGTTGGTAAACACTTCTGTGCCGTTGATCGTCAAAATGGTGTCACCTTTTTGGATACCCGCTTCTGCGGCAGGATAGACGGTTCCGTTCGGTGTTTCCACGGCAGCGGTGTCAATTACGAGCACGCCTTTTGTAAACAGCTTGATGCCGAACAGCGTGCCGCCCGGTGTCACGGTTTCGCGTTCTTTGACGCTGACACGCGTTTGTGTAATCGGGAAAATACCGAACAGACGAACAGTCACCTGTTCGGAAGTGCCGAGCGATTGTCCCGCCAGACTTGTTTGATCATAAGAAATCGGCGAACCGCTTTTTAGATAAGAAAGCGAGGCGAATGACAGCTCTTCGCCGGGAGATACGTAAAAATTTTCGGGAATTTGCTGCTCTAAGCAAAACGCAGTGCCGAAAAAGAATGTCGCAAGCGCCGCAGCTGCAGCGGCTGTTTTATGGATGATACTGCGCATTATTTGATTTCGCTTCATAAAAAAGATTCCTCCAAATATCGATGGTGCTTTTGATAGTGTGCACCGGAATATTTATTTTATTGGAGGAAAAATCATATAAAAAAAGACGGTTTTATGAAAAAACCGCCTTTTTTTAAACAATGTAAAATCAGTCGCTCACATACGGCAGCAGAGCAGCCTGTCTTGCACGTTTGATTGCAACAGTCAGCTCGCGCTGGTGACGTGCACAAGTGCCGGTTACACGGCGCGGAACGATTTTCGCACGCTCAGAAAGATAACGGCGCAGTTTTGCAACGTCTTTGTAATCGATGTGTTCAGCTTTATCAACGCAGAAAGCGCAAACTTTTTTGCGGGATCTTCTGCCTGCCGGACGATTCGGGCGTTCCGGTCTTTCGTTATGGTTTCTCTCCATCAGTACTTTACCTCCTTGTAAATTTTAAAACGGAAGATCGCTGTCGTCATCTTCGATTGCTTCAAAATCGCCGATGCTGAATCCGGTGCCTTTGGTCGGCTCCGCAAAGCTTTCGGGTTTTGGAACAGGGAAGGATGCCGGTGATTGCGAACGCGGTGCAGAATCCGATTTGCTGTCTGCAAAATAGACCTGCTCTGCAAGCACTTCAAATGCTGTGCGTTTGTTTCCGTTTTTGTCTTCGTAGTTCCTTGTTTGAATCGAGCCTTCAATCGCAATCATGCGGCCTTTTTGAAAGTAGCGGCAGATGAAATCAGCCGTCTGTCTCCAAGCCACGATGTTGATGAAGTCTGTTTGACGCGAACCGCCGTCTTTCGGTGCGTAGTTTCTGTCAACTGCGATCGAAAACGACGTAACGGATGTGCCGTTCGGAGTTTGTTTATGCTCAGGATCAGCAGTGAGCCGTCCCATCAAAATAACGCGATTCAGCATAACCAAAACACCTCCGATTATTCGCTTACGCGAAGTGTCACAACCGAACGCATTACGCCATCAGTGATGTTTAATACGCGCTCGAGCTCTGCCGGGAACGACGGAGCAGAAGTAAAGTTGAACAGAACGTAGTAGCCCTCGGTCTCATAGTTGATCGGGTAAGCCAGTCTGCGTTTGCCCCACTCATCAACAGAATCCAGGGTTGCGTTTGCGGAAATCAGTGCATTGATTTTCTCAACCAGTGCTTTGATGCCGTCTTCGCCAACTTTGGTACTAAAAACGATGAGTGCTTCGTATTTCTCTGTGAGTTTTGCCATGTTGGTGCACCTCCTTTTGGACATATGCCTCTTTGCGTTTTGCAAAGGGGAAGGAGTTTATCCGGCATTCGGATAAACAAAATGCGAACAAAAGCCGCATACATCTGATATTTTATCAGTCGATGCGGCTTTTGTCAAGAATTTGTTTTTAAAAATAACGTTTTTCTTTATAAAAAGAAGAGAAGCATGAAAAATGCGAGAACATTGAGTGCTGCATAGGCGATCAAAAGACCGGCGATGAGTTTTGTTGCAACCGAGCCTTTTTTCGCGAGCAGTGCGCGGCATTCTTCCGGAGAAGAAGTGACAGCGCGGGCTTTTGTAATGTGCTTTTGGCAGTGGCGCATATAGAGCGTATTTGCAAAAAATCCGCAGACAAACCGCATTGCAAGCGCTAAAAGCTGGCAAATCATGCTGATTGTCGTAATAGAAGTAAAAGAGTCAGACGGCATCAGCGTCGAAGCAGATGTCATCGCCTGATAGGTCATCAAATACTGCGGCAGGGAGATGAGCAGTTGAATCAAAAAGATGAGAATGCCCGTGCCATACATTTTGCGATATAAGAAATATCCGCCCTGGAAGAAAAATGCGCTCCAGTTGATGATTTTTGTTTTGGAGCGGGCAAGCTCACGGAAACGGAGCAAAAAGTAATGCGCGTTTCTTCCAATATATGCAGCATAGTCCTGTGCCTGAATGCCTTCAATTTCTTCTTCAGGCGGAACGGACTGTGCCTGTGCAAACATGCCAAACGGCATCGGACCAAATCCCTGCGGCATGCCGTTGGTGCCTTGCTGTGCCGAATAAGGCGGTGTCTGCGCGTTTGCTTGATTCGGCATAGAAAGCGGGGTGCCGCAGGTGTTGCAAAACAGCGCAGAATTGGGATTCTCAGCACCGCACCGCGGGCACGTTCTGCCCACTTCGGCAGAAGATTCGTCAGAAGCGGTGTGTGCGTCCGATTCGGGCTGCGGCGGCGTCCACGGTGTGTGCGATTCGTGAAGCTCCGGGAAAATGCATGCGCCCTTTTCCATCAGACAAGCACGGTGATACGGTGCACCGCAGATCGGACAGACAACGATGTCGTCATCCTTTGTAAACGGCTTGCCGCAGATCGGACAGGGAATATGTTCATAACGGTTCATGTGTGTTAAAGACCCTCCAACCGGAAAAATCATGATTTTTGTTTTTATTATACCGGTTTTGTGTCGAATAGTAAAGGAAAAAGTGAGAGACAAACTGTGAACATTCTGCTAACCGCATTCCCTTTTTGACTGGTTTCGTGGTATACTTAAAAAAACAACAGGAGGGAGTCTTATGACAAAAAAAGAACGTGCGGCACAAGCGGTCGCTATTTTGAAAGAACGATATCCGGAAGCGATCTGTTCGCTTGTCTATGATAAAGAAAAACCATATGAATTGGTAATTGCCACACGGCTTTCGGCGCAGTGCACCGATGCCCGCGTCAACATCGTGACAAAGGAGCTGTTTGCACGCTACGATTCGCTCGAAGCATTTGCAAACGCGGACCTTGCCGAGGTGGAGGAGATCGTCAAGCCGTGCGGATTTTTCCGGATGAAAGCAAAGGATACGATCGGTATGTGTCAGGCGATGCTCTCACGCTTTGACGGGAAAGTGCCCGATACGATCGAGGAGCTGATTACACTGCCGGGTGTCGGTCGGAAAACGGCAAACCTGATTGTCGGTGATATTTACCATAAGCCGTCGATCGTGACAGATACGCACTGCATCCGCATTTGCGGCAGGCTTGGACTGACCACCGGCATCACAGAGCCGAAAAAGGTGGAAGATGCTCTGCGGCCGATTCTTGATCCGGCGGAATCGGGTGATTTTTGCCATCGGCTTGTATTGTTCGGGCGGGATGTCTGCACTGCACGTGCACCGAAATGCGAGGAATGCCCGTTAAAACCGATCTGCAAAGAAGGACCAGCACCGAAAAAGGCGAAAAAGCCGTTGGCTCGTGCAAAAATCAAACCCGAGGAGGCATAAGGAATGCGCAGAAAAGACCGGGAGATTGTTCATATAAATGAGATCCGTGCGATTTTTGAACGCTGTGATGTGGTCACGCTTTCGATGTGCGACGATGAAAGACCGTATGCCGTGCCGCTGAATTTCGGTGTACGCGAAGAAGACGGAAAGCTTGTGGTGTATATTCACTGTGCAAAATCAGGCAGAAAGCTTTCGTGTATCGAGAAGAATCCGGCGGTCTGCGTGTCATGCGGACGTGTGATTTCGATTGTGGACGGCGATTCTGCCTGTGACATGACTGCAAAATATGAAGGCGCGGTCGGATTCGGAAATGCCGAGATTTTATCGGATGGTGATGCACTGTTTGACACGGGACTTCATGCGGTTGTTTCGCATTACGGCGAACATCCGGGCGATGCATTTGAAAAGTACCGAAAAGCGACTGCTGTCATTCGCATCGTACTCGATGAAGTTGCCGGAAAGTCGAATTGCAAGGCATAGGAAACATTTTTTCTTGACATCGTGCGCAAGAACGCGTATGATGAATGATAATTTAATACTGTAAAACAGAAAAGGGGTTTGCGTGATGAACAGTGAAGCAATCATGCAGGGCGCGCAGAATGCGCCGCACCGTGCATTGTTTTCCGCACTTGGTTATACAAAAGAGGAGATGAACCGTCCGCTTGTCGGCATTGTCTGCTCACAGAATGAGATCGTTCCGGGACATATGGAGCTTGACCGGATTGCAGATGCTGTGAAACTGGGCGTTGCAATGGCAGGCGGCACACCGGTCGTCTTCCCGGCAATCGCGGTGTGCGATGGTATCGCGATGGGACACCAGGGAATGAAATATTCGCTGGTCACACGCGATCTGATCGCCGATTCCACCGAAGCAATGGCAATGGCGCACGGATTTGATGCGCTCGTCATGATTCCAAACTGCGACAAAAACGTGCCGGGTCTTTTGATGGCGGCGGCAAGACTGAATATTCCGACCATTTTTGTGAGCGGCGGCCCGATGCTTGCAGGCACTGTGGACGGCTGTAAGGTGAGCTTTTCGGCGGCATCCGAGGCAGTCGGCGCATATCTTTCGGGAAAAATCTCCGCAGAAAAAATGCAGGAGTTTGAGGAAAAAACATGCCCGACATGTGGTTCCTGCTCCGGTATGTACACAGCAAACTCGATGAACTGCCTGACCGAGGTGCTTGGCATGGGCCTTTGCGGAAACGGCACGATTCCGGCAGTGTATTCTGAACGTATCCGTTTGGCAAAGCATGCCGGCATGCAGATCATGGAGCTTGTTCGCAAAGACATCCGCCCGCGTGACATTATGACCGAAGCGGCATTCCGCAATGCGCTCACGATGGATATGGCGCTCGGATGCAGTACAAACAGCATGCTTCACCTGCCGGCGATTGCACATGAGGCAGGCATCGAGCTCAATATGGACATGGCAAATGAGATCAGCGACCGCACACCGAACCTGTGCCATTTGGCACCTGCCGGCCCGCATCATATGGAAGATTTGTACGAAGCAGGCGGCGTGTATGCCGTGATGCACGAGATTAGTAAGCTTGGTCTTTTGGATGAAAGCTGCATGACCTGTACCGGCAAAACGGTCGGCGAAAACATCCAATCGAGCAAAAACAAAAATCCCGACGTCATTCGTCCGGTCGAGAATCCATACAGTAAAACAGGCGGCATTGCAGTGCTCCGCGGCAATCTGGCACCGGATTCCTGCGTCGTCAAACGGTCGGCTGTCGCACCGGAGATGCTCTGCCATTCCGGTCCGGCACGCGTGTTTGACAGCGAAGAGGATGCGATGGCGGCAATCAACGGCGATCAGATTCACGACGGTGACGTCGTTGTCATCCGCTATGAAGGCCCGAAAGGCGGCCCGGGCATGCGCGAGATGCTCAATCCGACTTCTGCCATCATGGGACGCGGACTCGGCAGCACGGTTGCGCTCATCACCGACGGACGGTTTTCGGGTGCGACACGCGGTGCTGCGATCGGACACGTTTCACCGGAAGCAGCGGTCGGCGGCAATATTGCGCTCGTCGAAGAGGGAGATATCATCGATATCGACATCATGGCAAACACGATCAATGTGCGCGTGTCGGATGAAGAGCTTGCAAAACGGCGTGCCGCATGGACGCCGAAAGAGCCGCGCATCAAAACCGGCTATCTTGCACGGTATGCATCGCTTGTCACATCCGGCAATCGCGGTGCGATTCTTGAAGTGAAGAAATAAACAGAAATACACTTGTTTGTCGAGTTGCTTGCAAAAGAAGTCGATTTATGGTATGCTGTGTAAAACAATCTTTGTGTAAAGGAGAACCGACATGATTGTAAAACCGAAAATTCGTGGATTCATCTGCACAACCGCACATCCGGACGGATGCAAAGCGATTGTCAAAGAGCAGATCGATTATGTAAAATCACAGGCAAAAACTGAGGGCCCGAAAAAAGTGCTCGTCATCGGTGCTTCGATGGGATATGGACTCGCTTCCCGTATTTCTGCGGCATATTCGTGCGGTGCGGCAACGCTCGGCGTGATTTTTGACCGCAACGGCAGCGAAAAACGCACCGGTACAGCCGGCTGGTATAACACCGCTGCATTCGAAGAATTTGCAAAAGCAGACGGACTGTATGCAAAAACAGTAAACGGCGATGCATATTCAAAAGAGATCAAAGACAAAGTGATCGAAACGATCAAAGCGGATCTCGGCAAAGTCGACATGGTCGTTTACAGCTTAGCAGCACCGAAACGTGTAGCAGCTGACGGCACGGTCTATAGCTCTGTGCTCAAAACAACCGGAGACTCGTATACAAATAAGACGATCGATTTGAAAAACCGCACTGTTTCCGATGTGACCATTGAACCGGCAACCGAGGAAGAGATCACACATACCGTGAAAGTCATGGGCGGCGAAGATTGGCGTGACTGGATCGACGCACTGCGTGCAGCTGATGCAATCGAGCCGAATGCGGTTACTGTTGCTTATTCGTACATCGGTCCGGAACTGACCCATCCGATGTATTTTGACGGCTCCATCGGCCGTGCAAAAGCACATTTGGCACGCACTGCAGAGGAAATCAGTGCAGAATGCGGCGGGATTCGTGCGTATATTTCGGTGAACAAGGCGCTTGTGACCCAGTCGAGCGCGGCGATTCCGATCGTTCCGCTGTATATCTCGATTCTGTATAAAGTCATGAAAGCACACGGAAATCATGAGGGCTGCATTGAGCAGATGTACCGCCTGTTCCACGACAAGCTGTACGGCGCATCGGTCTGCACCGATGAATCGGGCATGGTGCGTATGGACGACTGGGAGATGGAAGCAGACATTCAGGAAGAGGTTTCTGCGCTTTGGGAAAACATTTCGACGGAAACACTCGGCGAATGTGCGGACATCGACGGCTACTGGCATGATTTTTACCGTCTGTTCGGCTTTGAGGCAGCAGGCGTCGACTATGATGCAGACGAGGATGTCGTTCGTCCAATCGAAGGCGTAGAATAATGGCACGCGAAGAACGCGCTGTTTTTACAAATATGTGCATGATCTCCGATGCGTCGGGAAACGTGCTGGTGCAGAATCGAAACAGCAAAGACTGGCCGGGCGTTACGTTTCCGGGCGGTCATGTGGAGCCGGGTGAATCGTTTGTGCAGTCGGTGATCCGTGAGGTGCAGGAAGAAACGGGACTGACGATAGAGAATCCCCGTCTGTGCGGCGTAAAACAGTTTCAGACAGAGGATGGCGCACGGTATGTTGTGCTGTTTTATCGGACCGAGATATTTTCGGGCGCGCTCAAAAGTTCGGATGAAGGCGAAGTCTTTTGGGTGAAAAGAGAAGCGCTTGAAAAACTTTCGCTGTCGGTCGATTTTCTGCCGATGGTCGAGGTGTTTGAGTCAGAAGAACTGACAGAATGTTATTATGAGCAGACACCGCAGGGCGCTTGGGAGATGCGTTTGATGTAAACAAAAAAGCAAGCCGGATTTGTTCGGCTTGCTTTTTTTTAAACGGGAGGAGAAGTATGATTCTTAATACAGAGCGTCTTATTCTGCGGCCGCTTGATGACAATGATTTTGATGCACTCGCCGCCATTTTACAGGACGAACGTGTGATGACCGCGTATTGCCATACGTTCACGGATGCGGATGTTCGCGCATGGCTTGTGCGGCAAAAACAGCGCAATGCGCAGGAGGGACTCGGTCTGCTGGCAGTGTGCCGAAAGGAATCGGGTGAGATGATCGGACAAGCGGGACTGACCTATCAAACTTGTGAAGAGGAGCAGGTGCTTGAAGTCGGCTATCTGTTCCGATTTGACATGTGGCATCACGGATATGCCAGAGAAGCCGCACGTGCGTGTGTATCCTACGCTTTTTCTGAGCTGAATGCGCCGCGGGTGCATGCGATTGTCAAACAGACGAACGAACCATCCGTTCGGGTGGCGCAGTCGCTCGGCATGACCGTGCGAAAGACGTTTTTGTCGGGATTCGGCGGGCAGAACACGCCGCATTTTCTGTTTGCGGTGGACAGAGAAGAATGGAATTGATTGCATAAAAAAAGAACGGCAGATTAGAGTCGTACTCTTAAGGACAGTCGCTATGTAGGATGCGGTGTAGCCCGTGAGGGCTGCACCGTTTTCCTTTGTTTCAAGCAGATTTCAGTGGGTTCTCTCTCATTTCTTCCATTGCCGCAATCAGTTCCTTTTCGGTCGGGATATTGATAATCCCTACAGCAGTAAAAGAAATATCAATGGGAACGTGTTTCAAACCGTCTTCACCCTTTTCGCTGTTGTGGACTTCAATTCGCTTGATCAAAGTATTTACAATGGTGGGTGTTAATTCTTTTAAATCAGTACACTCACGAATCGCCTCAAGAAAAACCTTCAAATCAATCTTTTCCTGTTCGGCTTTTCTGACTGCCTGCTCGTCGTGTTCAACTGCAGCGAGCAGTTCTTTTTGCTCTTTTTCGTAGTTTGCAGACATACGGCAGAATCGTTCATCGGAAATCTTGCCAAGCACATTGTCCTCATAAATTCGCTCAATCAGCATATCGAGTTCTTTGATGCGCCGTTTGGATTTCTCAATATTTTGCTTCATATTACGAATACTTATCTCTTTGCCGAGTGTATTTTGCTTTGCAAAGAGATAAAGGAACACCGGTTCAAATTCCTGAACATACTTGGCGACCTTCCGTATCGTATCAAGTACCAATTCTTTCAGCACGGAATCACGGATAAAATGAATGGTGCAGGAGCCTCGATTTTCTTTGTACTGTGAACAACGGTAAAACTCTTGTCCGTCTTTAATGCTTTTGGAAGCACAGTAATACAGCTTAGATCCACAGTCGGCACAGTAAAGAAGCCCTGAAAACATACTCGTTTTTCCCGTCGCCGTATTTCTGCGGCGATGCTTTCTGAGTTCCTGCACTCTTTCAAAAGTATCTTCATCAATAATCGCTTCTTGTGTGTTGGGAATAATCTGCCATTCTTCTTCAGGGAGATGAACAGTTTTCTTAACCTTGAAGCTGACAAACGTGCTTTTGAAATTAACGGTACATCCGGTGTACTGACGGTTTTCAAGAATGTGCCTTACCGTTACCTGATCCCACCTATACGGATTTTGCGGTCTTGGGTTGGAGGCTTTTATGCCTTTCCTGTAATAATGCTCCGTAGGGCATATGGTTTGTTCATCTTCTAACCGCCTTGCAATCTTCATTGGCCCGAGTCCTGCAAGACACAGTTCAAAGATATACTGGACAACCTTTGCGGCCGGCTCGTCGATCATCCATTGTTTGTGATTGTCGGGAGATTTCATATACCCAAAAGGAACTGCGGCTGATACTCGCTCACCGTTTTCTGCTTTTGACTTCCAAACAGCCTTTATCTTTTTGCTCGTTTGCTCTGCGTACCACTCATTAAAAATATTATAGAATGGCATCATTTCGAGTCCCGTTCCCGTAAGAGTGTTTACATTTTCCTGAATGGCGATAAATGTTATTCCAAGAGACGGGTAAACAACTTGCGTCAGTCTGCCCATTTCTATCGTTTCTCTGCCAAAACGAGATAAGTCTTTCACGATAATTGCACCGATTTCGCCGTTTTCCGCCATCTGCTGCATACGCTTAAATCCGGGGCGGTCAAATAATGAGGTGTGATAGCGATAGCGGCAAAAAGCTAATAAAATCAATGGTTTTGCGGACAGCGGATAAACAGGGAATGTGTTAAAAACTGAATACGCACACAAGCGGCGTTACCTTAACCCCTTTTTGGGGAAAAAGTAACGCCGTTTTTTTATGCCCGCAGGAAAGGAGGCGCAGCCGGAATGTATTTCACAGAGGGCAAGCAGCGGGCGTTTGAACTGCTCATGCAGCAGAAGCCGGGATTTGACCGCTATCAACTGCTCATGCAGCAGAAGCCGGGATTTGACCGCTATCAATCCGGCTGTGCCGGAGGTGATGAAGATTGCGGCACTTGCCGTTTCTACCGCCCACAATGGAAATATGAGTTTTGCGTTTTCAAAGAGTGTCCCTACTGCCCCGGCAAGAGGACGCGGAAAACGCCCGCCAGCATGGACAAATAGACGGGTAAAAAGCCTTACGCCATGCGGCTTTGCAGACGCGAAAACGGCAAAGGGCATATTGCAATACCAAAACAGCCGAAAACGGCTTTCTAATATTCCACGCAGACCAAGAGAGGAAGTGATGAAAATGGCAGTTTTCAGAGTGGAACGCAATACGGGATATACCGTTATGAGCAACCACCACTTGCGAAACAAGGAACTCACCTTAAAGGCAAAAGGCTTGCTTTCGCAAATGTTGTCCTTGCCGGAGGATTGGGATTATACCCTTGCGGGCTTATCCCATATCAACCGGGAAAAGATCGACGCAATCCGCGAAGCGGTAAAGGAACTCGAAAAAGCCGGGTATATCGTCCGCAGCCGGGAGCGCGACGAGAAAGGACGCTTGCGGGGCGCGGATTATGTCATATATGAGCAGCCGCAGCCGCGAGAGCCGGAAGCAGCTACCAGCGGCGAACAGCCGCCTATATCGGATTTACCTACATTGGAAAATCCAACATTGGATAATCCAACGTTGGAAAAACCTACGTTGGAAAATCCAACGCAATTAAATAAAGATATATCAAGTAAAGAACAATCA
>CASGAN010000012.1 GCA_949299455.1 uncultured Oscillospiraceae bacterium
AGTAACAAGCTTTTCGCAGATGTCAGACCGTACCAACGTGACGTGACACGTGCCGCTAATAATATAGGGCTTTGCCCGCATATGAAATACCCCCGGCTTAAGAGCGTTGCCATAAGAAAACATGAAAAAACCCAGTAAAATCAATGTTTTTTAGGGCAGCGGAAAACGGGGCAGGTCAAAACAACTGAATAATCAGACAGAAACAGGGTGTTGTCAAGCTGACAGCGCCCTTTTCTGTTCCCCGGCCAAGCCGCAGATTTTGAAAAAGTCTGCGGCTTTTCTTTTTGCCCAAACGCAGAAAGGAGGCGACGGCCTATGTATTTCACTTCCGGCAGCGACCGGGCCTTTGAACAGCTCATGCAGAGCAAGCCCGGTTTCGACCACTACGACAGCGGCGAGGCGGTCACGCCGGAGGACTGCGGTACCTGCCGCTTTTATCGCCCGCACTGGAAATATCAATTCTGCGTCTATGCGGAATGTCCCTACCAGCCGGGCAAGCTGACCGCCTACGACGCGGTGAGATTTCGAGTGAAAGGAGTTGAGAACATGGCAGTATTTCGTGTGGAGCGCAACAAGGGCTACACGGTGATGTCCAACCACCATCTGCGGAACAAGGACTTGTCCCTGAAAGCCAAGGGCCTGTTATCGCAAATGCTCTCCCTGCCGGAAAATTGGGACTATACGCTGAAAGGCTTATCCCTTATCAACCGGGAAAGCATCGACGCCATCCGCACGGCGGTATGGGAGCTTGAAAAAGCCGGATATATCACCCGACAGCAGAACCGGGACGGCAAGGGCAAAATGGCCGACATGATCTACACCATCTACGAACAGCCCCAGCCCCGGCCAGAGCAGCCGGACGAGGCCGCACCGGGATTGGAAAACCCGGTGTTGGAAAATCCAACATCGGATAACCCGACACCGGGAAACCCGACATTGGAAAATCCAATGCAATTAAATAAAGATATATCAAGTAAAGAAAAATCAATTACTGATGTATCAATTACCGATCCCATTCCTATCCTTTCCCACCCCTCTCCTTTGGAGGACGAGGCGGCACAGCCGCCGGAACGGAAAGGAACGGAAGCGAAATCACAGAGCGCCATAGAGATTTATCGTCAAATCATCATGGACAACATCGAGTACGAACACCTTTGCCAGCACGTCAAGAGCATTGACCGGGAAACGCTGGACGAGATTGTGGACTTGCTGGTGGAAACCGTATGCAGCGCCCGCAAGACCATCCGCATTGCCGGGGACGATTACCCGGCAGAGCTGGTAAAATCCAAGTTTATGAAGCTGGACAGCTCTCACATCGAGTTTGTCTTTGACTGTTTGAGCAAGAACACTTCGGAAATCCGCAACATCAAGAAATACCTGCTGGCTATGCTGTTCAATGCGCCCAGCACGATCAACGGGTACTATGCCGCGCTGGTGGCCCATGACATGAACACCGGCAAAATCTGAAAGGAGGACGGCCCTATGAAACAGGGTGCATTGATTTTCGACGAGCGCAGCGACCGTTACGACATTCGCTTTGATCTGGCGGACTACTACGGCGGCCTGCACTGTGGAGAAACCTTTGACGTGATGGTGGGCGGCAGGTGGAAGCCCACCCGCATTGAGTACGGGGCCAACTGGTATCTGGTTGGCATCCGTGCCGACGATCTTTCCGGCCTGCGGGTGAGGATTTAATCGGGGACAACCGGCGCAAGCGGCTGTCCCTTTTCTGTTTCCTGCGGCGGCTGACGGTGCCACCTTAACCGTGCCGCCGCACTTCTGCGAAAGGAGGGATAGCGATTGCAGGAGGAAGTAACCCAAAAGACAATAGCCTTTTCCATCAAATCGGCCAAGCTGACAATCCAAGTGCTGCAAGCGGCGGCCCGCAAGTTTCTGGAAGCCAGAAACAAGGGCAAGACCAAGCTGCACCACGGCCAGCAGAGCCTAAAGCAGCTCAAAAAGCACGGGGCGGCCCTGTCCAACATTGAGATCACCGACGCCAATATCGGCCTTTTCCGGCCCTGCGCCAAGAAATACGGCGTGGACTTCACGCTACGGAAAGACGCCACCACCCATCCCCCGCACTACATCGTGATTTTCAAGGCCAAGGACGCCGACAACATGGAACAGGCGTTCAAGGAGTTCACGGCCAAGAAATTGCAGCGGGAGGAACGGCCCTCGATCCGCAAGGACATTGCCGCAAGCAAGGAAAAGGCAGCGGCCCGCAACGCTGACCGGGCCAAGGAGAAATTCAAGGAAAGGGGGCTGTCACGATGAAGCCGGAAATGAAAAAACTGATAATCGCCAATCTGCCCTATCTGCTGTTTGTCTATCTGTTCGGCAAGCTGGGGCAGGCGTACCGGCTGGCGGAGGGCATCGACCTTTCCCAAAAGCTCCTGCACTTTGCGGACGGCTGCGCGGCGGCCTTTGAAAGTGCTGCCCCCAGCTTCCACCTCTTTGACCTGCTGATCGGCGTCGCCGGTGCTGCGGCGCTGCGGCTCATGGTGTACTGCAAAGGCAAGAACGCCAAGAAATACCGCAAAGGCGTGGAGTACGGCAGCGCCCGATGGGGCGGCCCCAAAGATATAGCCCCCTATATCGACCCCAATTTTGACAACAACATTCTGCTGACACAGACGGAACGGCTGACGATGAACAACAGGCCGAAAGACCCCAAAACCGCAAGAAATAAAAATGTTCTGGTGATCGGCGGTTCCGGCTCCGGCAAGACCCGGTTCTTTGTAAAACCGAACCTCATGCAATGTGTGTCCAAGGACTATCCGACCTCATTTGTGATAACCGATCCCAAGGGCAGCTTGATCGGTGAAGTCGGCCAGCTCCTTATCCGCAGCGGCTACCGCGTGAAAGTGCTGAACACCATCAATTTTTCCAAGAGCATGAAATACAACCCGTTTCGGTATCTGCACTCGGAAAAAGACGTGTTGAAGCTGGTAAACACCCTGATTTGCAACACTAAGGGAGAGGGCGAAAAATCCGCCGAAGATTTTTGGGTGAAATCGGAACGGCTGTTCTACACGGCCCTGATCGGCTATATCTGGCAGGAAGCGCCGGAGGAAGAAATGAACTTCACGACGCTGCTTGAAATGATAAATGCCAGCGAAGCCCGCGAGGACGACCCGGAATTTCAATCGCCGGTGGATATGATGTTTGAGCGATTGGAGGAACGCGACCCCGACCACTTTGCCGTCCGCCAGTATAAAAAGTTCCTGCTTTCGGCGGGCAAGACACGTTCCTCAATTCTTATCAGCGCGGGCGCGAGAATGGCCCCGTTTGACATTCGGGAAGTCCGGGAGCTGATGGAGGACGACGAACTGGAACTTGACACCATCGGGGACGAGAAAACGGCGCTTTTCCTGATTATGTCGGACACGGACACCACCTTTAATTTCATTCTGGCAATGGTACAGAGCCAGCTTATCAACCTGCTTTGTGACCGTGCCGATGATAAATACGGCGGGCGGCTGCCGGTTCACGTCCGCATGATACTGGACGAGTTTGCGAACATCGGCCAGATACCCAACTTTGACAAGCTGATCGCCACCATCCGAAGCCGGGAAATCTCGGCTTCTATTATTTTGCAAAGCCAGTCACAGTTAAAGGCCATCTACAAAGACGCTGCGGAAATCATTTCCGACAACTGCGACTGTACGCTTTTCCTTAGTGGGCGGGGCAAGAACGCCAAGGAAATCTCTGACGTGCTGGGCAAAGAAACCATCGACAGCTACAACCAGAGCGAAAACCGGGGCGCACAGACCTCTCACGGATTGAATTATCAGAAGTTAGGAAAGGAGTTGATGTCACAGGACGAGATCGCAACAATGGACGGAGGCAAGTGTATTTTGCAGGTGCGCGGTGTCAGGCCGTTTTTCAGTGAGAAATACGACATTACCCGTCACCCCCGCTATAAATACCTTTCCGACGCCGACAAGAAGAACTATTTTGACGTGGACAGGTACTTGACCGCCCTGCGCCGGAAGCGGCAGCGGGTGGTGTCACAGGAGGAAACCTTTGATCTCTACGACATCGACCTGTCGGATGAAGATATGGCTGCCGTGGACGAGTGACCGGCGGCCTGAAAGGAGCGATCTGTTATGGAAAACTCGGATGAATTGACATTTGCGGATTATTTCAAAGCAGAGAAAGAAATCTACCGGGCTATCATTTCCGCTGCGGTTATGTGCCGGTGGATCGCAGAACACGATACCCCGCCGACGAAACAGGAGGCGGAGCAGATGGAGTTGGAAATAAACCGCCAGATGTGTGAAGCATGGGCTGAAATGTATTCGCTGGCCGTGCTGAATTGGCTGGACGACCGTTAATCTCCGGGGCGTCTGCGGATTGTGACGCCGGTATCTGACCGGCGATTTTTCCATCAAAACAACATCACAATCTGAAATTATGGAGGTAAATTTATGGAATTTTTCAATAGCGCGGTTACTACTTTGCAGACCATCGTTGTGGGCCTCGGCGGTGCGCTGTGTGTTTGGGGCGGCATCAATCTGTTGGAGGGGTACGGGCAGGATAACCCGGCTTCCAAAAGCCAAGGCATCAAGCAGCTTGTCGCGGGCGGCGGTGTTGCCCTGATCGGCGTCACTCTGGTTCCCCTGCTGTCTGGTCTGCTGGGCTGATCGGCCCGGCTGTCCGCCAACCAACCCAACCATAACTCTTAAATCCTGAAACCCCGCCGCGCTCTCCCGGTTCCATGCGGGAGGGCGCGGCAAAGGAGGTGAACCCACATGATAGGCGAACTCATAAAGGGCTGCCGGTATCCAATAAGCCGCCGGTCAATCCCTATAAGTGGACGAATGAAACGGTATCACGGATTTTGGAGCGCCTTGACTATTTGGGCCATACGGTCAATTTCAAAACCACCAAGCAATCGTTCAAGAGCAAGAAAAAGCTGTGGAATGACCCGTCAGAATGGGTGATCTTCGAGAACACACAGGAACCTATCATTGAGGAAAGTGTGTTTCTGATTGTGCAGAAAATCCGGCAGGGCCGTCGCCGTCCTACCAGAATGGGTGACATGGGAATGTTTTCCGGCCTGCTGTACTGTGCGGATTGCGGCGGCAAGATGTACCTGTGCCGTGCTAATTGCTACAAGCCAGAGCAGGAATATTACATCTGTTCTACCTATCGCAAAGGCCGTACCTTATGTTCGACCCATTCTATCCGGCGCGTTGTCCTTGAAGAAATCGTGCTGCGAAACCTGCGGGAAGCCATTCAGTATGTGACGCAGTATGAGGACGACTTTGTGCAGCGGGCCGCAGATCAAAGCCTGCGGGAACGGGACAAGGAGCTGGCACAAAAGAAAGATACTTTGGCGCAATCGCAAAAGCGGATTGCCGAGCTGGATGTTATCATCAAGCGACTGTACGAGGATAACATTTCCGGCAAGCTCTCCGACGAGCGTTTCATCAAACTGTCCCGTGACTATGAACTGGAACAGACCAACCTTACAAATCTTGTCGAACATCTGCGGCAGGAAGTCAAGGAACAGGAGAAGCAGAAAGTCAACGTCAGACAGTTTATTGCAGCGGTCAGAAAATACACCGATATGCAGCAGCTTGACGCCTCTGTTCTCCGGGAGTTCGTGGATAAAATTTATATCTCCGAGGTTTACACGCCGGACGAGAACGAGCCGCGTATTAAGGTCAGAGAAATTGAGATCGTCTACAACTTCATTGGTGCATTTGATTTTGAGGAAGCAAGGGAGCAATCCCAAGCAGCCCAAAAAGAAAAGAAAACCGGCGTAGCCTAAACTACGCCGATTCTCTCACATAAGTGTTTTCTTACGTCACCGCCCCTTTTGCCGGGGGATTTTTATTTTGCACGTTTTTTTCGTCAAAATGGTGAACAGTTTCTAAATATCGCACAGAATCTGTTTACAGAATTTATGCTGTGTGGTATCATAAGAAAAAAAGATTTTAAAAAGAGGAGGTCAGTGTCTGTGAAAAAGACATTTTTTTGTTATAAAGACAAACCGCTTGTTCGCTGCGGGAATACGTTATACTACGGCAGTATGAAAGATCCGTATGTGGTCTGTATGCAGGTGCTTTCTACGAAACCATCGGACAACAAAGAAGTGGCAAGCGATGTGATGATTCAGCTGTTAAGAACCGGAAAAGACGTGAAACCTCAGGATATGGTCGTCAAAAAAGCGCAGAAATCGGATTTGTATTCTGCCATTGATATTGCAGACGTTTGGCTGCACCGCGCGCTCAAAGAAGCGTGATGTAATTTTAAAAAAACAGCAAAAAAAGAAACACCGGAAAATTTCCGGTGTTTCTTTTTGTTAAGAAAGCATGTATCAAAAAAACTCAGTATGCAACACCCTGTGCAATCATTGCATCCGCGATTTTCTCGAAGCCTGCAATGTTTGCGCCGGCAACGAGGTTGCCCTCCATGCCGTATTTTTTCGCTGCGTTGTATGTGTTGTGGAAAATGTTGACCATGATGTCGTGCAGTTTTGCGTCAACCTCTTCAAAGGTCCACGAATAACGCATCGAGTTCTGGCTCATCTCAAGGCCGGACGTTGCAACGCCGCCAGCGTTTGCAGCTTTTGCCGGGCCAAACAGAACGCCTGCTTTCTGCAGTGTTTCGATTGCTTCCGGTGTGGACGGCATGTTTGCGCCCTCAGCAACTGCCATAACGCCGTTTTTGACGAGCAGTGCTGCTTCTTCGCCATTCAATTCGTTCTGGGTAGCGCACGGCAGTGCGATGTCGCACGGAATGCTCCAGATGCCGCGGCAGCCTTCGGTGTAAACAGCGCCTTCGACACGGTTTGCATATTCTTTGATGCGTCCGCGCTCAACCTCTTTGATCTGTTTGACAACGTCGAGGTTGATGCCGTTTGCGTCGTAGATATAGCCGTTCGAGTCGGACATTGCAACAACTTTGCCGCCCAATTCGGTTGCTTTCTCGGTTGCATAGATTGCAACGTTGCCCGAACCGGAAACAACGACAGTTTTGCCTTTGAACGAATCGTTTTTCATGTTTTTGAGCATCTCATCGGTGAAGTAGCAAAGACCGTAGCCGGTTGCTTCTTTTCTTGCGAGCGAGCCGCCGTAGGAAAGACCTTTGCCGGTCAACACGCCGGTGAACTCGTTGCGCAGACGTTTGTACTGGCCGAACAGGTAGCCGACCTCACGTGCGCCGACGCCGATGTCGCCAGCCGGAACGTCGGTGTCCGGACCGATGTATTTCGAAAGCTCGGTCATGAAGCTCTGGCAGAAACGCATGATCTCGCCGTCGGATTTGCCTTTCGGATCGAAGTCAGCGCCGCCTTTGCCGCCGCCCATCGGCAGACCGGTCAGGCTGTTTTTAAAGCACTGCTCGAAGCCCAGGAATTTAATAACCGATGCGCAAACGGACGGATGCAGACGCAGGCCGCCTTTGTACGGACCGATTGCGGAGTTGAACTGTACGCGGAAACCACGGTTGACCTGAACTTTGCCGTTGTCGTCTACCCAGGAAACGCGGAACTGAATGAAGCGCTCCGGCTCCACAATGCGGTCAATGACGCCGGTGTCGATGATCGACGGGTTCTGTTCAACGACCGGTTCAAACGACTCAAGAACCTCTCTGACTGCCTGTAAAAATTCGCTTTCGCCTGCGTTGCGTTTTTCTACGGTTTCATAGACACGCTGCAGATATTCGCTTTTAAATGCCATATGGATTCTCCTCCCAAAAAGATGGTTGCAGCGGTCAGACCGTGCTGCACATACCGTTTGCGGTATATTGGTATTTATTATAGCGATTTTTGCTTTGAAATGCAAGAGGTTATCGAAAAAAATTCGTATTGATTTGGCTAAACAGCGTAAAATCGAATAAAGAGCGGTGTGTTTTGCAACAGAACACAATAAAAACTGCAAAATCAGAAATAAAACAGCCGGATTTATTCAGAAATATGAAAGTTCTTCCTTTTTTCGCTGTCAAAACGATTGCAATCCGCCTGTTTGTGCGGTATGATAAAGAAAACGTACATTTTATATGGGAGAGGAAGGACAAACAATGGATCAGTCAGCATTTGCGGAAACCCATGTTTCCACCCGCCGGATTTATGAGGGAAAAATCATCAATGTGCGTGTCGACGATGTGCTGCTGCCAAACGGAAACGAAGCAACACGCGAAATCGTCGAGCACAACGGCGCAGCCTGTGTGGTACCGGTGACAGACGACGGCAAGGTGTATATGGTGCGGCAGTACCGCTATCCGTTTGCGCGGATGGTCTTGGAGATTCCGGCAGGAAAAACAGACCCGGGAGAATCTCCCTCTGACGCGGCAAACCGCGAGCTTGAGGAAGAAATCGGCATGCGTGCATCGGAGCTTATTTACATGGGCGAGTTCTGCCCGTCGGTTGCGTATGACACCGAGGTCATTCATATGTTCCTGGCAACGGGATTGACGCCTTCGGTGCAGCATTTGGACGATGACGAATTTTTAAGCGTCGAAGTGTATGACTTGGATGAAGTTGTGCGCATGGCAATGGATAATGAACTCATCGACGGCAAAACGATTGCCGCTATTTTAAAAGCAAAACGCATCCTTGAAACAAAGGGCGCAAATGCTTGACAAACCGCGGTTTGACGCGTATACTTAAAGGCAAATCGGATGAAAAAACGACTGTGAACGGAACGGAACAGCCACCCATTCAGCAAGCAGAGACAAAGCGGACGGTGAAAGCTTTGGAATGCGGCATGCTCCTGCTCTCCGGGAGTCCGGCGGTGAAAGCCGCTGCGCCTTTGCCGGCGTTATCGGGCAGACAAAGCGGCACTGTTTTTATAAAAAAGGCAGTGCAATCCGGGTGGTACCACGGAAACGCACAAGCGTCTTCGTCCCAGTGTTTGGGACAAAGACGCTTTTTTTAATGATACACACATCCGAGCAAATTTTATTTTATATTGGAGGAACCCTTTTCATGGAATGGACATCACTCAATGACCTGCGTGAATCGTACCTTTCGTTTTTTGAAAGCAAAAACCACACGCGCTTAAAGAGCTTTCCGCTCATCCCGATCAACGACAACAGCTTGTTTTTGATTAACTCCGGCATGGCGCCGATGAAAAAATATTTCCTCGGTCAGGAAACACCGCCGAACACCCGTGTGACTACCTGCCAGAAATGTATCCGTACGCCGGACATCGAAAATGTCGGCAAAACTGCACGCCACGGCACCTTCTTTGAGATGCTCGGCAACTTCTCGTTCGGCGACTATTTTAAACGCGAAGCCATCAACTGGGCATGGGAATTCTTCACCGAAGTCTTAAAAATGCCGAAAGAAAAACTGTATGTCTCCGTCTATTTAGAGGATGACGAGGCATATGACATCTGGACAAAGGAAGTCGGTGTCGAGGAATCGCACATGGTGCGCATGGGCAAAGAGGACAACTTCTGGGAGCATGGCACCGGTCCGTGCGGTCCGTGCTCGGAGATCTACTTCGACCGCGGCGAGGACAAAGGCTGCGGCAGCCCGGACTGCCATGTCGGCTGTGAGTGTGACCGCTTTGTCGAGGTGTGGAACCTCGTGTTCTCGCAGTTTGACTCCGACGGTAACGGCAACTATGCCCCGCTTGCACAGAAAAACATCGATACCGGCATGGGTCTTGAGCGTCTGGCTTGCGTCATGCAGGGCGTCGACAACCTGTTCGAGGTCGACACCATTCAGAACATCATGAACCACATCAGCAAAATCGCCGGTGTCGCTTATCACGAGGACGAGAAAAAAGACGTTTCGCTCCGTGTCATCACCGACCACATCCGTTCAACCACATTTATGATCGCAGACGGTGTCATGCCGTCAAACGAAGGCCGTGGCTATGTCCTGCGCCGTTTGCTGCGCCGTGCTGCCCGCCATGGCAGACTGCTTGGCATCAACAAGCCGTTTTTGTATGAAGTGGTCGAAACCGTTGCGCACGAAAACCGTGCCGCATATCCGGAGCTTTCCGAAAAAGTGGAATACGTCAGCCGCATGGTGAAAAACGAAGAGGAAAGCTTTGCAAAGACAATCGAAAAAGGTTTTGAACTGTTGAATCAGATGATCGACGAGATCGACACCGCTTCCGTCGAGGAGCCGACACTTGCCGGCACACAGGCATTCCGTCTGTATGATACGTACGGATTCCCGCTTGATCTGACCCGCGAAATCATCGCAGAGCACGGCATCAAAGTCGATGAGGAGGAGTTTGTTCGCCTGATGAATGAACAGCGCGAGCGTGCCCGCAATGCACGTGCAACCGGCGATGCGTTCGGCGTAGGCGACGATTCCCTCTCCGATCTGACCAAGGACACCGTGTTTGTCGGCTATGAGCAGACCGAGTGTGACGCTGTCATCCGTGCGATCCTGTTCGAGGGTGAACGCGTCGGTACTGCACTTGCAGGTCAGAAAGTCGTCGTCGTTACCGACAACACCCCGTTCTACGCAGAGAGCGGCGGACAGGTTGCCGACAAAGGCGTCATCACCGCAGAGGGTGTGCGTTTGAATGTATACGACGTGCAGAAATCGAACGCAGGCGCACAGATTCTCCATCTGTGTGAAGTCGTGGAAGGCAGTGTAAATGTCGGCGACCGTGTTTGCATGGATGTCAACAATCCGCTCCGCGATGCGATTGCAAGAAACCACACCTGTGCGCACTTGCTGCATGCAGCACTGCGTAAAGTGCTCGGCACCCATGTGCATCAGGCTGGTCAGCTGGTGAATGCCCGCGAACTGCGTTTTGACTTCTCGCACTTTGAAGCGCTTACCCGCGAAGAACTCGACCGTGTTGAGCAGGAAGTCAACCGCGTGATTCTCAATGCAACACCGGTTGCGCGTTATGAAACCGATATCCAGTCGGCAAAAGACAAAGGCGCAATGGCACTGTTCGGCGAAAAATACGGCGAGCGCGTACGCGTGTGCGAAGTCGGTGATTTCTCGATCGAGCTGTGCGGCGGTACCCACGTGGAAAACACCGCAAAAATCGGTCTGTTTAAGATTCTCTCCGAAAGCTCGGTTGCAGCAGGTGTCCGCCGTATCGAGGCAGTCACCGGTTACGGCGTGCTTGACCTGATTTCTGCACAGGAATCGCTTTTGCAGAAAACGGCTGAGAATTTAAAAGCGCCGAACCTGATGGAAGTAGCAAACCGTGCTGCACAGGTTATGACAGAGTTAAAAGACAAGGCAAACGAAGTGTCCGCACTCACCCAGAAAATCGCGGACAGCAAAGTAGAAGGCCTGTTTGAAAATATTCAGCGCATCGGTGAAATCGGCTATGTCACCGCAATGTTCAGCGGTACAAAATCCGATTCTCTGCGTGTGCTCGGCGACAAGATCAAAGAGCGCGCACCGAAATGCGTGGCACTGCTTGTCGGTGTCAATGAAGACAAAGGCACCATGCTGTGTGTCTGCGGCAAAGATGCCGTTCAAGCAGGTGCACATGCAGGCAAAATCGTCGGCAAAGCAGCAGCAGTTGCAGGCGGCAAAGGCGGCGGACGTCCGGACAGCGCAATGGCTGGTATTGCAAAACTCGATAAAATCGACGACGCATTCTTGGCACTGCCGGAGATTTTAAAAGAATTTATCAAAGCATAAAAGGAAGGTGTATTTCGATGGACTGCATTTTCTGCAAAATCATCGCGGGTGAAATCCCGTGCAACAAGCTTTATGAGGACGAGGACGTGCTGGCATTTTTCGATATTGCACCGCAGGCGCCGGTGCACTTTCTGGTAATTCCGAAAGCGCATATCGAAAGCATGGCTGCAATCACAGCAGAAAACAGCCGCATTCTTGCAAAAATCGGCGAAGTGATTGCAAAACTCGCAAACGAGCAGCATCTTGAGGACGGATTCCGTGTGATTACCAACACGGGCGTAAACGGCGCACAGTCGGTCAAACATCTGCACTTTCATGTGCTTGGCGGCGTAAAACTCAGTGAAACGCTCTGCTAAAACACAGTCTTTTCTGATTTCAGAAGAACGGCCGTTAGCCGCAGTCGGAATGTCTTTTCTGGCTGCGGCTTTGGTCGTTTCTTTTTTTGACATTTCCGTGTCGATTTTTGTCGGAATTTGTCTGGCGGCAGCCATCTTGGCCGCCTTGCTGTTTCGTGCAGCACCGCGTGCATCCCTGCGGCTGTTTTCAGCAGTGTTGGGGGCTGTCTTTTTCTTCTGTTTTCTGTCCGCACGCATCGATCTGTCTTCGATGCAAGGGCAAACGGTCACACTGTCCGGACAGGCACAGCAGACGACGCAGAACGGCGCGCTTGCTTCGTGCGTGCTGAGCGATGTGCAGTGTAAGCAAATCGACGGATCGTTTCGTGTCATGATCTACCTGCACGGCGAACCCGATTGGAACGACGGCGATATCCTGACTGTTTCCGGAAAGGTCTTTTCTGCAGAACAGACGGATGGATTTGATTCTGTGCAGTTTTTGTCCAAAGAAAACCTCGCGGGAAACGTTCTTGCGCAAAGTATTTCGGTCGAAAAAACAGGAACGCTTCCGCCGCGTTCATTGGCAAAGCGGGCAAATGACTGGATCTGTGTGCAAATCAAAGCGCGTCTGCCCGGGGAAGCGGGTGCCGTTTTCTGCGGGATGCTCCTTGGAAACACCGACGGAATCTCCGACCGGACAACCGATGCGTTTCGTACTGCCGGTGTGGCGCATCTGTTCAGCGTGTCGGGATTTCATATCATGCTCGTTTCCCTTGCGCTGAAACGGATTCTTCGGCGGATTCACCTTTCAAACCGCAAAGCCGCCGTCACTGCGCTGTTTGCCGCATGGGGATATGTGTTTCTTTCGGGCGGAGAAATTCCCGCGGTACGCGCCGGCATTATGATTTCCTTTGTGCTGGCAGGCGGATTGTTCGGACGCCGGAGCGATTCGCTCAACAGCCTGTTCGGCGCGGCGCTGTTCATTGTGCTCTCTGCGCCTTACGCACTCACCTCCGCAAGCTTCCTTTTATCGTTTTCCGCCACACTCGGGCTGTGTGTGCTCGCACCGAAGCTGTTGGATGCGGCCGAATCTGTCCTGCCGATTAAAAACCGTGCAGTGCATTCTCTGCTCACATCGGTGTGTGCTTCGACGGCGTGTTCTGTTTCGATTCTGCCGGTTTCGGCTTATTTCTTTGGCGGTGTAAGCCTTGTTTCCCCGCTTGCAAACCTGTTTGTCTGCGGTATCGCCGGGTGCGCGGGCGGTTTGTTTCTTGTTGGATGTCTGCCCGGAATGCAGATGTTCTATGCATGTGCGTCATCGCTTCTTCACCTGCTTTGCGAGGGAACCGCGGCGCTTTCTGCTCTGCCGGCTTCCTTTTTCGGATTTTCCTCGCCGGCGGGCATGATCGGGCTGTCGGTGTTTTTGGCAGGTATTGCCTGTGCTTTGATCGTCAGCAAACAGATGCGGCGTTATATCGTGCGGTTTTTATGCGTGATGCTTGCAGGGATGACCGTGTTTCTCGCAGGAATGCAGTATCTGGATCGTGATGCCGTGCTGTTTTATACCTTTTCGTATTCGGATGAACTGCAGGCAGTCGTCAGTGTGCAAAACGGCACAGCAGACATCACGGTTCTTGGCGACAGCCGGGACTATGGACTGCCGCTTCTGTCGTTTTTGAAAGCGCGGAATGTGCACACCATCCGCTCGCTCATCTTTACAGAGCGCACTACAGATTCTGTCACGCCGATTCATCTGCTCAATGAAACACTCGGCGTTACGCATGTGATCATGCACCGGCAAAATGCAATCTACACCCCGCTTTCCCGTGCAGGATACGACGTGCTTACCTTTTCGGACGCAAAATACCTGCCGCTTTATGCAGGCATCGACGTGCGGTGCAGTGAAACGGGTGCTGTGACGGTGATGATCGAGAAAAACGGCATCAAAGCAGGCGTTTCGACCGATCAGAGCATATCGGGTGCAAATGTGCAATTTCTGCGTGTAAACAATTTGAAAACACTCTGTACAACAGAGGGAATTTATTCTATAATAATGAATGCACCGCCTGATTTTGTCTTAAAAGGCGGCGATCACGTCTTTGCCGCACCGCCGTCTGTGACCGTGCGGGCGGACAAGTCAGGCAGAATTTCGGTGTGGAGGTGAAGAAATGCCGGTTTTAGAGGATCGTGCGCTCATGGACGCGCTCAAAGCGGGAAAGCTTGCAAATGTGTACTATCTTTACGGCTCGGAACCGGCATTCATCCAGACTGCGCTTAAAAAAATTTCTGCCAGTGTGGACACCGGTTCGTTTGACGAGTTTAACCGCATCGCGTTTGACGGCGAGAAGCTCTCTGCCGATGCGGTGACGGAGCACTGTGAAACACTGCCGATGATGGCGCCGCAGAAGCTTGTGCTCATCCGGAACTTGAATGCGGAAAAGCTTGCGGAATCATCGCTTTCGACGATACTCACCACCGTTTCTTCCCTGCCGGAAACGACCGTGCTCGTTTTTTGCAATACGGTGTTTGACCCGGGAGACAAAAAGGTGTCCGCCAAAAACAAAAAGCTCATCGACGCTGTCAAAAAAGCGGGTGTTGTGTGCCGGTTTGACCCAAAGGACGAAAAGACCATCTGTCGTGCGCTGTGCGAGCGGGCGGCAAAGCGGTATATCAGACTCGAGATGGACACCGCGCAGTCACTCATTGAGCGGTGCGGCACAAACTACAGCACGATTTTAAACGAGGTGGACAAGCTGTGTGCCTTTGTAAATGAAGGTGAAATCACAAAAGAAGATATTGTGCTGTGCTGTCCGCCGTCGATTGAAGCCGGCGCGTTTACGTTGGCAAAGCAGCTGCTCTTGTCGCAGTATACGCAGGCGTTTTGTTCGCTCGACAAGCTGTTTTATTTAAAAGAAGAACCTGTGCGGATTGTGGCGGCGCTCTCGATGGCATTTTCCGACATTTACCGCGCAAAGGCCGGCATGGCGGCAAGAAAAAGCGCCGATCAGATCGCAGTCGACTTTGCTTATCCGAAAAACCGGCTGTTTGCGGTCAAAAATGCGTGCCGCGATGCAAACCGCTTTTCACTTGCGCAGATTCATGCGTGTGTCGATGCGCTTTACCGCGCAGACCGCGCCATCAAATCGTCAAAGGCGGACAACCGTTTGATTTTGGAACAAATGATCGGTGAAATTGCCGCGCATATGCGTGCAGAAAGGAACTCATGGACAAAATAAAGGTATCGCGCGCCGTCATCGTGGAGGGACGCTATGATAAAGCAAAGCTTTCCTCACTGATTGACGGGGTGATTATTCAGACCGACGGCTTTCGGATCTACAAAGACCGCGAAAAAATCGCGATGATCCGCGCGCTTGCAAACCAGCGCGGACTTTTAATTCTCACCGACTCCGACCGGGCGGGCTTTCAGCTTCGGAACTTCATCCGTTCGATTGCAAAGGGCGCGGATATCCGCAATGTGTATATCCCGCAGATAAAAGGCAAGGAAAAGCGAAAAGCCGTCCCCGGCAAAGAGCATCTTTTGGGTGTCGAGGGAATTGACGCCGACTGCCTGCGCACACTCATCGAGCAGGCCGGCGCACTCGACCGCGAGGAGCCCAAACGCTCCCGTCCGATCACAAAGCTTGATTTTTTTGAGGACGGGCTTTCCGGCGGCGCGGACGCTAAGAAAAAGCGGGAATCGCTGTTAAAAAAGCTCGGACTGCCCACTTATCTTTCGCAAAACAGCCTGCTCGATGTCATCAACGGGCTCATTACTTACGAAGAATACCGTGCATTCTGCAAACAAATAAAGGAGGAACAATAACAACATGGTTTTTTCAAGCATGACGTTTTTATTCGGCTTTCTGCCGATCGTACTGCTCGTCTACTATCTCTCACCCAAAAAGGTGAAGAATCTGATCATCATGATCTCGGGCATTCTGTTTTATGCATGGGGCGAACCGCTTTATGTGTTCGTAATGCTTTTAACGATTGTCGTCGACTACTTAGCAGGTCTTTTGATCGACCGGTTCGACGCATTTCCAAAGCGAAGGCTTGCAGTGCTGATTGGCTCAGTTGTGTTGAACCTCGGCTTTTTGTGTGTGTTTAAATACGGCTCGTTTCTCATTCAGAATATAAACGATCTGTTCGGCACGCAGATTTTTGATCCGCAGCTGCCGCTGCCTATTGGCATTTCGTTTTACACGTTCCAGGCCATGTCGTATACAATCGACCTCTATCGCCGCAGTATCCGCGTGCAGAAGAGCATCGTCAATTTCATCGGCTATGTGACGCTGTTCCCGCAGCTGATTGCCGGCCCGATTGTACGCTACAGCGATGTCGAAGAGCAGATCAACGAGCGTGAGATCTCGATGAATAAAACAGCTGACGGCATCAGCATTTTCATCCGCGGTCTTGCCAAAAAGCTGATTCTCGCAAACAACATCGGCGCAGTGTGGACGCTTGTCAAAGGCATGGACTATGCGACACTGCCGGTGCTCACAGCATGGATCGGCATTCTGGCGTTTACGTTCCAGATCTACTATGACTTCTCCGGCTATTCGGATATGGCAATCGGCCTTGGCAAAATGCTCGGGTTTGATTTCCCGCAAAACTTCAATCATCCGTATCTTTCAAAGAGTGTGTCCGAGTTCTGGCGCCGCTGGCACATGACGCTCGGTTCGTGGTTTTTGTCGTATGTCTATATTCCGCTGGGCGGCAACCGTGTCGGCAAATTAAAGCTTGTGCGCAACACGCTGATTGTCTGGATGCTCACCGGCCTTTGGCACGGCGCAAGCTGGAACTTTGTGCTGTGGGGCCTTTACTTCGGCGTGCTCATTCTGTTAGAAAAACTGTTCTTAGGGAAACTCTTGCAGAAGCTTCCGCGCGTTGTGCAGTGGCTTTACGCGTTTTTGCTCGTCGTGTTCGGATGGGTGCTGTTTGAGATGACAAGCCTTTCGTCGATCGGCTCGTTCTTCGGTGCACTGTTCGGCGTAAACGGCGCGGCACTGTTCGACCGCCAGTCTGTTTATCTGTTCTTGTCAAATATCCTGCTGTTTGTGGTGTGTGCATTCTGCTCGACAAACGTCTCCCGAACAATCTATCACTTTGTCCGCGATAAATGGGCGCTCTGGTGCGCGAATACCATGCGGTTGGGACTCGACGTGGCGCTGTTTGCCGTGTCGATCTGCTATGTTGTCACATCCACCTACAACCCGTTTTTATACTTTAACTTCTAAGGGAAAGGAGTACGTGTTTTGATGGCTTCCAAACGAATTCTGCTTGCATTGTTTTTTGCCGTAATCTTTTTGTTACCGATTGCGTCACTCATTGTGCCGGACAAAACGTTTTCCGAGCTTGAAAACCGGGCGTTAAAGTCAGCGCCGACGTTTTCGGCAGATACTGTGCTCGATAAATCATTCATGGACGGTACAGAATCGTATCTTGCCGACCACATTGTTCTGCGCGATGAAATTGCAAAGGCAAAATCGGCAATTGAACTGGCCGCAGGCAAACGCGAATTGGGCGGCACGTATGTGTGCGAGGACAAGCTGGTCGAGCATATCGGAAAACCGGACGAGACCGTCACTGCCTTAAACGCAGAGGAAATCAACAAGTTTGCACAAAAATACAGCGGAAAAATCGATACGACGGTGATGCTCGTGCCGACAGCGGAAACGATCTACTCCTCGACACTGCCGATGTCTGCACCGTATATCGATCAGACTGCCTATATCAAATCGTTTTATGATATGCTTCAGAACGTAAACACGGATGACGCATATGCAGTGCTTTCGGCACATCAGAAGGAGTATATCTATTACCGCACCGACCACCACTGGACAAGCTACGGTGCATATCTCGGCTATACTGCGCTTGCAAAACCGCTCAACTTCAAAGCGGTTTCGCATGATATGTTCAACATCGAGCATGTGGCAAACGATTTTCTCGGCACGCTTTACTCGAAAGCGCTGTGCCACGAGGATTTTGCCGACACTATCGATCTGTACACCTATTCTCAGGGCGACCCGGTGAATGAGGTGGTGCGGTATATGGGCAAAAACACCCAGACTTACTCCTCCATCTTTTTCCGTGAAAATCTCGAGGGAAAAGACAAATACACCGTCTTTTTGGGACAGAACACACCGGTTGTTAAGATCAACACAAACGTCAAAAACGGCAAAAAGCTCATTGTGTTTAAAGACAGTTATGCAAACTCGATGATGCAGTTTTTGACGCTTCACTATGAACAGATCACCGTTGTCGATCTGCGGTATTTAAATGTGCCGCTCTCCGAATATGATGTGGACACGAACGACTATCAGCAGGCACTGTTTTTGTATAACGTCGGTACGTTTACAGGCGACCAGAGCATGCGCAAGCTTGCCGGCTGTTAAAAATCAAATCATGGATACAATAAGCCCTTGCGATGCGCAGGGGCTTATGCTATACTCAGGGTGAAATTTTAAGAAACGGAAAGCGAGGTCTTTTTATTGATCCCCAATACCCCGCCGATGGGCTGGAATTCCTGGAATACATTTGCGCACAACATCGGTGAGAAACTGATTCTCGAGAGCGCAGACCGCATGGTCGAAAGCGGAATGCGCGACGCAGGCTACCGCTATCTTGTCATCGATGACTGCTGGGCAAAACGCGAGCGCGACGAAAACGGCCGATTGGTTCCCGATCCGGAGAAATTCCCCCACGGCATGCGTTATGTCGCCGATTATGTGCATGAAAAAGGACTGCTGTTCGGCATGTATTCCTGCGCGGGCATGATGACGTGCGCCGGCTATCCGGGCAGCTTCGGCTATGAATTTGTGGATGCCGCCACCTTTGCGGAATGGGGCGTTGACTTCTTAAAATACGACTACTGCTATAAACCCGCACACGCGGACGGTGCAACACTCTACCGCCGTATGGGAACTGCACTGCGTAACTGCGGCAGGGACATTTTGTTCTCGGCATGCAGCTGGGGTGCCGATGATACGGCGCGGTGGATTCATACGACAGGTGCGGGCATGTGGCGTTCGACCCTCGACATCGTCGACGCATGGAAATCGGTGCATGATCTGCACGCACAGCAGACAAAGCTGTTGCCGTACGGTGTAAAAGGCTGCTTTAACGATATGGACATGCTCGTCGTCGGCTTAAACGGTGTCGGTCATGTGGGACTGACCGGCATGTCATTTGAGGAGTACAAGACACATTTTTCGCTCTGGGCAATGCTTTCTTCTCCGCTGATGGCAGGATGCGATCTTCGGACCATGACCGACGAAACAAAACAGATCTTGTTGAACAAAGACATGATTGCCATCAGTCAGGACCCGCTGTGCGCACAGCCGTATTTGGCAGGCGGACATCCGTGGCCGGATGCAAACGAGGATTATATCTGGGTGCGGTCACTCCAAAACGGCGATCTTGCCATCGGATTTTTCAACATGGGCGAAACCGACACGAACATGACGGTGAGCCTGTATGACCTCGGATTCGACAGCGGATGCGGCAAAACGCTCTCGCTGTTTGATGTGTGGAGCAAAGAAACGTCCCGTCCGGTAAACGGCAGCATTACCCATGCGGTGAAAGCGCATGAATGCGTTGTATACCGTGCAAGCGTGGTGGAGGCATGAGTGCTGTGTGCAGAACGTGCGGCGCACCGCTTTCAAACGACGAAATCGGACTTTACAAAAAGCTTGTGAGCCGCCGCGCAGAGGATTTTTTGTGCATTCGGTGTCTTGCAGAGACGTTTTCCTGTGACGAAGCGCTCCTGCGTGAGAAAATCAAACAGTTTAAAGAATCGGGCTGTATGCTCTTTGTGTGATAAAAAACCGGTGAAGTTTTTCACCGGTTTTTTGCTTTTTATAAGACCATAAACATCATTGCTTTTTTGGATTCATGGGATTACAATAAGAGAAATACAGAACATTGCAGGAGGAAACATGGTAAGAGAGATTTGCAAAGACGAAGCGGTGCTGTCGATGCCGTCGGTGCCGGCAACAGAGGCCGATCGCGCGGTAGCGGAAGATTTGCTCGAAACACTCAAAGCGCACAAGGCAGGATGCGTGGGCATGGCGGCCAACATGATCGGTGTGAATAAGCGGATCATCGCGTTTGAGCACGAGGGCGGCTACCGGGTGATGTTCAATCCGCAGATCATCAAGCATAAGTCGCCGTATGAGGCGGAGGAAGGCTGTCTGTCCTTGTCCGGCACACGCAAAACAAAGCGCTATGCGTCGATCAAGGTGCAGTATCAAAACGAGTCGTTTGCAACGCGGTTTCAAACGTTTACCGGCTTTTGTGCGCAGATCATTCAGCATGAGATCGACCACTGCGACGGCATTCTGATTTAAAAATAAGAAAGGAACGATCGAGGATGTTTTGTGATCGGGTTGCCGTCGTGACGGGCGGCGCAAAAGGCATCGGAAAATCGATTGCCGAGCAGTTTTCTCTGGCAGGTGCGCATGTGTGCGTGATCGACCTTTTGCCAAACGATGGATTTGTCGGCGATATCGGCGAGCAGGCGGTGCTTGAATCGTTTGCCAAAACGGTGATCGACACATACGGACGGGTTGATTTTCTCATCAACAACGCACTGCCGCTTATGAAGGGCATCGACGACTGCACTTATGACGAGTTTTTATATGCACAGCGCGTCGGCGTGGCGGCACCGTTTTATCTTGCGAAGCTGTTTTCGCCGTATTTTGCACCGGGCGCGAGCATTGTGAACATCTCCTCCTCGCGCGACCGCATGAGCCAGCCGCAAACGGAGAGCTATTCCGCGGCAAAAGGCGGCATTTCAGCACTGACCCATGCGCTTGCGATGAGCTTTGCCGGACGGGTGCGCGTCAATGCCGTGGCACCGGGGTGGATTGACACAACGGGCACGGTCTATACAGGCGCAGATGCATCACAGCATCCGGCAGGACGTGTGGGCAATCCGCTTGATATTGCGAATATGGTGCTGTATTTGTGCTCGGAGCAGGCAGGATTTATCACCGGTGAAACGATTTACATCGACGGCGGCATGACACGCCAGATGATCTATCATGGCGACTGCGGCTGGACGCTGGGAGGACAACCGGAATGAAAACGGCAATCTGCTACTATTCGGCGCATCATCATAACACCTTAAAAGTCATTCGCGCAATGACAGACAGCTATGACGTCGATCTCATTGATGTCACCAAAACGGATACCGCCGATTTGTCCGGCTATGACTTGGTCGGATTTGCATCGGGGATTTACGGTTTTGCGCCGCATGAAAAGGTGACACAGTTTGCACAGCAGTTTCTTTTGCCGCACACGCCGACCTTTTTTGTGTATACGTACGGCTTGCAAAAAGGTACTGGGACAAAACCGCTCCGAGCAGCGGCCGCGGCGGCAGATGCGGTGGTGCTCGGAGAATACGGATGCAAGGGATACGACACATTCGGCCCGTTTAAGCTTATAGGCGGCACGGCGAAAGGCCACCCGGACGCACAGGACTTGTCTAAGGCGCGCGCGTTCTTTGAACGTCTGTACCAAACGGTGTCAGCGGAAAAGAAATAAAAAAACACACGATGCGTGTTGATGCATCGTGTGTTTTTGCGTTATGCGGATTCTTTTTGCAGACAGCGTTTGTAAGAGACGTCGATGCCGATGGCGCCGAGCGGTGCGGTGATCAGAATGCCCAGCACGGCAACCGACAGAATGATCTGTCCGCAGGCAAGTCCCATGGCAAGCGGTACAGAACCGATTGCCGCCTGCACAGTGGCTTTCGGCAGGTAGGACAGCACACAGAAAAGCCGTTCCTTTTTTGAAAGCGGTGTTTTGACAAGACACAGCCATACACCCGCCGACCGGAATAAAAGCGCGATGAGGATCATCAAAACGGCAGGAATTCCGGCCGTCAGCGTGTAGCGGATATCGACTGCCGCACCGACCAAAACGAATAAAATCACCTCGGCGGCAATCCAAAGCTTGCCGAATTTTTCGCTTAAGCGCTTGGAAACAAAGGCGGTGCTTTTTAATTTGAGCACACATGCCATGCTCATGACAGCCAGCAGTCCCGAAACGGACACGATCGGTTTTAACCACGTTTCGGCGGCAACGAGCAGAAACGATGCGCCCAGCACGACAACGACCTTTGTGCTGTTGCGGACACAGTGTTTGTGCGCATATGCCGTTTCAAAAAAGAGACCGAGCAAATATCCGGCCGCCGCGCCCAGAAGAATGCCGAGCACAATCGAAACGGGAATATTCACAAAGTCGATGACACGTGCACTGCCGCCCTGTGCCATGCTCAAAAACGTTGAAAATAAGACGATGACGAAGATGTCGTCACACGATGCACCCGCCATGATGAGCTGGGGGATGTGCTTGTCCGTGCCGTATTTG
Source organism: uncultured Oscillospiraceae bacterium (assembly GCA_949299455.1). Lineage (GTDB taxonomy): Bacteria > Bacillota > Clostridia > Oscillospirales > Ruminococcaceae > Paludihabitans. The sequence goes on from CASGAN010000012.1 coordinate 22,300, forward strand.
GTTTCGATCAGGCGCACCATGCGCGGCACGACAACGGCAGGCGAAACGGCGCTCAGCACCGCACCCATCAGCGCGGCTTCGAGATGACTGACCGGCAGAAGCATCGGTGCAAAGAGGAAAAACGCGAGAATTTCACAGCTTGCCGGCACAAAAGACATGAGAATTGCGGGCCGTCCGACCTTTCTTAAATCGTCAAGGTTTAAGGAAAGTCCCGCCTTTAACAGAATGATGATGAGCGCCATTTGCCTAAGCTGTGCGGAAATCGACAGCATTTCGGGTGCCAATAGGTCGAGCACATACGGCCCTAACACAATGCCGGTAAACAGCATGCCGATGATGCGCGGCAGTTTTAAAAACTGGCAGATACCCGCCATTGACAGACCGACCAAAAAGATGAGAGCGAGTGATGTTAACATGAAAATCCTCCTTATGCCGCAAAAAAGCCGATGATTTCTGCGACAATCAAAATCACAGAAGTCATCAGCTTAAAAAAACAAGCGGTTTCGGTTTCCCGGGGGAGTACTTCATTCCCTGCCGCTTATTGTATGCGGTTTTTGTTCGTTTGTCAACTGGTTTATTCCGCTTTTTCGTACGTTTCAAACTGCGCGTAATAGAGTTTTGCGTAAAATCCGCCTTTTGCCATCAGTTCTTCATGCGTGCCCTGTTCTTCGATATCTCCGTTTCGGATCACCAGAATATTGTCCGCATTTTTGATGGTGGACAGCCGGTGGGCAATGACAAAGCACGTTTTCCCGCGCATCAGCTCACGCATCGCCGACTGGATCTGCTGTTCGGTGCGGGTGTCCACGTTTGAGGTTGCCTCGTCGAGAATCAGCATATGGGCATCTAACAGCATGGCACGTGCGATGGTCAGAAGCTGTTTTTGTCCCTTTGAAATATTGATGCCGTTGTCACTTAAAACAGTCTGATATCCGTCGGGCAAACTTTCGATATAGTCGTGGATTTTTGCCGCCTTTGCCGCTTTTACGACCTCTTCCATCGTGGCATTTTCTTTTCCGTATGCGATGTTTTCAAAAATCGTGCCGTAAAACAGCCAGGTGTCCTGCAACACCATCGAGTATGCGCCGCGCAGACTGCTGCGGGTCACATGATAGATGTCGTTTTGGTCGACATAGATGGTGCCGCTGTCTGCATCGTAAAAGCGCATGAGCAGGTTGATGAGCGTCGTTTTTCCCGCACCGGTCGGACCGACGATTGCCACAAGACTGCCGGGTTTGGCGTGCATGTTAAAATCATGGATGATCGTTTTCTGCGGCACATAGCCAAACGATATATGCTCGGCATCCACTTCGCCGCGCACATCGGTCAGTACCGCCGCATCCGATTGGTCGGGCATCTCGGGTGCTTCGTCCATCAGCCGGAACACACGCTCCGCCGCGGCAAACGCCGACTGCAATTCGCCGATGATGTTGGCGATTTCGTTGATCGGGCCGGAGAATTTGCGCGAATACTGCACAAACGACGAGATGTTGCCAAGTCCGACACTGCCGTTTAAATACATCAGCGCGCCGAATACGCTCACAAACACAAGCGAGAGATTGTTGATGAAGTTGACGGAAGGACCGGTCAGCGTGCCGTAATATTCGGCCTTGTTGTATGCCGAAACGGCTTCGCGGTTCTTTTTGTCAAACCGTTCGATCACCTTCTGCTCCTGACCGTAGGCCTTTGTCGTCTTTTGGCCGCCGATCATCTCCTCGACAAAGCCGTTTAATTCGCCGAGCTTTTTTGAGCGGGCACGAAACAGCGGCCGCACGCGCTTTGTGATGAATTTTGTGAACACGATCGAGAGCGGAATCGTCACGACGAACACCAGCACGAGCACAGGCGCAATGCTCAGCATCATAACAAGCGAAAACACGACGATGACAATGCTCTGCAATACCTGCAAGAGATCGTTTGAAAACGACTGGTTCACCGTGTCAATGTCATAGGAAATGACGCTGATGATGTCGCCTGTCTGATACCGGTCAAAAAAGCTGACCGGCAGTGCGGAGAGCTTTTCGAATACGTCTTTTCGCATGTCGTAGATGACATGGCGGCTCAATCGGATCATCAGCAGTGACAGCGCATACGATAAAATGGCCGATACAATGTAAAACACCGTCATGAGTCCCACATAGTAAAGAACGCGGGGGAAATCGACTTGTCCGGTGTCAACGCCCATCGCGTCGATGGCGCTGCCGGAAAGCTTTGGGCCGAACAGCGCTAAAATGTTGCTTGAAAACATACAGACAAGCGCTAAGAGGATGAGCAGCTTATGGCGGCTTAAATATTGCCACAGCCTGCCGATCAGAACCGTTTTTTTCTGCTTTTCGCCCTGTTTTTTAAGCATCCGTGTGCGCCCCCTCTCCCATCTGGCTTTCTGCAATTTCCTGATAGACCGCACAGGTCTTCATGAGTGTATTGTGCGTGCCGCATCCGATTACACTGCCGTTTTCAAGTACGAGAATCATATCCGCACCTTTGATGGAGCTGATGCGCTGTGCGACGATAATTGAGGTTGTGCCGAAATGACGGCGGGAAAGTTCCCGGCGCAAAACGGCGTCTGTTTTGTAGTCGAGTGCGGACGATGCATCGTCAAGAATCAGGATTTCAGGCTTTGCCGCCAGTGCGCGCGCAATGAGCAGACGCTGTTTTTGTCCGCCGCTTAAGTTGTTGCCGCGGGCAAGCACACCGTAGTCCATGCCGACGGTGTCAATAAACTCCTGTGCCTGTGCCGCCTGTGCTGCGTCGGCAATTTCCTCGCGGGAAAGCGCGCGGAAATAGCGGATGTTTTCTTCGATTGTGTCGGCGAACAGAAAATCGTTTTGAAATACAACGCCGAATTTTTTCTGAAGCGCTGTGGATTCGATTGTGCGGATGTCTTTACCGTCAATCAGGATACAGCCGCTGTCCACATCGTAAAACCGCATGAGCAGATTGATGATGGTGCTCTTGCCGCTGCCGGTCGCACCGATGATGCCGAGCGTCTGCCCGCGATTAAGCGAAAAACTTAAATCCTTGACGTTTGCTTTGACCTTTTCATACGAAAAACACACATGGTCAAAGACAATGTGTGCAGGCGGCTCATCCGGTACTTCGGATTCTTTCTCGTCCGCCGGCTCAACTGTCAGATCCTGCGGCGTGCGCAGGACTTCGGCGATACGCTTTGCGGATGCCTCGCCCTTTGAACAGAGCACGAAAATCCGCGTGATGCCGAGCATGGCGTTTAGGATAATCGTAAAATAGTTTAAAAATGCGATGATGACGCCGGAGCTTGTGAGGCCCGCATTTAGCCGGAATGCACCGACTGCAACAACGAGTGTGAGTCCCAGATTCAAAATCAGCGTCGAACCGGGATTTGTGATCGCCATGACATTGCCTGCATGTTGTTCCACGTCTGCAAGATCGTTGTTGACACGGTCATAGCGTGCGCGTTCGTATGACGATTTTGACAGCGCTTTGATGACGCGTGCGCCGGTGATGTTTTCCTGTACGACGCGCACCATCCGGTCAAGTACGCCCTGCTGTTTGGTATAAAGCGGGATACCTTTTTTCGTCACTGCATAGACGAGCACGGCGATGACCGGCAGTGTTAAAAGCAAAACCATCGTCAGTCCCGCATCCATAATCATCGTGATGATGATGCCGCCGACCAGCAGAATCGGACCGCGTACGCCAAGGCGCTGCATGCGTGCAAGCATTTGGTTTACGTTGTATGTATCGGTGGTCAGGCGAGACACCGCCGACGGGATGGTGAACCGGTCGAGCTGACGGGCAGACAAAAACGAGATTTTGTAAAACAGATCGTGCCGGATATGCTCGGTGATACTGCCGGACGATTTGGCAGCCATCCGGTTTGCGACCACGTTGCCCACAAGCGCAGTCACGGCGCACAGTGCCATCATGCCGCCCCACAAAAAAATTGCGCGCACATCGCCGGTCGGCACAATGTCGTCGATGATGGTTGCGAGAATGAGGGGAATGAACAGCTCGACAATCGAAGCAATGAATTTGATGCTGAGCGTTACGGCAATATAGCCGAAAAACGGATGGAGATATTTCATGAGCGACCGCATGGCGCACATCTCCTTTCTGAGAATCGTACAATGAAGTACTTTTATTATACGCGCTTTTGCTTTTTTGTACAATCGGCAAACGGTGCCGCGGTATATAAAAAGCCGGAAGGAATCTCCTCCCGGCTTTTTATATCTGTGTTTTATTTAATCCAGTGGACATAGCCGTCTTTGCGCGGACGCGGCGCAGGTTCTCCGTTTGCCGCATAGCCCAAAATACAGTGGCCGATGCCTTCATACTCGCCGGTGATGCCGAGTGAGGCAAGCAATGCTTTCCCCTCTGCGCTTTCAAATTCCTCCTTGGCGCGGTGAATCCAGCAGCTTGATACGCCGAGCGCGTGCGCGGCATTCATCAAATTGCCCATCACAAGGCTTCCGTCGTACAGATATGTACCGACCGACTTGTCTGCGAGTACAACAAGCACGACCGGCGCACCATAAAACGGATCGCTGTCCGTTCCCATGACTGCGGCATTCATTTTTGAAAGCTTGTCGCGGGTGGCTTTGTCGGTGACGGCCAGAATAATCGGCGATTGTCTGCCCATTCCCGTTGCGGCATATGTGCCGGCTTCGAGAATTTTTGAAAGCACCTCGTCCGGAATCATATCCGGTTTATACGCTCTGACGCTTCTGCGGGTCAGTAAATTTTCCATTGCATCCATTGTGCATTCCTCCGTTTTTTAAATTGTCCGGCGGCACATTGTTTATGCGTCAAACACCATTGTATTAAACGAATCGGGCGAAAGCGTGATGACTTCCTCGCCGAACGTAAATGTGAGCGGCCGTGCAAACGGGTTTTGCACAGTCAAAACGATCGTACCGTCCGGATTTTTGAATGCGACTGCATTGGAGCTTAAGTGTCCGGATAATACGAGCCGTTTTGCACCCGGCACCACAAAGCGCGAGAAATGCTTCATCACATAGTATTCGTGCTCAAACGATACGGTTTTGTCCGCCGAAACGGTGATCATGCTGTTCTGCTTCCATCCCCAGGTGCTCTCGCCCTCTTTCGGGAGAACCATGTTCCAGTAGGTGTAAGCGCACACGCCGCTTGTGATGTAATGAACGAACATCTCGAAGATATAGCGTGCATATTCCCAGTCATTTTCGCCGTTGCCGCATTCGTTTTCGCTCTGGATGTATTTTTTCTCGGGGAATGCGCGGCGGGTCTGTGCAACAGCCGCTTTGCCTGCCCACTGATAGCTGACACCTTCGATAAACCGCTCCGCATCCGGATCGTGGAGCACGAGATTTGCATAGTCGTTAAAACGGGTGTACAGCATTCGGTGATCTGTCTCCGGGCCGTTTAAGGTGCCGAGCCAGATTTTTGTGTCCACGTGTTCTTTTTCAAACAGCGGGCCCAAGTATTTGCCGATAAAGCGGGCAAACTCCTCGCCGGTCCAGATGCACGACGGGAATTTCTGCGTCGACATCGGCTCATTCTGCACGTGCACCTGTGCAATCGGCAAGCCTTTTTCCTCGTAGGCTTTGACGAATTTTAAAAAGTAGAGCGCATAGGCGGAGAGGTTCTCGTCTGTCTGAATGAGTGTGCCGAAGTTGCACGCCTTGTGCGTTTTCATCCAGGTGGGCGGGCTCCACGGCGACGCAAACAATTTAAGCGCCGGATTGCGTTTTTTTGCCGCCTGAATGTACGGGATCAGATATTTTTCGTCGCGTTCGATCGAAAAGTGCTCCATTTTGTAGTCGCCCTCTGTTTCGTTGAGCGAATACCAGCGCTCCGCATAGTCGGATGCACCGATCGGCACGCGGCAGAAGTCAAACCGCACGCCGTCTGCGTCTTTTGAAAACAGCGCGTCGTAAATTTCCTCCTGTGCCTCTTTCGGGAGCGTTTCGATCGCGATTTGAGAAAGCTCATTAAAGCATCCGCCGAAGCCCTCAAAGACCTGATCGGTCTCGCCGGTAAACGAAAGCGTCGTGTTGCAGGGCGCTTCGGGCATTGATTCGACACGCTGCCACGGCGTTTCCTTTGTCGTCGTGTACATGGTAAAATTCATGGTCATTCCTCTTTTTCTGTTTATTTTGTGTGCGGGCACACCTTGTTAAGAGCAGTATAACACCCGTATTTTTGCGTGTCAATGAAAAATCATCACGGAACGATCCATTTTGAACTGCCATATGTGCCGGGTGCGATGCCGAACATCCGATGAAACGCCCGGCAATATGATTTTGCGTCCTTATAGCCGCAGGCATATGCCGTTTCGGTCACAGAAACACCCGCTTTGAGCAGGTAGCATGAACGGTTTAATCGGTAGTGAATCAGATATTGATACGGCGAACGGCCGAACACCTCAGAAAACAGCCGGATGAAATATTTTTCGTGATAGCCGCATAAGGCGCTGAGCGTTTCGACAGAGATTTCCTCGGAAAAATGCGATGCAATATATGAAACCGCCTGACCGAGTCCTTTGCTGTTTTTGCGAATCCCGCCGCACTGGTCGGCATACGTCAAAAGCACCTCGGAGAGCGAAGCCACAAGCGGTTCGGCAGAGGATTTTCCGCGTGCAATCGCCGCGTCGATCGCTTCGAACACCGCCCGAACGATCGGATGCGCTTTGCAGTCAAACGATATGATTTCGTCGATTAAGTCAGGCAGAATATCGAGATGAAGATAGACGCAGTAAAGCTGGTCGTTTTTGTCCTGCTCCATCGTATAGGGAATGGCTGTCGGGAACAGGTAGACGTGATCTTTTTTTAACATCGTGCGGGTGTGGGCATCCGTGTAGGTCACTGTGCCGCTTAACACATAATACACCCGCACAAACAGCGGCGAAGACGTTTCGCGCACAAACCATTCGTTGTTTACATGAATTTTTTCAAAGTCAAGCAGCATATGCATCCCTCGAAATCTTACTTTTTGCGTATATGATACTACTTTCTGCGGTTGTTCGCAAGAGAAAATGCCGATACAATAAAACCAAGCAATGAATAAAGGAGCGTTTGATTTATGCAGATCAGTCAAAACGATATTGCGGTTCTGCGCGAACTTGCAAGAGAATATATGGAGGTCGCAAGCCTGCCCGTACAGCGTGAAAAGATGATGCTTTGGAAAGCGTTTAATGCGAACACGCCGGGCAGCCGTCCGATGGTGATTATCGATCAGCTGCCGTGGAATGAGCTGAATAACGAAGGCGAGCTCATGCTGTCGGTTGAGAATCCGCTGTTTCGTCAGGTGGAATGGAATCTGCGTTCGACGCTTTATAAATGGCGTCATTTCCCGGTGGATATGGTGGTCGAGCCGTTTATCACGATTCCGCGTGCGATTCAAAACACCGGCTACGGCTTAAAGGCTGATGTTCAGATGCTCGGCGACGCTGATACCACTGCGTTTTCGCAGCATTTTGAGAGTGTACTAAACGACGAGGAAGACGTCGAAAAAATCAAAGATATGGTCATCACCGTCGATGAAAACGAAGACCGCGACCGCATGGAAACGGCGCACATGATTTTCGACGGCATCGCGCCGGTTGTGCTCGGCCATGGCATTGGTTTCCATCTGGGCGTGTGGGACCGTCTGAGCGAATATATGGGTGTCACGAACGTCTACTGTGATCTTTACGATCGTCCGGAATTTCTGCATGCGTGCATGCGCCGCATCACCGATGCAACGATTGCCGGCATCAAACAGGCGAACGCACTGCGCATTCACGATGATATCGTCAACACCTGCCACTGCTCGTATATTTATACCGATAAGCTTTTATCCGATTTCGGCAAAGGACTGGGCAGCACATCGGAAAACTGCTGGGCAATGGGACTGGCGCAGCTGTTCTCGTCCGCATCGCCGCAGACAACCGCGGATTTTGAACTGCCGTATATTCAGGAGATGGCAAGCTATTTTGACAGCATCTACTACGGATGCTGCGAGCGGCTCGACGACCGTTTGGATGTGATTTTCAAAATCCCGAATATCAGAAAGCTTTCGTGCAGTCCGTGGAGCAAAAAGGAATCGTTTGCCGAACAGCTTCAGGGCAGAGGGCTTATTATGTCGAGCAAGCCGAATCCGGCATTTTTGTCGGCGGCATACGACGAAGACGTCATCCGCAAAGACCTGCGCGAGACAATGGACATCGCGAAACGGTACGGCGTCAATGTCGAGCTGATTCAAAAGGATATCTCGACAGTCAATCATAAGCCGGAACGGCTCACCCGATGGGCAGAAATCGCAATGGAAGAAGCTATGCGTTAATATGATAGGTTGATAAAAACAGCCGCCTCTTAATTTAAGAGGCGGCTGTTTGCTATCTGTACAAACGCTCAGCATTTTTGATCGGTTCTGCCTGTAAGATAGTCGAGCGAAACGCCGTAAAAATCGGCGATGCGGATAAGGATCGAAAGCCTTGGTTCACGGCGATTCCGTTCGTAATTTTGATATGCCTTTTCTGTAATATCACAGAAGATGGCAACTTCGTTTTGTGTGAGTCCCCGTTCGGTTCTGCACTGTTTGAGGCGGTTGGCCAATGCTTCGTTTTCCATGAGATCACCTACAATTGTTCTTAACACAAACAGTATAGGTGATTACAATTTAAGATATACTAACAATTGTGAGTGTGAAAAAGAGGCGTTACGATGATTGTCGATACAACAGGAACTGTTCTTACACTGGGAAATGAAGGCAGAAATTGTTTAGGAAATCGAATAGAATGCTGCTGCGATGAGTGCGACTATTATTTGGAGTGTTTTCCTGACGCACTTTTGACTTGTGGTTTTGATGACGAAGGAATTTGGTAAAATCAATACGCAAAAAACCGCCGCCTCCTAATTTAAGAGGCGGCGGTTTTTTTAAAAATACTCAGCATTTTTGATCGGTTCTGCCTGTAAGATAGTCGAGCGAAACGCCGTAAAAATCGGCGATGCGTACAAGGATTGAAAGTCTTGGTTTACGCCGTTTTAATTCATAGTATTGATATGCTTTTTCCGTCACATCGCAAAAATGGAAACTTCACTTTGCGTGAGCCCTCTTTCAGTTCTGCACTGTTTAAGCCGTTTGGCCAATACGTCGATTTCCATGCGGTCACCTGCAATCTGCCTGACAGCGTTTGACAATCGACATCATTTCGTCGTATTTTTTCTCCATGTCAAAAACCAGTGCAAACTGTGTGCGGCAGCGGTCCAAGTTGTGATCGGGGCGGTGGATTTTAAAATAGGTGTCGCCGTTTAAATAGTCGGTCAAAAAGCGCATGCCGCATTCAAATGTCATGAGCTTTGCGCCGAACGGCAGGTAGTCGATTTCTGTCTGGGTGAGGTTTTTTCCGCATTCCTCTAAAAAGCCTTTGCAGAACAGCTCGAACAAATCAAGCCGTACAAGCACCTTGGACAGATCGGTTTCGTCCTCGGCGGCACTGCTTGCACCGAACCGAATGCTGTCGCCGAAATCATAGTGTGCAAGTCCCGGCATGACCGTGTCAAGATCGATCACACAGATGCCCTCGCCGGTGGCGATGTCGAGCAGGACGTTATTGAGCTTTGTATCGTTGTGGGTGACGCGGAGCGGAATCTGTCCGGATGCCAATAAATCGAGCAAAACGCCGGCGTCTTGTGCACGGGCTTTGACGAAATCAATCTCTTTTTGTACTGATGCGCGCCGTCCGGCAAGATCTGCGTCAACTGCGGCGAGAAATGCTTCATAGCGTGCACGCGTGTTGTGAAAATCGGGGATGGTTTCGGTGAGTGTTTCAGCCGGAAAATCGCTCAACAGCTTTTGAAACCGTCCGAACGCTTTGGCGGACTGATAAAAATGCTCCGGCTGTTCAATACGCTGTAAGCAAACGGCGTCATCGACAAACACATAGGCGCGGTAATAGCTGCCGTCCTCGCCGTGGTAAAACAGCTGATCGTCGGTTGTTTTGACGATCTTTAGAACTTCATGTGCAGGATCGCCGCCTGCTTCGGTGACTTTTTTCGCCAAAAACGATGTGACGGCATCGATGTTTTTCATCAGTGCGGGAACGTCTTTGAAAATCTCATGGTTGATACGCTGAATGATATAGCGGAGCGGATGTTCAAATTCGCGTTTGAAATAGAGCACATAGGTGTCATTGATATGTCCGCAGCCAAACGGTTCGCCGAAGATGAACGTCCCCTTCACCTGAAATTTGGATGCAATCGTTTGAAAATCCATCATGATTAAAACAGTCCTTTCGGATATTTTTTGCTGTCTGTCATTTCGGCAAACGCAGCGGCAACGTCTGCGCGATCCTCCTGATACGTCACACCGTACCATTTTTCACTTGTCTGTTTAACTTCGACGGTGGCTTTGTGCTCTTTGATCAGTTCATCCACAACAAACGGGAGCAGGTATTCCGCCTTTTTAATGTCAGCAGGCGGATTGTCAAGAAATGCGGTGAAGCGGGTGCCCAGTTCATCGAAAATCTGCGGCACAAATCCCCAGAAATTCATCGACACCGTATTGTCGTCTGCAACCGGCACAAATGTTTTGCCGTCGTCTTCGGTAAATGCAATCTGACCGTTCACACGGCCGATTTTTGTCCGTTCAGTGATTTTGGTCAAATGCATGGACTCGTCTGTTTCGCATACGCCGCGCGCCACATAGCCGTTTTCTGTCAGTGTGTTTGCGATGCGGTAGCCCACCATGCAAAACGGCGCCGGCGATGCGGTTTGATCGGCATTTGCAAGCGATTCATAAATGAGCGAAAATGCTTCTTTTCCGTAGTAGTCGTCCGCGTTGATGACGGCGAACGGCTCGTAAATCACGTCTTTGCAGCATAAAATTGCGTGACCGGTGCCCCATGGCTTTGTGCGGCCGTTTGGCACGGTATATCCCTCCGGCAGTGCGGTCAGCTCCTGATGAACGTATGCAACCTGCACTTTATCGGCAATGCGGTCGCCGATCAGCTTACGCAGATCTTCCTCAATTTCAGGTTTGATGACAAATACAACTTTGTTGAAGCCGGCTTCGATTGCATCGTACACCGAATAGTCCATGATGATTTCGCCGCACGGACCGACCGGATCAATCTGTTTTAAACCGCCGTAGCGGCTTCCCATTCCTGCTGCCATCACGACAAGCGTCACATTTTTATTCATGTTCTTCTTCCTCCTCGTGTTTATATCCGTTTGGATTTTTGCTCTGCCAGAAAAATGCGTCTGCGCACATTTCGTCAATGCCGCGTGTCGCTTTAAAGCCCAGTTCGTCAAATGCTTTCTGCGCATCGGCATAGCACATGGCGATATCACCCGGACGCCGCGGCGCAAACTGATAGGAAACGGTTTTGCCGCTTGCTTTTTCAAATGCATGGACCATTTCAAGGACACTGTAGCCGCGGCCGGTGCCCAGATTATAGGTGAACACGCCGCCTGACTGATGTGCCATGTGGTTGAGTGCGCACAAATGACCGTGTGCAAGGTCTTCGACGTGAATATAGTCGCGTACACCGGTGCCGTCGGGCGTGTCGTAATCGTTTCCGTAAACCGAAAGAGAGTGAAGCTGTCCGACTGCGACTTTTGAAATATACGGCATCAGATTATTCGGAATGCCGCTCGGATCTTCGCCGATCAGACCGCTTTTGTGCGCGCCGACCGGATTAAAATACCGGAGAATGGTGATGCGCCAGGTGTTGTCGGCGTGGTACAGATCGCGCAGAATCTCTTCGATGAACAGTTTCGTTCTGCCGTAGGGGTTTGTGCACGAAAGCGGGAAATCCTCTTTGATCGGTACGGTGTGCGGGTTCCCGTATACAGTCGCCGACGAGCTGAACACCAGCTGTTTTACGTTGTGGCGCGCCATGATATCGCACAGATGAAGCGTGCCGGTGATGTTGTTGTGATAATAGCGAAGCGGGATAGAAACGCTTTCGCCCACTGCTTTGAGTCCGGCAAAATGGATGACTGCGTCGATTTGATGTTCGCAGAAGATGCGGTCAAGCGCATCATAGTCGAGTAAATCCGTCTGATAAAACACGACCTGCTTGCCTGTGATTTGTTCAATGCGGTCAACAGCTGTTTTGGTGCTGTTTGATAAATTGTCTGCGATGATGACGCGGTGTCCGTTTTCAAGAAGCTGTACGACGGTATGGCTTCCGATATAGCCTGCGCCGCCTGTGACGAATACGTTCATGTGCGTTGTTCCTCCCCGTTGTTTTTAAAAAAGCGGATTGCCTTTTTCTCATTTGCTGATATAATCATAGCAGGAAGCAAATCATAAATAAATGAGAGTTAAGGCCATATTTATATAAATTCGGACACATTTTTTAAAAAAGAATCGGTGCGGGAGGGCAGAATATGCTGAATGTATTTATTGAGCGGTATGACCGGCAGGTGCCGGTGCGCAGGGTGTTTGAAATCAGCGCGATGGTGACTGCGTTTGAAGTGACGTATGCGGATGATTTTTATTATCCGGGCGAATCGCATCCGTTTTGGGAGCTTGTGTGCGTGCTGGAGGGCGAGGTGAACGTTACAGCGGATGAACGCGTAATGCAGCTTCATGAAAACCAGATCATTCTTCATAAACCGATGGAGTTTCACCGACTGTGGTCGGCAAACAAAACGCGTCCGCATCTGATGATTGTGTCGTTTCAGACAGCGTTTTTGTTTCAGGCAAAGGAACGGATTTTTGACGCGACGCCACAGCAGATTGCGTTGCTCAGGTCGCTGATTGCACAAAGCCGCGATGTGTTTTGCTTTGAGGACATCTGCACCGTTTCTGTAAAGCCCGGGAAAGCGCTTGCGTTTCAGCTGTTTATAAACCGGCTCGAACAGCTGCTTTTGATGATCTTTGACGGTACGGCGTCCCTTGCGGTCGAAAACAAATCGCAGTCGGCAAAAAACTATGCGCTCATCATCAATACGCTTCACGCGCACATCGGCGAGCAGCTGACGCTTTCGGACATTGCACGGCTTACAAAAATGAGCGAAAGCAACATCAAACGCACGTTTGAACGGTATGCAAACATCGGTGTGATCAAATATTTTAACCTTTTAAAAATCCGTGCGGCAATTCCGATGCTCGAATCGGGGCTGACTGTTTCGGAAACGGCATTGCGGCTCGGCTTTGCGGAACCGTGCTATTTCAGTACCGTGTTTAAACGGATGACCGGCGATTCTCCGCGCGCCTATCTGAAAAAACAGCAGTCATACATGATTGAGTGAAACAATAAACAGGGCGTCTTTTATAAAAAGACGCCCTGTTTTCATGCGTCAGGTCATCTGCGGGGGTTCTTCCTTTTCAAAATCGAACCGGTGAATGAGATACGACGATTCCAAAGCCGGTTCGTCGATGCCGGGCAGAACCTCTTTCGGGTATGCTTCAGGGTCCATGTCGAGCGTTGGTGTGTGCGGATAGGCGCCGGTACGCAGCACAAAGCGGGAGATGCTGTTTGCCGCGCGCATGAATCGGAATGTCCGGACGCTGCCGTCCGGTTCGCACAGGGGTACGCTGTTTATTTCGAGGGTGCAGCAAAACGTGCGGCAGTCGGCATGCACGGTGAGCGACAGTGTTTCGTCTGCGCGGTAGGTACCGACAGGAATCTCGGTCGTTGTGCGCAGATAAATGGTACCGTCATCGCGCAAAACGATTCGAACCGCGTCAGCGCCTTGTGCCGTGCACAGCGTCAGATACAGACAGCCGTGTGTGTCCTGCTTCGGTGTGAGTTCGACGGTAATGCTGCACCGCGCCGAAGGAGCAAGCGAACGCTCTGCCCGGCAGTAGTCGGCCGGATCTGCATCGCGCATCAAAAGGCCGTCTGTGTGCGGCTCTGCACTTGCCCATTTCGGACAGTAAAGATTCCAGTTTGCAAGTGTGTCCGCCTGTGCAAGGCTTTCATGCAGAACGGGCGCTGTTTCTTCGCCGCAGACCGGTGTCGGAATATGCGCAATCCAGATGTCCTCTTTGTTGACGGAATAGGCGATAAGAAGCCGGTCATCCGGACGGTCCATGCCCTCGCAGATGCCGCGCATATACTGAAAGCCGAAGTCTTTGAACAGACCGGGATAGCGTTTTTGCGTTAAATCACCGCATACAAGACGCATGTTGTCAAAGGCGAGCCCGTCTTTTGAGGTGGTAATGCACAGCGGATAGCGGTGCTGTGTTTCAAGGGTCGGGTCATAGACCATTGCATAGGCGCCGTCGGGTGTCTGGCATCCCCACACCTTCTGTCCGCTCATCACGAGTGACCACGATTTCTGCACAGGCGACCAGGTGTTTCCGTTGTCGTCACTGCGTGCGCAGAACGAGTGCTTAAACAGGCCGATAACCGTTTCGGGCGCAGTGTGATACCAGCAAAACGCCTGGTACGATTGATTTTTTCCGTGTTTTATCGTGATGATATCGTCTTTGTCGCCGTTTTCCTCTGCCCACTGCTGGGTAGCCAGCCGATCGGAAAGCAGCTCTCTGCAGGCATTTTTGAAGCCTTCATCCGGGCATTCGTCAAACAGCGGATATAAAAGCTGATCGCGCGACCAGCCTGCCTGCCAGTTCGGGTAAATAAAATAGATGTCGGAAAGCGTGCCGTCTTCATACAGCTCGCGCACCACCCTGCCGATGCCGCGGCGGTCCCACGGACAAATCCACGCTTCGGGTGTAAAGCCGTAGAATCCGGACACGAGCATTCTGCCTGTTTTCGTCTGATAAAAACTCATGCGCTGATGCATGACGGCAAACGTATCACCGGAAAACTGCGTTTGTGTGCCGTCGCAGTCGGTGATGGTACAGGCGGGAATCCGATACGGCGGAAATGAAACCGTGAAGCGGTCCCAGTGCACACCGTCTGCCGACGAAGCGAGAATCGATTGTCCGGCGCCTAAGTGCTCGCTTTCGGGATTGCACAGGTACTGAATATAGTATCTGCCGTGAAATAGGCACAGGTCGGGTGCGTGTTTATAGGTGTATCCAGTGTTGTCGTCCCATTCGGGATGACGGGCGTTTGCACGTGTCACCTGATAGCATTTGACACCGCGCGCAGGCGGAATCTGTCCGTGGACTTCGTCACAGTCCGGATGCACCGTTCCGACATAGCGGGGAAGCAGTTTCTCATCCATGAAAAAACCTCCTTTTTCGCTTTAAACATTGGTTTGTTGGCTTCATTATAGCGCATTTTTTCAAAAAAGACGATAAAAAACAGGTGAAAAGCTTCACCTGTTTTAAAAAATTCAATCAAACGAAATGACCGGCATCGCGGGCAATTCGCATGCGTCGAGTTCTTTGATGGCACAGACGTCAATGAGCTTGTATAACTGGTTTACAAGCTGTTCTTTTGCCTGCACATCGCCTTCAAACGTCAAAACAATCTGCGAATATTCGGTGGACGCGGCTTCACTCACAAACAGTGCGCGGATGTTGAAGCGGCGGCGCCGGAACATACTTGTGACACGGTTGAGCACGCCGAAGCGGTTGTGTACCAAAACGGCAATCGTAAATTTCTCCATCTTACACCCCTGCCTTCACAATAATATCGTCCATCGAGCCGCCCGGCGGCAGCATCGGGAGCACAAATTCGTCTTTATCGATCATGCATTCAATCAGATACGGTCCGTCCGCAGAAAATGCCTTTGTGAGTGCCTCGTCGAGCGCTTCTGGTGTGCAGACGCGCGTACCGTCGCCGCCGAATGCCTGAATGAGTTTTACAAAATCGGTTTTCCGGTCTAACACAGTGTTTGAATAGTGCCGGTCAAAAAACAGCGTCTGCCACTGACGCACCATGCCGAGCACACCGTTGTTGAGCAGGACAATCACGACCGGCAAACGGTAGGACACAGCGGTTGCGAGCTCCTGCAAGCACATGCCGAAGCTTCCGTCACCGGTGACGAGTACCGTGCGCTCCCCTGTTCCGATCTGCGCACCCATCGCCGCGCCGATGCCGAAGCCCATCGTGCCGAGGCCGCCGCTTGAGATAAACCGGCGCTTATGCTGGAACCGGAGCGACTGTGCCGCCCACATCTGATGCTGGCCGACGTCGGTGGCAACCGGCGTATTCGTGCGAAGATGACGGTTTACCGTGAGCATCACATTGCGCGGCGTCATGCCTTCGCGGTGGTCGAGTGTTTCTTCCTCTGTTTCGCGCAGCGCACGGATTGTCTCCCACCAGTCGGGATGCGTCGTTTTGTCGAGCATCGCGATCATTTTCTGAAGTGTCAGCTTGATATCGCCGCGCAGTGCGTGTGCAGGCGATACCGTTTTGCAAAGCTCCGAGCCGTCGATGTCGATATGAATAATTTTTGCGCCCGTTGCGAATTTTTCACGGTTACCGGTCACACGATCGTTAAAGCGCACACCAAGTGAGAGAATACAGTCGGCATGGTGCATTGCCATTGACGACGCATAGTGACCGTGCATGCCCTGCATTCCGAGGAAACGCGAATGATCGGTGCATACGCCGGAAATACCCATGAGCGAACAGCCGATCGGCGCATCCAGCTTTTCTGCCAGTGCAAGCAGTTCCTCTTCGGCATCTGCGTGGATGAGGCCGCCGCCGAAATACAAAAACGGCCGGCGCGATTCTTTGAGGCATGCGACTGCCTCTTCGATGCGGATGTCTTTTGCAGGCATGCGAGGCTCAGGCTGTACCGGCGGTTTTGGCTCATATTCGCACGACGCCACCTGAATATCTTTTGGAATATCAATGAGAATCGGTCCCGGCCTGCCGGAAACAGCGAGCGAGAAGGCCTCGCGGATGGTATCGGCGAGTTCTTCAACACGGCTGACGACGAAGTTGTGCTTTGTGATCGGCAGTGTTACGCCGGTGATGTCGATTTCCTGGAAACTGTCGGTGCCGGTCTGCGAGGTCATCACGTTTCCGGTGATGGCAACCATCGGAATGGAATCGAGGTATGCCGTCGCAATGCCGGTGACGAGATTGGTCGCACCCGGGCCGGACGTTGCAATCACAACGCCGACTTTTCCTGTTGCACGGGCATAGCCGTCGGCTGCGTGTGCCGCACCCTGCTCATGCGCCGTCAAAATGTGTGTGATTTCCGATTGATAGCGGTACAGCGAATCATAGACGTTTAAAATCTGACCGCCGGGATAGCCGAAAACGACGTCGCACCCCTGCTCGATCAGTGTTTTTACAACAATATCCGCACCGGATAACATCATGGTAAAAATCCCTCCGTTTTAAAAATCAGGCGGCAGGTCTGCCGCAGGCTTATGCGTTTTTGGTGAGTGCAATCACGTCGATTTCGACGAGTACGTCTTTTGGAAGCCGTGCAGCCTGGACGCAGGAGCGCGCCGGTGTGGTCGTGAAATACTGGGCATAGACTGCGTTGAATGCGGCAAAGTTCTCCATATCGCTTAAATAGCAGACGGTTTTGACCGCGTCGGACAGACTGCTGTTTGCAGCAGCAAGCACTTCGCGCAGGTTTTGGCAGACACGGTGGGTTTGTTCTTCGATGGTATCACCGCAGATTGCACCTGTCTGCGGGTCGAGTGCGATTTGTCCCGAGGTAAACACGAGGCTGCCGGCAGTGACTGCCTGTGCATATGGGCCGATGGCTTTTGGTGCATTTTCGGTATTGACGATGGTTCTCATAGTACGGTTCCTTTCTTTCGTTGTTATACGATTTTAAAGCCTTCTCTTCGGAGCGACTCCATAATCAGATGGACGTGTGCGTAATCTCTTGTTTCCATTTCGATGCGCAAAAAACAGCCGTTGACGCTTTCGGTGTTGCCTTTTTCATAGTGTACGCCGGTGACGTTTGCGCCGCAGTCTGCGATGATGCGCGAGATGTCTTTTAACTGGCCGGGCTTGTCGAGCAGTTCAATGAGCAGGCTCGAGGAGCGTCCCGACTGGAACAGGCCGCGCTCGATGACGCGGGACAGGCTTGTCACATCGATGTTTCCGCCGGAAACGATGCTCACCACACGCTTGCCTTTGAGCGCAAACTTGTCGAACATCACAGCGGCAACAGCAGCAGCGCCTGCGCCTTCTGCGATCATTTTCTGCTTTTCGATCAGTGCGAGAATTGCGGAGGACACTTCGTCGTCGGTGACGAGTGCGATGTCATCCACATAGTCGTTTACGTACCGGAACGTGTTTTCGCCCGGCTGTTTGACAGCAATGCCGTCTGCGATGGTGTGCACGCTGTCGAGGCATTCGATCTGGCTGTTTTTGATCGAATTATACATGCTGGCAGCACCCGCCACCTGTACGCCGTAGATTTTGACGGACGGCCGAATCTGTTTTGCCGTGTAAGCGATGCCGGAAATGAGTCCGCCGCCGCCCACCGGCACAACGATCGCATCGATGTGGTCAAGATCGTTTAAAATTTCGAGCGCAATCGTGCCCTGACCGGCGATCACGTTTTCGTCGTCAAACGGATGCACAAATGTGTAGCCCTCCTGTTCTTTGAGCGAAAGCGCCTTTTCGTATGCGTCGTCGTAGCACCCGGGTACTAAGCAAACCTGTGCGCCGAAGCCTTTGGTGGCTTCCACCTTCGAGATCGGCGCCGTGTCCGGCAGGCAGATGAGCGAGGAGATGCCGTTTTTTGTAGCGGCAAGTGCAACGCCCTGTGCGTGGTTTCCAGCGGAGCAGGCGATAACACCTTTTTGCTTTTCCTCGTCGGAGAGCATCGCGATTTTATATGCCGAGCCGCGGACTTTAAACGAGCCGGTGATCTGCAAATTTTCCGGCTTTAAATACAGTTCGCAGTCGGGCGCGATGCCGTATGCGCGGACAAGCGGCGTTTCACGGATGATTTTTTTGAGTACGGATTGTGCGTTGAACACTTTGTCTAACGTTAACATATGCTTCCACCTTTCGCTTTTACGCGGGTGAAAAACAAAAACACCCGCCTCAAAGCAGTTTGTTTGCTTTGAGACGGGTGCAGCTCTCTTGTTGCACTCGCGGTACCACTCAAATTGCGGATTCAAACGATCCGCCACCTCTTCGAGGTCAGAAAACCTCTATGCATTGACGCAGCATCCACGGGATTCCCTACTGAATCGTTTTGATTGTTCAGGTCACCAGCTCAGAAGCGATGGGTCACAAAAGGAAGAACAATACCGGTTTGCACCATCCACCGGCTCTCTGAAAATGTTTCTGCCACGACCGTCTTCATCACAGCTTTTGTTTTGTATGAAATTGATGATTATTTTATCACGTTAAAAAATAAAAGTCAATTATTTTTTTAAAAATAAAAGAATCCTGCGGTTTTAAACCGTAGGGTTGGCGCGGACAAGAGAAAATAATAGCGAGTATATTGAGTTTTCGTTTGGTATTTTAATTTTCTATCCGTATTAATCAGACGATATGTATAAAACAATTAGACCTCATATTACATTAAATAATGTGATATTGTTTTGTCATAAACTGTAAATCCGAATCTTTTATATAAGTTCTGCGCTGGATTTGACATGAATACCTGCAAAAATGCAGGCTTATTCTGATGATTTGCTAAGGAAATGATATGATTCAAAAAAATGAACCGAACTCTTTATTTTGTGCATGTTCCAACATTTGAACCATAATGCCATCGATTTTATCGTCTTTCACATCGAATGAACAAAAACCTACAACTTCATTGTTGAACAATATTTTCTGAAAACAGGATTGTTTCATTTCCTTTTGAAAAGACTCTTGGTTCATTTTTATTTGTATTTCTTCCATCCATGGACCAAAATATTTATTTACATATTTTTCATAGCATTTTTTTGAAATGTTATAGTACACGGTAAAATCTGAAGAGGTAACATCGCACAGAGAAAACCCTTTATTGATTAGTTTCAATGTTAGTTCCATGATGTATGGTCCTCCTTATTTGTTTAAAAAATTCAATAAAAACAAATAAACCTGTGATGAAATCATCACAGGTTTGTCTAAAAGTGTTAAACATAATACACGCTCACAAATTCAGGATTTTCCAAAGAGAGAGATAAGGTGTGCAATAAGTTCCAATAGACTAATCTATTAAATACCGCCGCAAAAAATCTATATTTCCACTATCCCGTAACTGTTCGACAGCATAGCGCAACCATTCCTCTGGTGTGGGGATTTCCCCAGCGCAGGGTATCCTTTCCCATTGTGCCCGCCGTACCGGGTCTGGATCGCGCAGGCCCGCTTCAATACGGGCTGTAATTTGCGACCGTATATCCTCGACCGTGGTGTTTCTTTCTTTTGCCAGCCGTTCAAAAAGCGTTTCTTGTCCTGCCATGCAGCTCGCCTCCTAGCACTGTATATAGTATAACCCGTTTATGTCCCAACTATAAAGCACAATATATCCCTTTTGGGTAATGCCCTGTCTACCAATTGCGTCTATTATATCACTCTTTTGGGAAATATAATAGATACAGATAGGTAGGTGGTAAGATGGACGCACAGAAGCGGATCAAACAACTCATGGAGGAACGAGGCTGGACAGACTACCGGCTGGCGAAGGAAGCCAACCTTTCGCATTCCACAATAGCTAATCTCTTTAATCGGAATAATGCGCCGACGCTGCCTACCTTGGAAGCAGTGTGCAAGGCGTTTGGTATAACATTAGCGCAGTTTTTCTCGGAAGGCAGCAGCGCCTTAACGGGGGAATAGCAGGCACTGTTTGCAAAATGGAGCACATTGACAGACGAGCAGAAGAAAATCCTGCTCGACCTGATGAATACCATGTAAACGACAAAAAGCCCGCAGGCTCTATGTGAACAGCACCCCATTTGTTAGACAGTGTGACATACTATCTAACAGATGGGGTGATTTATTATGTCAAAAGGAATACCGAATAAACGATACACGCCGGAATTCAAGCGAACGGTAGTGGAGACAATGCGAGAGGAACACCTGAGTATACGCGAAGTGATGAGAA
>CASGAN010000013.1 GCA_949299455.1 uncultured Oscillospiraceae bacterium
TAAGTTTTTTTGATTAATTTCACCATCAAGCCCGCCAAAGCCTCTATATTCCGGCAAAAAGACGCCATAACCTTTTCTTGCAAAATACAGGCTATACTCCCCTGCACCTGCACCAATATCAAGAATCCTGTCACCTTTTTTTAAGTATTTTTCGATGTAGTGAACAGTGGTGAGAAATTCAACACGCGCAGCCTTGGAGTGATTCAGTCTGCTGTCCTCATTGAAAATGTCGTAGATTCTATTCACGCGTTCCGTCTCATTTTCTATTGCTTTAATTTCATTGAAGTTCATCCGAATCCCCCTATAAACAGCCCTTTTATTGTTATCTTTCCATTTTCACGATACATTCACAATGCGTTGTCCGCGGGAACATGTCAACCGGGATAATCTCTTTAACCGCATATCCGGCATCTGTCAAAAGGCGAGTATCCCGTGCCGCCGTTGCCGGATTACATGACACCATCACAAGCCGTTTTGGTGCCATTGCTTGGATTGCATCGATGACTTCCCCGTCCAGTCCCTTTCGCGGCGGGTCCACTACGATCACGTCCGGTGCAATCCCGGACGACGCAAACCGTTTGGCCGCTTCTTTGGCATCTGCACAATAAAACGACGCATGCGAAATCCCGTTTCGTGCAGCGTTTTCTTTTGCATTTTCGATTGCCTCGGGCACGATCTCTACACCAATCACTTCTTTCACCTGTGAAGCTGCCGCAAGTCCGATTGTTCCCGCACCGCAGTACAGATCAAGCAGCAAATCGTCTTTGCTGAGCGATGCACAGGAAAGCGCCGTCTGGTACAGCACCTCTGCCTGATCACGGTTGACCTGATAAAACGAAAGCGGAGAAAGTGTAATCCGCACGCCGCACAAAATGTCTTCAATCGTGTCGCTTCCCGCAAGCGTGATGCACTCTTTTCCCAAAATGACGTTCGTTTTTTCCGGATTGACATTGAGCACAACGCTTGCCACCTGCGGATACTGCTTCACGAGCTCCTGTGCAAGTTCGGAAAACAAATGAGCCGCCGGTGATGCACACACAAAGCAGACCATGATCTGATTCGTTTTCTCGCCAATGCGCAGATACAAATGACGCAAAATTCCGCTGTGCATTTGCTCGTCATATACCGGAATATTATGCAGCTGCACATACCGGCTGACCGTCTCACGGATGCGGTCAAAAACCGGCGGATGGAGTGCACAGCGGCTGCTGTCAATAATCCGGTGACTGCGTCTTGCATAAAATCCGCACTGCACCTTCTTCTCTTTGGAAAGTCCGAACGGATACTGCGCTTTATTCCGATACCGGTTCACCCGCTCACTTTTAATAATCGGCGAAACCGATGTCAAAATTCCGCCGAGACGCGAAAACGCATCTGCAACCATTTCTTGTTTTAAACGGCATTCCTCTTCATAGGAAATATGCCGAAACGAACAGCCGCCGCACTGTTTAAACTGCGCGCAGTCCGGCACCACACGCGTTTTCGACGGGATAAGCACCGATTCAAGCCGTCCATAGCCAAAGCTTTTATTTTTCTTCACAAGCCGAATCATACAGCGGTCTCCCACAGCTGTATCCGGCACAAATACCGCATACTGTCCGATCCGTCCGACACCGTTACCCTCGTTTGTCATGCCGGTAATCTCTATTTCATACAGATGATTTTTTTGAATATCCGTCATCTCGTTTTTCATGCCGTCAACATACTCCCTGCGTTATAAAATGATTTCATTTATTATACCATGATTCCCGTCTGGCTTCAATCAAGGAAATTTACAAGATTCTGTTTTTTGGTGTTGACATCCCTATTTCGGATTTATATAATCAAGGTGCAGATTTATTTTAAATCAAAGGAGCGTATTTGTTATGCTGTTTCCATTTTACGAAGATTTAAGCACTGTTCGTGTCAACACGATGCCGAACCGTGCTTACTACATTCCCTGTTCTCCGGATGCGTCTACCGATCAAAAAACGGACAACCCCCGTGTGCTGATGCTTAACGGCACTTGGAATTTCCGCTTTTTTGAGTCGGTCAGCCAGTTTACCTTCTCTCCGGATTCCTTTGACAAACTGCCGGTTCCGTCCAACTGGCAGATGCACGGATACGACAGCCACCAGTACACAAACGTATTGTATCCGATCCCGTTCAATCCGCCGTATGTACCCAAAAAGAATCCGTGTGCACTGTATGAGCGCACCTTTTCGATCAAAAAAGAAGCGGATTTTTCCTACTTTATAAACTTCGAGGGTGTTGACTCTTGCCATTATCTGTACATCAACGACCAGTTTGTCGGCTACAGCCAGGTTTCGCACTCCACCGCCGAATACGATGTCAGCACATTCTTAAAAGACGGCGAAAATAAAATTTCCGTCGTTGTGTTAAAATGGTGTGACGGCACCTATGTCGAAGATCAGGACAAACTGCGCATGTCCGGCATTTTCCGCGACGTTTACCTGCTCTCTCGTCCGTCCCGCCGGATTCAGAATTATCGCGTGAAAACGTCGATCACCGGTGAAACAGCAAACGTTCTCGTCATCACAGAGGATACATGCAGTGATCTTTTGAAAACCATTACACTCAAGGATCAAGCAGGCAATGTGCTTCACCAGGTCACCATAACCGGTACCAGCGTAAGTTTCGAGTTAGAAGCGCCGCACCTTTGGACCGCAGAAACACCATATCTTTACACACTCGAACTGACCGCAGAAAACGAACAGATCATCGACCGTGTGGGTGTGCGCGAAATCTGTGTCAAAGACAAAGTTGTCTATGTAAACGGTAAAAAAGTCAAATTCAAAGGTGTCAACCGCCACGACAGCTACACCGATACTGGTTATGTCGCATCGATGGAGCAGATCCGCCACGACTTAACCATGATGAAACAGCACAACATCAACGCAATCCGCACCTCGCACTATCCAAACCGTCCGGAATTTTATAAACTCTGCGATCAGTACGGTTTTTATATCATTGATGAATGCGATATCGAAGCACACGGACAGGTCAACACCACCGCCGAATATGATTCGGACGGATATGCACAGATCTCCGACAACCCGGATTGGGAACTCACCATTGTGGACCGGCTCGAACGCCTCGTATCCCGTGACGTAAACCGTCCGTGCGTTGTGATCTGGTCGCTTGGCAACGAGAGCGGTTTCGGCTATTGCTTTAAACAGGGCATCAAACGCATCCGCCAGATGGACAATTCCCGCCTGATTCACTATGAGTCGACCATCGTCACCCGCGAAAAGGAAAAAGACGAAACATATGAAGGCATCGACTTTGAAAGCGTCATGTATCCGTCGTTTGAGTGGATTGACTCGTTCTTTGCCCGCGAAAATGAAACCCGTCCGCTGATCTTGTGCGAATTTGCTCACGCAATGGGCAACGGTCCGGGCAGTCTTGAGGATTACTATGACACCATCTATGCGCACGATGATTTCTGCGGCGCATTCGTCTGGGAATGGTGCGATCACACCGTTTTGATGGGTGAGAAAAACGGCAAGAAGATGTACGGCTACGGCGGTGACTTCGGAGAATTCCCGCACGACGGCAACTTCTGCATGGACGGCCTTGTCTATCCGGACCGCACGCCGCACACAGGTCTGTTGGAACTCAAAAATGCCGCTCGTCCGGCGCATATCACCTACCGTGACGGTGCATTGATTGTAGAAAACAAACTCGATTTTCAGAATCTGAACGATGTGCTGTATCTGCACTGGACACTCGAACAAAACGGCGAAGAAGTTGCATCCGGAACTATTGACTCTGTCGATGTTCTGCCGGGCGAAACGGCTTCGATCCCTGTTTCTCTGCCAAAGACCAACGGCGCACGCGTTTATCTGACCGTATCACAGCGTGCAAAAGCTTCCACTGCACTGGTGAGCAGCGGACATGAGCTCGGCTTCGATCAGATCAACCTCTCCACCTGCGATGCACCGGTATCTGTGAAAACAGAAGGTTCTCCGCTCACAGTGGAAGAAGACGACGCATTCATTACCATCAAAAATGACAGCTTCTGCTATCGCTTCTCCAAAGAAGCAGGCACCTTCTGCCATATGGAAGTTGGCGGCACGGTACTGCTCGACCGTCCGATGGAGTACGATCTCTACCGTGCACCGACAGACAACGACCGCAATATCAAACTGCGCTGGAAAGAGGAAGGCTTTGACCGTATCATTCCGTACACCTATCAGATCACGACGGAAACAGGTGATCACTGTATAAAAATCAACTGCCCGATGTCGCTGTGCGTGATCTTCCGCGCAAACCTCGCAGAGCTGAACACCGTCTGGACGGTATATGAAAGCGGTGCAGTTCACATCTCGGCACAGACAAAAGTCCGCGATACTGTTTCGTGGCTGCCGCGTTTTGGTCTGCGAATGTTTGTGAACAACACATTTGACCGCTGCCGTTATTTTGCATACGGCCCGCAGGAAAACTATGTAGACAAACACTTAGGTTGCCGCAAAGGTGTGTATGAGAGCCGTGTTGCTGACTTGCATGAAGATTACATCTTCCCGCAGGAAAACGGTTCGCACTATGATGCAGAATTTGTATCATTGACAAACGGCGCACAGACACTGACCGCACAGTCCTGCCGTCCGTTCAGTTTCAACGCTTCTCCGTACACCCGCGAGGTTCTCGAGTCGTGCATGCACAACTACGAGATCACGGAATCCGGCTACACGGTACTCACACTCGACTATGCGATGAGCGGTGTCGGTTCCAACAGCTGTGGTCCGGAACTGCCGGAGCGTTATCGTCTCTCTGAAAAAGAATTCACGCTCGACTTTACGCTGACTGTCGAATAAACCGAATCAAAACGATAAACAAAAATGTCCGTCTTTTTTAAGACGGACATTTTTTACAGCACTTTTTTAATTTTTTTAAGCGCACCTTTTTCAAGCCTTGATACCTGTGCCTGACTGATGCCGATTTCGTTGGCCACTTCCATCTGTGTCTGCCCGTTAAAAAAGCGGAGATGAATGATCGTCTTTTCCCGCTCACTCAGCTGCTGCATCGCCTCTTTCATCATGATCTCGGAAAGCCAGCTTTCCTCGCATGTCTGATCGCCGACCTGATCCATCACATAAATCGTGTCGCCGCCGTCCGAATAGACGGGTTCATACAATGACACCGGTTCAACGATCGCCTCCAAAGCTAGTACCACACGTTCTTTCGGCAAAGAGAGTTCCTTTGCGATCTGATCGATTGTCGGTTCAGCATTATTCTGCGCAGTCAGCCGCTCTTTCACCTGCATGGCGCGATATGCAATATCTTTTAGTGACCGGCTGACCCGCAGTGTGTTGGAATCCCGCAGATGACGCCGGATCTCTCCTTGAATCATCGGCACCGCATACGTTGAAAACCGCACATCCTGTGTAATATCAAAATGGTCGATTGCTTTCATAAGCCCGATACATCCGATCTGAAACAGATCATCCGGATTTTCTCCCCGATTTGCAAAGCGCTGAATCACGCTCAAAACAAGCCGCAGATTGCCGCAGATGAGCTTTTCGCGTGCAGTCGCATCTCCCTGCTGCATCTGTTTTAAAAGCGTCATTTTTTCGCTTTCTTTTAACATTGTAAGCTTTGCTGTATTGATCCCGCAAATTTCCACTTTGCCGTATGCCAACAATATCTCCGCCTTTCGTTTTCCTGCGGAGAGTATGGTCATTGTGCACGCGGTTTATGCAGCTTTTTTCTTCAAAAACTTTCATGATTGAGAAAACGGCACAACTGTGCTATAATAAATTGCACGGATTGATTGATCCCACCAGACAGTCAGAGAGGAGGACTTTTATGACATATAAAATCAATTTTGCACGGTATGCAAACCATTTTGCACTGCCA
Organism: uncultured Oscillospiraceae bacterium; assembly: GCA_949299455.1. Taxonomy (GTDB): domain Bacteria; phylum Bacillota; class Clostridia; order Oscillospirales; family Ruminococcaceae; genus Paludihabitans. The sequence continues at coordinate 5,860 of CASGAN010000013.1, forward strand.
AAAGATATCGTTGACGAATCACTTTGTGATATGGATGATGTCTATTTAAAAGTCATTCTTCTGATTTTTAAACAGCCTGAAAAAGAATGCAGTATTCATCTGCTCTCCCATTTGCTCGATAAACCGGAGAAAAAAATCGAGGAAGCTATTTCCTATTGGATCAGCCGCGGCTTATTGGTCGCACAAAACGCGCAGAAAAAAGCAGATGTTGTTGTCCTTTCACAAAAAGTGGCATCCCATCCTGCACCGAACCTCAGTGTCACACCGGAGGCAAAATACCTGCTGCAATGTATCGAAAGTCTGCTTTCACGCCCTGTCACGGCAGTCGAATCGAAAACGGTCATTCAGATTCTCGAATACTTAAAAATGCCCGCGGACGTTGTGCTGATGGCAGTGGACTACTGTGTTTCCATCGGAAAAATGAGCGCGCGTTATCTCGAAAAAACGTGTGCTGCCTGGGCTGACAACGGTATTCTGACACACGATCTTGCGGAACAGTATCTGACCTTTTTAAAACAAAGCAAAAGTCATGAAGCTATCATCCGGAAAATCACCGGTATTGAGACACGGAATTTTACCGAAAATGAAAAAACGTTTATCCGCCGTTGGTTTGATGAATATCAATTTGACGAAGAAATGATCACGCTTGCATATGAACGGATGATTCGTTTTATCGGAAAAATATCGTTTCCGTATCTGAATACCATTTTGACCTCATGGTTTGAAAAAGGATACCGCCATCCTGAGGATATCAATGAAGAAAAACGCGAGAAAGTGTCTTCGATTTCAGAAAAGCCGACGTATGATCTGGACGAACTGGAGCGCTTTTGGGAACATGCACCTGATATGAAATAAAAAGGAGGATTCCCCATGCGGAAAGAATCGTTTCACCGTGCGATGAAAACGGTGCATGAACGCCATGATGCAGCAGAAGCGGCAGCCGAGCAGCGTCGTTTGGAAATTGCTTTAAAAATCCCCGAAATTACTGTGCTCACCAATCGGCTGACACAGACTTGTACGGAAATCACACGCGCTGTCTTTTCAAAAGAAGAAAACGCGCAGAAAGCAATCGAACGTTTGATGCAGGAAAATCTATCGGCACAGGAAAAAATCAAACAGCTGCTTGCGCAAAACGGCTATCCTACAGACTATTTGTTTGCAGCGTATACGTGTGCAGCCTGCTCGGACACCGGATATATCGACGGTACACAGTGCAGATGCTTAAAAGAATTGATCGTCCAGTATGAAATCGAATCGTTTAATGCACAAAACCAGATTTCTGCTGTTACGTTTTCGCAGTTTGATCTCTCCTACTATAACGGCGACGCACGCGCACAGATGGAGCGTGTGTTTGCATTCTGCAAACAATATGCAGACCAGTTCTCCCGCAATGCGGTCAGCATTTTGATGCAGGGCGGCGTCGGTCTTGGAAAGACGCATCTTTCTCTTTCGATCGCATCCGCTTTGATGGAAAAAGGATATGCAGTGCTGTATCTTTCGGCACCCGATTTGTTCCGAAAACTGCAAAACGAGTATTACGGAAAATCGGAAACAAAAACGGATACAATGGATTTGATTCGTGCCGCAGATCTTGTAATTATTGATGATCTCGGTGCAGAGCTCGAAAACCAATTCAATTCCATGGCATTTTATAACATCGTTAATCTCCGTCAGAATATCATGCGGCCGATGATTATCAATACAAACCTTTCGTTTAAAGAAATTGAACAGCGCTATTCGCAGCGCATGATGTCGCGTTTGCTCTCGTTTCGGTGTCTTAAATTTGCAGGAACCGACATTCGCCAAATCAAAATGCGGCTTCAATACGGCGCTGCAACATAACAATTCTCATAGAAAAAGCCGGCAGGATTACTGCCGGCTTTTTCCGTTTGAATAGAAAGAAAAGAAAGTGAAGATTGCAGTATTTTATTGTTTCGGAACACCTTCCCAGTCTTTTAAGAAGCGTGCAATTCCTGCATCTGTCAGCGGATGACCGATCATCTGCATGATGACTTTATACGGAATGGTTGCAATATGGCATCCTGCTTTTGCCGCTTCGATTACATGAATCGGATGACGGATACTTGCGGCAATAATTTCTGTGGAAAGCTGATGTACCCTAAAAATCTCAGCGATATCACGAATCAGAATCATACCTTCCGAGCCGATATCATCAAGCCGTCCCAAGAACGGGCTGACATAACTTGCACCTGCGCGTGCGGCCAGAAGTGCCTGTGCTGCGGAGAAAATCAATGTCACATTTGTGCGGATTCCTTTTTCAGAAAGGATTTTGACAGCCTTTAAGCCTTCTGCACACATCGGGATTTTGATGACGATATTTTCGTGGATTTTCGCAAGTTCCAATGCCTCCGAAACCATTTTTTCATGCTCAAGCGAAATGACTTCTGCAGAAATCGGACCATCCACAATCGTTGTAATCTCTTTGACCACCTCAACAAAATCACGGCCTTCTTTTGCGATCAGTGACGGATTTGTTGTCACGCCGCAAATCACGCCAAGTTCGCTCGCTTCACGAATTTCTTCTGTGTTTGCTGTGTCAATAAATAATTTCATATTCCCCTATCCTTTCGTTTGTGCTCGCACACGGTGCTCCCCTAAAGAAAGCGCTATTCGTGTTCGAGCACGAATGCGCTTGAAAGAAAAACCGCAGCTGCGGTTTTGTTCTTTTCTGCCATAACTATAGCACATTTATATGATGGTTGCAAGTGGTTTTAAAAAATTTTTCCCGGATAAAAGCAATGCACGTCCTTTACATTTCGGCATCATTTTCCGCATTGATCATTCGGCGAATCTCAGCCATCCGTTCATGATATAAATCGAGATTGTTATATTCTCCGATTCCCACATACGCTTCCAACACCAGATAAAACATCCGGTACAACTGTATCCGCTTTCTGCGATGTTCCTCGGTTGGTGCTGGCGGATGGAATCCATACCCTCTTTGCATTTCTTTATCTTCCATCCATGGACTCGAAAACTCAAAATCCGGATCACCAAATACCGCGCGATCACCATCAATCACCGCACGAATGACAGACGGATCCTGTTTATCAAGCAGCACATTTCCTGCCCATAAATCTGTGTGCATCAAATGCGGCGTTTCAATCTCATCAAAAAGCGAGCGATGTTTGATAAACTGTTCTTTGATTTTCTCTGCTTCCGCAGCAGAAATTCCGTCAAACTTTTGCAAACGATCTGTCATATCTGTAATTTCAAAAAGAAGCGCTTCTCCCCATGATGCAAACTGATATCCTTCCAAAATACGTGACACAAATCCAAAAAACGATCCGGTAACCTGATGGAGTTTTGCTAAATAACGCCCGAGTGTAAAGCAAAGTTCGTTTCGCTGTGCAGCCGAAAGATTCACTTTTACCATGGCGACAGACGGAATGTATTCCACAATCATATAGTCGCGGTCAACCACCGTTTTGGATGTATCACACACCAAAATATGAGAAGAAGGAATGCCGATCTGACGGCAAACATCGCAGACATATTCTTCCGCCCGCATAAGATTCTGCTCAAATCCCATGATACGCTCCCGGTGAACCGGTCCAAGACGCAAGATCGCCTCTTTGCATGGATCACCATATACGACATGATACGTCGTATTAAACATACCGCCGTCCAAAAGCGTCGCTTTTATAACGTGGTTTTCCTGCAGCAAATGAAGAAAAATCCGACTGATTTCATCACTTGTTGCCTCTTTAAAAATACTGGATTGAAAATTCATGCAAAAGCCCCCATCACAATTGTTCTTTCATTGGGTAGTGCTTTTACTATAGCATGTTTACAATTGGGATACAAGCGTTTTTAAGCGTGTTGTGCTCTCGATTATTGACGAACTGGTTTTTCTTTGGAAAGGAGTGCAACCAAACGGCGCGCCGCTTCTTTGGTATCTTCCGGACTGCCGAATGTGGAGAACCGGAAATAACCCTCACCACATGCGCCAAAGCCTTCACCGGGTGTACCGACCACCTGGATTTCATTCAGAATCCAATCAAAGAATTCCCAGCTTCCCATGTTATCCGGGCATTTCATCCAGATATACGGCGCATTCCTTCCGCCGCAGTACCAAATGCCGATCGAATCAAGCGCTTCCATCAAAATGCGCGCATTATTTTTATAAATTTGAATGTTCTCATGAATCTGGCGTTGTCCCTCGTCCGTAAAAACAGCCGCGCCGCCCTTTTGAATAATATACGACACACCGTTTGTCTTAGTGGTTCGGTTGCGCACCCACATTTCATTCAGGTTCATCCCGTTTCGATACAGCGCCTTCGGAATCACAGTATAGCCTAAACGCGTGCCTGTAAAACCTGCTGTTTTGGACAGAGAACAAATCTCGATTGCACACGTTTTTGCACCTTCGATTTCAAAAATGCTGTGCGGCAGTGTTTCATCCTCAATGAACGCCTCATATGCCGCATCAAACAGAATCACTGCACCGTTTTCGTTCGCAAAACGAACCCACTGTGCAAGCTGTTCCCGGCTGAAAACCGCACCGGTCGGATTGTTCGGAGAACACAAATAGATGATATCCGCTTTTGTGTGTTCATCCGGCAATGGCAAAAATCCATTTTCTTTGCTCGATGCCAAATGCACAATATTTCTTCCTGCCATCACGTTTGCATCCACATATGCCGGATATGCCGGTTCGATGACAAGTGCGTCGCTTTCACGGTCAAACAAATCAAGTAAATCGCCGAGTTCGTCGCTCGCACCGCTCGATACAAACACTTCATCCGTCGTCACAGCTACACCATGTTTTCCGTAATAGTCGGCAATCGCTTCCCGCAAAAACGGCGCGCCGCATTCCGGCATATATCCGTGAAAACGTGCAGCATCTGCCTGATCGTCGACTGCTTCGTGAAGGGCTTTTACCACTGCGCCGCAAAGCGGAAGTGATACATCACCGATTCCCATACGGTATAAATGCGCATCGGGATGTTCTTGTAAATATGCTTTCGTTTTTTGCGCAATATGATAAAACAGATACGATTCTTTTAAGTTGCTGTAATACATATTTGGCTGAAGCATGCTGAATTCCTCCTATTTTTTCTGTTCTTTTCGCTGTGAAAGACGTACTTCAAACCGGTCTTTTCCCATCGTTTTCGGTACACTGGTCGGATAGTTGCCTGTAAAGCAAGCGCTGCAGAATGCGCCGTTTCCTGTCAGCTGATACAGTGCATCGGCCGGCAAATATCCAAGTGAATCGGCGCCGATCATCTTGCAGATTTCCGGAATCGTGTGTTTGCATGCAATCAAATGCTCTTGCGAATCGATGTCCGTTCCGTAATAGCAAGGATGCAGAAACGGCGGCGACGAAATACGCATATGGATCTCTTTTGCACCTGCTTCACGCAGAAGTGTCACAATCCGGCCGCTTGTCGTACCGCGTACAATCGAATCATCCACAAGCACAATCCGTTTTCCCTTCACGGCACATTCGATTGGGGAAAGCTTGATTTTCACTTTGTCCAGTCTGCCGTTTGGCGCGATAAATGTGCGGCCGATGTATTTATTTTTAATCAGTCCCACACCATACGGAATACCGGATGCCTCCGAAAATCCAAGTGCTGCATCCAATCCGGAATCCGGCACACCGATCACCAAATCCGCGTCTGCCGGATGATGTTTTGCAAGGATATGCCCTGCACGCACACGCGCCGCATGAACAGGAACGCTGTCGATCACGGAATCAGGCCGCGCAAAATAGATATATTCAAAGATACACAGCGATTTCTTTTTTGTTTTGCAATGTTCTCTTCTCGACATCATGCCGCTTTTGGTGAACACCAAAATTTCACCCGGTTCAACGTCACGGATGACCGTTCCGCCGACCGCTTGAATTGCACAAGATTCCGACGCGATCACATAGGTGCCATCGGGTGTCTGTCCGTAGCAAAGCGGCCGAAAGCCGTACGGATCTCTTGCACAGATCAGCTTTTGCGGTGACATCAAAATCAGCGAATACGCACCGTCGAGCGTGTTCATTGCCCGGCTTAATGCCTCTTCAATCGAAGCAGACTGAAGGCGTTCTCTTGTGATAATGTATGCAATCGTTTCCGTATCGCTCGTTGTATGAAAAATGGCGCCCGATAATTCAAGTGCATTGCGAAGCGCTGCCGCATTGGATAGATTTCCGTTATGTGCAAGCGCCATATGCCCTTTTTGATGATTCACTTCAATCGGCTGACAGTTTGCACGCGTCGTTTTTCCTGTCGTTCCGTACCGGACATGACCAACCGCCATGGTTCCCTGCGGCAGACGTGACAGTGTTTCGTCCGTGAACACTTCGTTCACCAATCCCAAATCCTTGTGCGACACAAATACACCGTCATCATTTACCACAATCCCGCAGCTCTCCTGTCCTCTGTGCTGCAGCGCATACAGTCCGTAATACGACACATTTGCCACGTCGGTGCATTCAGGCGACATTACGCCAAATACGCCGCATTCTTCGTGAATTTCTGATTCCCAAACGCTCATGCTCTGCCTCCGTTATGATATGCAACTGCCGCACCGATAAATCCCGAAAACAACGGATGCGGTCTGTTTGGCCGGCTCTTAAACTCCGGATGATACTGCACACCGAGATAAAACGGTCGGTCGGAAAGCTCTGCTGCCTCCACAAGTCTGCCGTTTGGAGATGTACCGCTCAGTACAAGTCCGCTGTCTGCAAGACACTGGCGGAATTCATTGTTGAATTCGTAGCGGTGACGGTGCCGTTCCTGAATCAAATCGGCTTCATAGCAGCGATGCATGGTCGTGTTCGGTGCAATTGCACAGGGATATGCGCCAAGCCGCAGTGTGCCGCCTTTGTCAATTTCATCGCTCTGTCCGGGCATGAAATCGATCACCTTATGTTTGCACTGCTCATCAAACTCGCCGGAATTTGCATCCGTCAGACCGGCAACGTGCCGTGCATATTCAATCACCATAATCTGCATGCCAAGGCAGATGCCGAAATACGGAATATGATGGGTTCGCGCATAGGATGCCGCAAGAATCATCCCTTCAATGCCGCGGCTTCCAAATCCGCCCGGAACCAAAATGCCGTCGATGTCCGAAAGACGCTGTTCGATATTCTGTACAGACAGTTCTTCGGAATCAATCCAATCGATTTTGACTTCCGCCTCATGCGCGTATCCGGCATGGCGAAGTGCTTCCGCAACCGAAAGATATGCATCGTGCAGCCCAACATATTTTCCGACCAAACCGATGGTGACACTCGATTTTTTTGTGTGAATTCGGCTGACCATCGCTGTCCATTCCGTCAAATCCGGTGCAGGTACATCGATTCCAAGCTCACGGCAAACAACCGAAGAGAAGTTTGCGCGCTCAAGCATCAGCGGCGCTTCGTACAGATTCGGCAGTGTGATATTTTCAATGACACAGTCGGGTTTTACATTGCAAAACAGCGAAATCTTTTTAAAAATAGACTCCTCCAACGGCTCGTCCGCACGCAGCACGATGATATTCGGATTCACGCCCATGCCCTGCAGTTCTTTCACAGAATGCTGTGTCGGTTTTGATTTATGCTCGTCCGATCCGCGTAAAAACGGCACCAGTGTCACATGAATGAACAGGCTGTTTTCTCTGCCGACTTCAAGCGAAATCTGCCGCACCGCCTCGATGAACGGCTGCGACTCAATATCGCCGATTGTGCCGCCGATTTCTGTAATAACGACGTCAGCGTCCGTCTTCTTTCCAAGGCTGTAAACAAACTCCTTGATTTCATTCGTAATATGCGGAATCACCTGCACAGTCGAGCCCAAATACTCGCCGCGCCGTTCTTTGTTGAGCACATTCCAATACACTTTTCCGGTTGTCAGGTTTGAATATTGATTGAGATCCTCGTCAATAAAACGCTCATAGTGGCCAAGATCGAGATCGGTTTCTGCGCCGTCTTCCGTGACATACACTTCACCGTGCTGATACGGACTCATGGTACCCGGGTCAACGTTGATATATGGATCAAGCTTCTGTGCTGCAACTTTTAGACCGCGCGCCTTTAAAAGCCGTCCCAATGACGCAGCGGTAATGCCTTTTCCAAGTCCCGACACCACGCCGCCGGTCACAAAAATATATTTTCTCATCAACACCACTCCTATTCTGCGGTTTTATCAGTCCAAATCAAACGCTGTTCTCTCCCAATCCCATGCTTCTAACTGACAAAACCGCTTCTCTTCGTTATCTTCTGGGCATAAAAAAAGACAATGATGCCTTTAATGCGAAAACACTAAAGACACCATTGCCTTTTACCCGAATATTTTACACGTTTTTTGAGTGTTTGTCAACTGATCTGCAAGTGTTTTTATGAAAACGATTTATTTTCCGCTGTCACCGTAGTTTGAAAGGACACGCGCAGAAGGATCGTTTACATCACAGCCCTCCCACGATTTATTCGGCATCCAGAAATCAACGATCATTTCGCTTTGACCCGGATAGTATTTTTCAAAGATCTCACGGTAAAGAAGCGATTCTTTTGTAAACGGACGTGCATGCGTATATTTTTTACATCCCGCTTCAAATGCCTCATCTGTATAGACTTGCTCTGCATATTCTTTCAGGTCATCTACCATCGAATGTCCGACTGCATCGGAAAACGCAGCTTTTTCACGCCAGAGGATTTCGGTTGGCAGATATTCGCCGTCCTCGAATGCATGCCGGAGCAGGTATTTGCCTTTTCCGTAGGTGTTTTGTTTCATATGCGGATCAAGTGCCATCACATATTTTACGAAATCAAGATCGCCGAACGGTACACGCGCTTCCAGCGAGTTTACAGAGATACAGCGATCTGCACGAAGCACATCATACATATGAAGTTCGCGAATACGTTTCTCTGATTCCTGCTGAAATGCCTCAGCACTCGGTGCAAAGTCGGTGTATTTATATCCGAACAGCTCATCGGAAATCTCACCGGTCAGCAGTACGCGAATGTCTGTCTGCTCATGAATTGCCTTGCAGATCAGATACATACCCATGCTGGCACGAATGGTTGTAATATCAAAGGTACCAAGCGTTTGAATCACTGTTTCAAGCGAGGAGAGCACCTCTTCGGGTGTCATATAAATCTCAGTGTGATCGCTGCCAATATATTCGGCGACCTGCCGTGCATATTTAAAGTCGATTGCATCCTTTTGCATCCCGACTGCAAACGTTTTAATCGGCACAGTACTTTCTTTTGCAGCGATTGCACACACAAGCGAAGAATCCAATCCGCCGGAGAGCAAAAATCCTACTTTTGCATCCGCAACCAGTCGTTTTTTCACACCGGCAATCAATTTTTCACGAATCTGACGGCAAGCGGTTTCAAGGTCATCGCGGCAGACAGCTTCCGGCTTTGCAATGTCACAATAGCAGACGAATTCGCCTTTTTGATAATAATGTCCGGGCGGAAACGGTATGATGTTCGCCGCGATTCCAACAAGGTTCTTAGCCTCGCTTGCAAAAAGAATCGCACCGTCATCATCATATCCATAATACAGCGGCCGAATCCCGATCGAATCGCGTGCAGCAATAAATTCGCCGGTCTGTCCGTCATACAAAATGCACGCAAACTCCGCATCCAGCATCGAAAACATCTCGACACCGTATTCCCGATACATCGGCAGCAGAATTTCACAGTCGCTGTCACTTTGAAACGAATACCCTTTTTCCTTTAAACGTTCTTTCTCTTTTTCAAATCCATACAATTCGCCGTTGCATACCACATAGCTTCCGTCCAGTTCAAACGGCTGCATTCCGGAAGGCGTCAGTCCCATAATCGCCAGTCGGTGAAAGCCCATCAAGCCTTTTCCTGTATCAACGATCCGGCTGTCATCCGGTCCGCGGGAAACCGTCCGCTCAAAGCCTTTTAAAAATGAAGAATAGGCGGCATCGCTTTTGCAATAGCCCATAATCGAACACATAAAAGATTCCTCCGTTTTTTCATCAATTCAGCATTCTATAGGGCAAGTGCTGTACTCGCGGTGCCACCTATCTTTTCACTCATTTTTGTCTGCCTCAAACAAGGCTTCTCCGACTGACGCGGGAGAACACGGCGCACCTACTGGGAAACACTCTCGTGATTCCGTTCAGATTGCAGCTCGAAAAGTGTTTTTCAAACAGACCTGCCATACGGATTCCACCCGCCCGTACTCTCTTTAGACAAGCGCCCTGCTTTACTTTTCTTTTCTCAAACGCTTTTGATATCAAGATTATTTTTATGCCTGAACACCGAACAGCAGATCGCCATATGTCGGGAACGGCCAGTATTTTTTCGCTGTGATTGTTTCCGCTTCATCGCACGGAAGTCTCAGTTCACTCATCAGACAAAGAATTCTGTCGCGAATCATTTCCGATTCTGCTGTTACGTTTTCTGCATCATGCAGAGAAAGGAGCGCATCGTCAAGTTCTTCTGTCTTTGCTGCAATCCGATCAACCAGTACAGACAGCTTTTTGACAAGTGCGGTTTCATAACTGCAGGAAATGGACGCATCCAATGCTTTTTTCGCAGCAGCTGTTTTGGTAAGATCATAAACGTACGATTCAACTGCCGGAACGATTTGTGTTCTCGCCATATCGACCATCGTGTTCGCCTCAATCACCACCGTTTTGCAGTAGTTCTCAAGCATGATCTCGCATCTTGAACGAAGCTCTTCTTCCGAATACACCTTGTGTGCGGTCAGCATATCGACATTTTTCTTGTCGAGCAGGTGCGGCATACAATCCGGTGTTGTGCGGTAGTTAAGCAGCCCGCGCTGTTCGGTTGCCTCTTTGATCCAGCTGTCATCATAGCCGTTGCCGTTAAAGATGATATGCTTGTGATCTTTGATCGTTTTCCGAATCATCGCATTGAGCGTTGTTTTGAAGTCATCTGCCTGTTCTAATCGATCCGCATAAATTTTAAGACTCTCTGCCACTGCGCTGTTTAACATAATGTTTGCGCAAGCGATACTGTTTGACGAACCGAGCATCCGGAATTCAAACTTGTTGCCGGTGAATGCAAATGGCGATGTTCTGTTTCGGTCGGTGGTATCGCGGTTAAACTTCGGCAATACGTCAACGCCCAATTTCATCTGTGTTTTTTCAGCGCCTTTGTACGGCGTATCCGTTTCAATCGCTTCCAAAACAGCGTTTAGTTCATCACCAAGGAAAATCGAAACAACAGCCGGCGGCGCTTCGTTTGCACCCAGACGATGATCGTTTCCGGCAGTTGCCACTGCAATACGGAGCAAATCCTGATAATCATCGACTGCTTTGATGACTGCACACAAGAACAGCAAAAACTGTGCATTTTCATACGGTGTTTCGCCCGGAGAAAGCAGGTTTTGTCCCTGATCGGTTGCAATCGACCAGTTGTTGTGCTTGCCGCTGCCGTTTACACCGGCAAACGGTTTTTCATGCAGCAAACATACAAGACCGTGCTTTTGTGCAACTTTCTGCATGATTTCCATCGTCAGCTGGTTATGGTCAGTTGCGATATTTGTGGTCGTATAAATCGGTGCAAGCTCGTGCTGTGCAGGCGCCACCTCATTGTGCTCCGTTTTTGCAAGAATTCCAAGCTTCCACAGCTCATGGTTCAACTCTTCCATATATGCTGCAACGCGCGGTTTAATAACGCCGAAGTAGTGATCATCCATCTCCTGACCTTTCGGCGGCTTTGCACCAAACAAGGTTCTGCCGGTAAAACGAAGGTCCGGACGCGCGTCATACATCTCTTTGGTCACCAGAAAATATTCCTGCTCCGGTCCCACAGAAGAACGAACACACTTTGCTTTATCGTTGCCAAACAGACGAAGAATCCGGAGTGCTTGTTTATTGAGCGCTTCCATAGAACGCAGGAGCGGTGTTTTTTTGTCCAGCGCATGACCTGCATACGAACAAAACGCAGTTGGAATGCAGAGTGTTTTTCCTTTAATAAATGCATAGGAGGTCGGGTCCCAAGCGGTATAACCTCTGGCTTCAAACGTTGCGCGCAAACCGCCCGACGGGAACGAGGAGGCATCCGGTTCGCCTTTGATGAGTTCTTTTCCGGAAAACTCCATAATCACACCGCCGTCCGGAGACGGAGAGATGAAACTGTCATGCTTTTCCGCTGTGATGCCGGTGAGCGGCTGGAACCAATGGGTATAATGTGTCGCACCGTGTGCTACTGCCCAATCTTTCATTGCGTCTGCCACTGCATTTGCAACGCTTGGGTCCAGTTTTGCACCCTCATCAATCGTTTTTTTCAGCGATGCATACACATTTGCCGACAAATTTGCTTTCATGACTCTGTCGTCAAACACCATGCTGCCAAAATACTCTGATACTGTTGCCATAATCAAAAACTCCTTTTGACTTTGTTCAATTCAAACAAAGCACTCATTTGATTCTTGCATCAAAGACTCCCTTGCCTTCTCGCATTTGGTTTTCAATAAGAAAAAAGGCGCCTTTGAGTTCATTCCTCAAAGACGCCTTTGCCTTATGTGCTGCATTATACACCCGATTTTCTCTGTTGTCAACTCATTTTTGCAATTTTTATTTTTCATTCCTGCATAAAATTAAAATCTTATTCACTTTTACATTGACAAAGCGGTTGCTTTCGTGTATAATACCTGACAAATGAGCAAAGGCGTTCATTTTGGTACAGTACCCTTATGTGTATCAAAATGAGCGCTTTTTTCTTTGCTTGATTTTCAAGAAAGGACAGGGATGGATATGAAAAAAGAAGGTCAAGTGCGCATTCCGTCCGGATGTGCAATCGCTGCCGTCATTTCCAAAGAAGGACGCAGAATGTCCGGCGAAGCAATCATCAACGCAATGAAACCCATGCACGATCGTTCCAATGGTCTCGGCGGCGGTTTTGCAGGATACGGAATTTATCCTGCATATAAAGACTTCTATGCACTGCACATGTTCTTCGATTCACGCACAACAAGAAAGGAATGCGAAGCATTTTTAAAAGAACGATTTGAAATCGTTTTTTCCGAATTGATTCCAACACGGAAAATAAAAGCCATCACCGATGAACCGATTATCTGGCGGTATTTTGTTTCGCCGCTTTCCTCGGTTTACACTGCAATGCAGATTGACGAAAAAGAATTCATCGCTCGCACAGTCATGCAGATCAATGCACAAATGGACGGCGCTTATGTATTTTCAAGCGGAAAAAACATGGGAGCATTTAAAGCGGTCGGTTTCCCGGAAGATGTCGGTGTCTTTTATCAACTGGAAGAATACGAAGGCTATTCCTGGACTGCACACGGACGATATCCAACCAACACACCCGGCTGGTGGGGCGGCGCACATCCGTTCACACTGCTTGACTGGTCGATTGTGCACAACGGCGAAATTTCTTCTTATGATGCAAACCGCCGCTTTATCGAAATGTTCGGCTATCAGTGCACACTCCAAACCGACACGGAAGTCATTACCTATATCATGGATTATCTGATCCGTGTGCAGGGACTCACACTCCGGGAAGCTGCAAATGTTGTTGCCGCACCGTTTTGGAGCACAATCGAAAGAAAAACAGATCCGGCTGAACAAGAAAAATACCGGTATTTGCGTACTGTCTTTTCAAGCCTGCTGATCACCGGTCCGTTTTCCATTGTGCTTGGGTTTGAAGGCGGCTTGATGGCATTAAACGACCGACTAAAGCTTCGCTCTATGGTCATCGGCGAAAAAGATGATAAAACATTCATCGCCAGCGAAGAATCCGCAATTCGTGCAATGGAACCGGATGCACAGCATATTTGGGCGCCGGCAGGCGGCGAACCTGTCATTATTCAAGTAAAGGACGGTGCATTCGAATGAGCATCTCATTGATTTATCCTGAATTTGAGGTTGTCCGCAACGACAGCCGCTGTAATAACTGTCGGATCTGCGAACGCCAATGTGCCAACGAGGTACACCGCTTTGATCCGACGCAGGGCGTAATGATCAGTGACGAATTGAAATGCGTCAACTGTCAGCGCTGTGTTTCCATGTGCCCGACCAGAGCACTGAAAATCGTAAAAAGCGACTGTGCTCTTCGCGAAAACGCAAACTGGACAGCAAATACAATGAAAGAAATCTATAAACAAGCCAACAGCGGCGGTGTATTGCTCTCCTCGATGGGCAGTCCTTCAGAGCTTCCTGTTTATTGGGACAGGATTCTGCTCAATGCGTCGCAGGTAACCAATCCGTCGATCGATCCGCTGCGTGAGCCAATGGAAACGCGTGTATCGCTCGGAAAAAAGCCGCAGCAAATCAAACGTGATGCATCCGGCCGCATGATCTGTGAACTGCCGCCGCAAATCGAGCTTTCCATGCCGGTGATGTTCTCTGCAATGAGCTATGGTTCCATCAGCTATAACGCACACGCTGCACTGGCGCGTGCCGCAACAGAACTCGGCATTTACTACAACACCGGTGAGGGCGGTTTGCACGAAGACTTCTATTGCTACGGGGAAAACACGATCGTGCAGGTGGCTTCCGGACGGTTTGGTGTGCACGAGGATTATTTAAACGCCGGTGCCGCAATTGAAATCAAAATGGGACAAGGTGCAAAACCAGGGATCGGCGGCCATCTTCCGGGCACAAAAATCATTGGTGATGTGTCCCGCACCCGCATGATTCCCGAAGGTTCCGATGCAATATCCCCTGCACCGCATCATGATATCTATTCGATAGAAGATCTCCGCCAGCTTGTCTTTTCATTAAAAGAAGCAACCCGCTATCAAAAACCGATTATCGTAAAAGTGGCTGCTGTTCACAACATTGCGGCAATCGCCAGCGGTATTGCGCGAAGCGGTGCCGATATCATTGCAATCGACGGATTCCGCGGCGGCACAGGTGCCGCACCCACCAGAATCCGCGATAATGTCGGAATTCCGATTGAATTGGCGCTCGCAGCTGTCGATCAGCGTCTGCGGGAAGAAGGAATCCGCAACCATGTTTCCCTCATCGTCGGCGGTTCAATCCGCAGTGCATCAGATATTGTAAAAGCGATTGCACTCGGTGCAGATGCATGTTATATCGCAACTGCCGCACTGCTTGCGCTTGGTTGTCATCTTTGCCGCACCTGCCAAAGCGGCAAATGCAACTGGGGCATTGCAACCCAGCGTCCGGAACTGGTCAAACGGCTTGATCCTGATGTCGGCAGTGAACGGCTTATCAACTTAATGGATGCCTGGCGCCACGAAATCAAAGAATTGATGGGCGGAATGGGCATCAACTCCATTGAAGCACTGCGCGGAAACCGTCTGATGCTGCGCGGAATCGGCTTAACGCAAAAAGAACTTGAAATCCTCGGTATTTCGCACGCAGGAGAATAAACGTGTTTTTCTTTTAAAATACGTAGAAAAAATATTGGAGGTGCGATATAATATGAATAAAATACAGGCAAACGACATGGATTACAAAGCTTTAAACGAAGTACTGCGCACAGATCAAACGGAAACGTATCTGAGCGGATGCTGCGGACAGCGTTTTATCGGTGCAGGTATGTCAAACAAAGCGATTACCATCGACGGTATTCCCGGCAACGCGCTCGGTGCATACTTAAACGGTGCAGTAATTACAGTAAACGGGAATGCACAGGATGCTGTGGGCGATACAATGAATGACGGTCAGATCGTCATTCACGGAAACATCGGAGATGCTGCCGGGTATGCGATGCGCGGCGGAAAAATCTTTGTAAAAGGAAATGCAGGCTACCGCGCAGGCATCCACATGAAAGCATACAAAGACAAAATTCCTGTTTTAATCATCGGCGGACATGCAGGCAGCTTCCTCGGCGAATATCAAGCCGGCGGCATCATTATTGTACTGGGACTTTATGAAGACGATCGTCCGATCGTCGGAAATTTTCCATGTACCGGAATGCACGGCGGAAAGATGTTTTTACGCAGCACATGCAGTGACATCCACTTTCCCCACCAAGTAACCGCGCGCGAATTGCATGCAGAGGAAAAAGATGAGCTTTCCGCCTATCTTCGTGAATACTGTGATCTGTTCGGCTTTGATTTAAACACCATGTTGGATGCACCTTTCACTGTCATTACACCTGACAGTAAAAATCCATACAAACAAATGTATGTGCAAAACTAAAAAGAAAGCAGGTAGCGATCTATGAAATATTCAAAAGAAGAAGTCTTGCAGTATGTGCAGGAGGATGATGTGAAGTTCATTCGTCTGGCCTTCTGCGATGTGTTCGGCAAGCAAAAAAACATCTCCATCATGCCGCAGGAACTTCCGCGCGCTTTTGAATACGGAATTGCATTTGATGCCTCTGCGATTGCGGGATTTGGCGATGAAACCCACTCGGATTTATTGCTTCATCCGGAGCCGGAAACGCTGATGCAGCTCCTCTGGCGTCCCGAACACGGAAAAGTGGTTCGCATGTTTTCAAGCATCTCGTATCCAGACGGCACACCGTTTGAATGCGATACACGCAGTCTGCTCAAACAAGCGGTTGCAGACGCACAGCGCGCCGGTTTTTCGTTCTCATTCGGTGCAGAGCAGGAATTTTATCTGTTTTGTTTGGATGAAAACGGGAATCCGTCAACCATTCCGTACGATAATGCCGGCTACATGGATATCGCACCCGAGGATCGAGGCGAAAATATCCGACGTGAAATTTGCCTGACACTCGAACAAATGGGAATTCAGCCTGAAAGCTCTCATCATGAGGAAGGTCCCGGTCAAAATGAAATTGATTTTAGATATTCTGATCCGCTGACTGCGGCTGATAACACGATGACATTTCAAACGATCGTCAAAACCGTGTGCCGCCGCAATGGATTGTTTGCTGATTTTGGGCCGAAACCACTCAGCGACAAACCCGGAAACGGATTTCATATCAATATGTCCGTCAAGCCATGCAGTGCGTCTGAAAATCTTTGTTATATGATCGCCGGAATTTTAGATAAAATTCCGGAAATTACTGCGTTTTTAAATCCGACCCAAGCTTCCTATGAACGGTTCGGAAAAAACAAAGCACCGGCATATATTTCCTGGTCCAGCGAAAACCGCTCCCAGCTTGTCCGTATTCCCGCAGCAATCGGTGAATACCGGCGTGCAGAACTGCGCTCACCTGATCCGACAGCAAATCCATATTTGGCATTCACACTGATGATCTACGCGGGTTTATACGGCATTGAACATCAGCTTGATCTGCCTCCTGCTGCAAATTTCAATTTATATCATGCAGATGCACAAACACTCCAGCAGTTTTCAAAACTGCCAACCAGCTTGCAGGAAGCCGCACAAATTGCAGCATCCAGCGCATTTGTCAAAGCACATATTCCGGAAAAGATTTTAAATCTTTACTGCAAAGAATGTATGTAATGATTTAAAAAATCATATGAGGGGGATGTATAAATGAGTCTGAAAGAACGCATTTATCGTGTTTTGATTGTTTCATCATCAGACAAATTTAATGCTGCTGTTTCTGCTTGCCTTCCGGAATCAAAGTATTCTCCAATCAAAATTGTTTCAACAATCCGCGCTGCAAAACAAATCCTCACGGAATATTCGTTTGACCATATCATCATCAACGCTCCGCTTCCGGACGATTTCGGCCTGCATTTTGCCATTGACACTTGCAGCATAAAAGAAACTGTTGTATTGTTGATCGTTTGTGCAGAGTTATATGAAGAAATTTATGATAAAGCCGCATCGCACGGCGTTTTTGTATTGTCAAAACCTACATCAAAACCTGCTTTTTTTACTGCACTCAGCTTCATGGCAAGCGCACGAGAACGCTTTCGAACGTTAGAAAAGAAAACACTCTCCATTGAAGAAAAAATGGAAGAAATCCGAATGGTCAACCGGGCAAAATGGATTTTAATCAGTGAATTAAAAATGGATGAGCCAAGTGCACACCGTTATATTGAAAAACAGGCAATGGATCAGTGTGTGACAAGAAAAAATATTGCAGAACAAATTATCAAAATGTATTCCTAAATAATAGACCAACAGATAAAAAGAAACGACCGCCGTTCCAAAAGGAACGGCGGTCGTTTCTTTATTAGATCAATCATTTGATCGTTTCATCACAGACAGTGATCAGCGCGCATCTCTTCTTTTTTTAAAGGTCAGAATTGCTGCACCTGCCATCAGGAATGCCATTGGAAGCGCCACCGGTGCATAGTCGCCGGTATCAGGATTCTCAGGGTCTGTCGGCTCTTCCGGAGTTCCCGGATCAGTCGGAAGAAGTTCTGCATCTGCCAGTGCTTTTTCGAGCACAGCATATGCTGCTTCAATCTCTTCCTCCGTTCCGCGTGCCGCAATAATCTCTTCTGCTGCTTTGATTGCTGCACGAATTGCCTGTCCGCTTTCCTCTGTGTATTTGCTCAAATCCAGCTGTTTTGCTGTGCTGAGCAATCCAATCAATGCACTTTGTTCGCCGGAAGCAACCAATGCTTCTTTTGCTTTAAACAGTGCATCATATGCTGCATCTACTGCATCCTGTATGCGTTCATTTCTATGGAAATCTTCACCCGAAGCAGAAATGCCCAGCGTTGAGTTCGGACAATACAGTGCAAATGACAATTTCATTTTTCCGTTTGCGTCCAGCAGCATATAATCACGGAATTTCGTATTCATGCCGTCTCGCTGTACATCAAGGCCCGCATATGCATCAAATGGGCTGCGGTTGATCGAATTCATGGTATTGACCGTCGTCGAAACTTTCGATTCATACCAGTTATAATTCATAAAAAACTCATCAACGCAGTAGTTGCCCTCTGCATCCGGTTCCATCCACGCTTTGTTCTCTTCATTAACTGCGTCCTGATGCGAAATGCTGCCGCCCGGAACCATTGCATCATACCAACTGATCAAAATATCCGGACACTTTTTGCGCATATACTTCATCATTGCGTTCAGCCTGGATGCATCTTCAGCACTGCATCCAGACGATTCCTGATTGAAGAAATATCCGTCAAAGCCGTAATACTCCATAACCTCGAGCAGTTTATCCGCAACCGGGAAGCTTCCGTCCGCAGCTTGCTGTGTAAATGCTCTGACTTCTTCTACATAACCGTCTCCAGAACCCCACGGAAATCCCAGTGTTGCAACGACCGGTACGCCGTTTGCGTGCGCCGCGTCGGTGAATTCACCGGTCGGACAGGTGATGATACCCTCTTCAGAACCGGACCAGTACACAAACGAATCTGCGTACTGCCAGTAGTTAAACGACCAGCTCATGAAATTGTCGGTACCCTGTGCGCCCGTCGTGTCATGCGCCGAGTTGGCAAGCGAACAAAGCATCAGTTTTGCTTCCGGATTTGCTTTTGGATTCACAACAAATCCGCCTGTCCGATTTGCCAGCGGAATGCTCGCACGACTATAGCGGGCGTCCGGATCTGACTCCGGTGTCCATTCCAGGATGGTTGCAGAACTGAAGGACGGGCCGATCGGCATCAGCGATTCATGTGCAGCATACGCTTCGTTCATTTCTGCAGAACCGTCTTTTCCAGGCGTTCTTGCCGATGCCGGAAGCGCTGCACCCACATATGCCGATGCGGCAATCGCTGCTGCCAGCATACCTGAACCAACCCGCTTGAGTTTGCTGATTCTCATCTTTTCATTCTCCTTTCATGTTTGGTTTTTCTTCTTCTGATTATTACTTCCGAAAACGTCAGTAATAATTGCGATTTGATTATAAGATATATTGCATAGATTATCAATGGAATATAATAAAACTTTTAACCATTATATACATGAGCGTGCGCATTTTTCTTGAACACTTTTAAAAATGCCCTTTCATAATATAAAATAATCTCTAATCAAAACCCACGGCGCATATTTAAAACACCTACAATTTATTTACAAAAAACAGAACGTTGCGTTCGGTACGTGCAGCAGTCATTCTATTATGCACAAAATTTTTCTTCTTTTTTGTACATATCCTTTCTTCGAGATTCGGCAATCTTCCGCATAAAAAATCCCTTATGCATGATAACATGCATAAGGGATTCGAACGCAAAAGAATCAATATTTAAAATTCGTCACTGCACATCACTTTAAAACCGTTTTCTGTGAAAATCCGCACAGCTTCTTCGTTGTTTGCAACACGCAGGATGACATACGCGGTATCTTCCGATCGGCTGATAAACGCATACATGTATTCCACACTGATGTTGTTATCGCGCAGCACTTCCATCGCCGCAGCCAGTCCGCCCGGACGGTCGTCAATGCCGATCGCAACCACTTTTGTAAGCGAAACGGTGAATCCGTCTGCTTTTAAGACATCAGCCGCTTTCTGCGCATCATTTACAATCAGGCGAAGGATGCCAAATTCCTTTGTATCAGCAATCGAAAGGGCACGGATATCCACGCCGTTTTCTTTTAAAATTTTGGTGATTTCCGCAAGTCTGCCGCGTTTGTTTTCAATAAATACGGACAACTGATTGATCGTCATAAAAAAGACCTCCCCTTTTTTATCTTAATCGTATGTATGGCGGTTGTCAATAATACGTTTCGCTTTTCCCTCACTGCGTTCAATCGATTTCGGTTCCACAATCGTGACGCTTGCCGAAAGACCGAGCACAGAGTGCAGACGTCCTTTGATCTCGCGTTCTTTCTCCTCAACCAGACGAACAGCATCAAAGTCCATTTCCGGCGACATTTCCACACGAACCTCCAATGTGTCAAGATTATTCACACGATCAACAACGAGCTGATAGTTCGCAGTCACATCTTTTGTATGGAGCAAAACTTCCTCGATCTGGCTTGGGAATACATTGACGCCGCGGATAATGAGCATATCGTCGCTTCTGCCGCGTGGTTTGCCCATTTTGACAAGCGTTCTGCCGCAGGCACACGTTCCATGTGTTAAGCAAGTGATATCGCGGGTGCGGTAGCGAATGAGCGGAAGCGCTTCTTTTGTGATGCAGGTGAACACCAGCTCACCGTATTCCCCATCCGGCAGAACTTCGCCGGTTTCCGGATTGATAATCTCCGGGATGAAAAAGTCCTCGTTTACATGCAAGCCGTCCTGACATTCACATTCAAACGCAACACCCGGACCCATGACTTCCGACAAGCCATAGATATCGTATGCTTTGATGCCGAGTTTTTCCTCAATGCTTTTTCGCATCTGCTCGGTCCATGGCTCTGCGCCGAAAATGCCGGCTTTCAAATGAATCGCCGAAAGCGGAATCCCTGCTTCCTCACGTGATTCGCCAAGATACATTGCATACGACGGTGTGCAGCAGAGAATGGTTGAACCAAAGTCCTGCATAATGGTCAGCTGGCGCGCCGTATTGCCCGATGAAGCCGGAATAACGGTCGAGCCCATCGCCTGACCGCCGTAGTGCAGACCGAGTCCGCCGGTGAACAAGCCATATCCATAGGAAACGTGGAGCACATCTTCCCGTGTTCCACCTGCGGCAGTGATTGCACGTGCTGCACACTCACCCCATGTTTTTAAGTCATTTTCCGTATAACCGACAACAGTCTGTTTTCCGGTCGTGCCGCTGGATGCGTGAATTTCCGTCACTTGACCAAGCGGAAGTGCAAACAATCCATACGGGTAGTTGTCACGCAGATCCGTTTTATTTGTAAACGGCAGTTTGCTCAGATCATCAACACTTTTGATATCCTCCGGACGAATGCCGCATTCATCCAGCTTCTTTTTGTAAAACGGTACATTCTCATACACGCGTTTGACCATGTCTGCAAGCCGGTCAGACTGTACAATCCGCATCGTATGTCTTGACGCCGTCTCAATTTCCGGCGTTCTGAACTTTCCCATTGCCATCAGCCCCTCTCATAAGATGCGCCCAAATCGAACGCCTTTTGGTTTACTTCCAGGAATTTTTTCGGCACGCACTCATTGATCGATGCATTCCAAACGTCTTTATCAAAATCCATGAAATTCGACAGCACGCCGATCAATACGACGTTGATCGCTTTCGCCGAACCAGCTGCTTCTGCAAGTGAAAGTGCATCGAGCGCCAGCACATCTGCACCGCAGTCTTTCATTTTTTCAATCAGATTCTCCGGATAAACGGCTGCACCGGTGATGACCGGCATCGGATCAATCTGTTGTGTATTGGTAATGAGCTTGCCGCCTTTTTTCAGATACGGCAGATACCGTGCTGCTTCGAGCTGTTCAAACGAAAGAATGACATCCGCCTGTCCGAGATCGACGGTCGGCGAATCAACACGATCACCGAACCGCACATATGTCACAACGCTGCCGCCGCGCTGGCTCATGCCGTGCACTTCGCTGACTTTGACGTCAAAGCCCTGACGGATGATTGCATGACCGAGAATCCGGCTGGCAAGCAGAGTGCCCTGTCCGCCCACGCCGACAATCATAATGCTTTTTGTCTGATTCATGCTTTGTCTCCTCCTTTGTCAAATGCGTCAAACGCACAGAGCGAACTGCACAGTCCGCATCCCACGCAAAGCGTCTGATCGACAACTGCTTTTCCGTTTTTCATGCTGATTGCCGGACAGCCGATCTTCATGCACGATTTACAGCCGCGGCATTTATCGGAAACGACGGTAAACGGCGGATTGTGTTTGACATATTTTAAAAGTGCGCACGGACGGCGGGAAATGATAACGGACGGTTCTTTTGCTGCAAGTTCTTCCTTGAGCACGCGGTCACACGTTTTTAAATCATATGGGTCAACGACCTGCACACGGCGGATACCCATCGCCTCACACACTTTTTCGAGACTGATTTTTGCCGCCGGATCACCCTTGATATTATATCCGGTCGTCGGGTTCTGCTGATGGCCGGTCATGCCGGTAATCGAGTTATCGAGAATAATCACAGTCGAATTGCTTGCGTTATATGCCACGTTTGCAAGTCCTGTCATGCCGGAGTGCATAAATGTACTGTCACCGATGACAGCAACCGAGCGGCTCTCGCTCTCCTCGCCGCGTGCTTTGTTAAAGCCGTGCAGACCGGAAATCGAAGCACCCATGCAGACGGTCGTATCCATTGCCGCAAGCGGTGCCAGTGCGCCGAGCGTATAGCAGCCGATATCACCGGACACCATGACTTTGTTTTTCGAAAGTGTATAGAAAAGGCCTCTGTGCGGACATCCTGCACACATCACCGGAGGACGCACCGGAATATCGTCAGAAAGTGCTGTTGTGTCCGGCACTTCGCCGGCCAGCTTTTCTCTGACCATATTCTGCGAGATCTCCCCAATCAGCGGGAAGGTATCTTTTCCGTGCACGGGAATGCCAAGCGCTTTCACATGGCGTTCAATGACATCATCGAGCTCTTCAATGATGTAAAGGGTTTCTACTTTACGGGCAAAATTTCGAATTTTTTCGACTGGAAGCGGGTGTACCATGCCGAGTTTTAAATACGATGCGCTGTCACCCATTGCTTCGCGTGCATATTGAAACGACGGACCGTTTGTAATAATGCCGATTTTGGTGTCACCCATGATTTCGACGTTCAAATCACACGTTTCTGCGTATTCTGTTAAGTCTTTGATGCGCTGTTCGACAACCGGATGCTTTTTCTTCGCCATGCCCGGCATCATAACATATTTCTGCGGGTTCTTCTCGTATGGCTTCAACGGCAGTTCTGTCCGCGGCTCGGTTTCCACCAAACTCTGCGAATGTGCGATTCGGGTGGACAGCCGCAGAATGACCGGTGTGTCGAACTGCTCGGACAGTTCGTATGCACGTTTTGCAAACGCTTTGCACTCTGCGGAATCCGACGGCTCAAGCATCGGCACTTTCGATGCAATCGCATAGTGACGCGAATCCTGCTCGTTCTGCGACGAGTGCATACCCGGATCATCTGCAACCGCGATCACAAATCCGGCATTGACACCAGTATACGACGCGGTAAACAGCGGGTCTGCTGCCACGTTCAAGCCGACATGTTTCATTGCACAAAACGAACGCTTTCCGCCGATTGAAGCACCGATTGCCACTTCCATGGCGACTTTTTCGTTCGGCGCCCATTCACAGTAAATCTCATCGTATTTTGCTGCTTCCTCTGTAATTTCTGTACTCGGTGTTCCCGGGTAACTGGAAACCACGCCGCAGCCCGCCTCAAACAATCCGCGTGCAACTGCTTCGTTTCCAAGCATCAGCTGTTTCATATGTAAAATTCCTCCTTAATAACCGTCAGTTCTGTCCGCGCAGATCGACAATGCGTTTTGCCTTGCCCTGGAACCGCTCCAGCGATTTCGGCTCAATCAGCGATACCTTGCAGTCAATGCCGAGCACTGTATGCAGGTTTGCTTTCACCTGTTTTTGCAAGTGCTCGAGTGCACCATAATCTTCAAGTAAGCGGCCGTCAACCAGCTCCACCTGAACCTCAAGCGTATCCATAAAGCCTTCCCGGCGGACAATCAGCTGATAATGCGGACCGATATTCTCCATCTGAACCAGAACACTTTCAATCTGGCTCGGGAAGACGTTTACGCCGCGGATTTTGAGCATATCATCTGTTCTGCCGGTTGTTTTATCCATACGGACAAACGTTCTGCCGCATGCGCACGGCTCGTAATTTAAACGTGTGATATCCTTTGTACGGTAACGGAGCATCGGAATGCCCTCTTTTGTAAGCGTTGTGATGACAAGCTCGCCGCGTTCGCCTGCTTCGAGTGTTTCGCCGGTCTGCGCATTGATGATTTCCGGATAGAAATGGTCTTCGTTCACATGCAAACCACACCGCAGATGACATTCACCCGAAACGCCAGGACCCATGAGCTCGCTCATGCCATAGTTATCGGTTGCAAAGAGGTTGAATCCTTTTTCCACCTGTTCGCGCATCTCCTGTGTACATCCTTCAGAGCCGAACAATCCAAGCCGAAGCTTTAACTCATCATTGGAAATGCCGCATTCACGCGCAACCTCACTCATGTAAAGCGCATAGGACGGTGTGCTGACCAGTGCAGTGACACCGAAGTCCTTGAGCATCATAACCTGTTTTTTCGTATTGCCGGAAGACGCCGGAATGATCGTTGCACCCAGCTTTTCAAGTCCATAGTGAAGTCCCAGCGCACCGGTGAACAATCCGTAGCCGAACGCAATCTGAACAATATCCTCATCTGTTGCACCCACTGCGGCGCAAAGACGCGCCACACAGTCCGACCAAGTATCAAGGTCTTTTCGTGTGTATCCAACGACCGTTGGTTTTCCGGTCGTACCACTCGACGCGTGAATCCGAACGATTTCTTTCATCGGCTTACCAAACAATCCAAACGGATACGTATCGCGGATGTCGGCTTTCGTCGTAAACGGAATATATTGGATATCGGACAGACATTTTATTTTTTCCGGCACAACACCGGCATTTTTCAAACGTTCATGATAAAAAGGTACATTGTTATAGCAATAAGCCACGACCCATTTAAGCCGTTCCAGCTGCATTTCTTCAATTTTTTTTCGCGGCATCGTTTCGATGTCTTTTTGGAAAAACATACAAGCACCTCATTTATATTTTATTGCTTTAAAGCGGTTGTGAATATTATTATAACGCCTCTGTTGTGAAAATGCAACAAAAAAAGCAAAAAAACTGTGCCCAAAAACAAATTTTCAGGCACAGTCTGCTTTATTCTTCTTCCTGTTGCTGTTCTTCCGGCTCTTTTTCGACAATCAGCGACGTAATGCGCTGATCGGTAACGGTCTCAACCCGAACAGTCAGTGATTCAAATGTAAATGATTCATTCTCCTGCGGAATATGTTCAAACATGTCAAGCGCCCAGCCACCAACCGATTGACTGCTTCCGTCATAAGAACAGTCTTCCATATCGAGATATTCAAACAGATCGAACACATTGGTGTCGCCGTTCACCCGATAAGTATTTTCACCGATCGGCACAATTTCTGTTTTTACCTGATCGCTTTCATCCCAGATATCACCGACAAGCTCTTCGATGATGTCTTCAATCGTAATAATGCCGATCGTTCCGCCGTAAGAGTCCGTCACAACTGCCATGTGCATAACCTCACGCTGCAGTTCTTTTAGCAATGAGGAAATTCGTTTTTTCGGCGGCACAAACAGCACCTTTTGTACAAGCGGCAGAACCGAAACGTTTCCGTTCTGCTTTAAATATGCCTGTACAAAATCTTTTTGCGTGATAACACCCAAAATATTATCGATCGTCTTTTCATACACCGGCAGTCTCGAATAGCCTGTGGAGAAAAACAAGTCGAGCACTGCCTGCGGATCTTCTGTTGTCGACACAGCAGCAACATCGACACGCGGTGTCAAAATCTCATCGACCATGATATCGTCGAACTCAATCGCTGACTGCACCAATTCGCTCTCATGCTCATTAAGCACACCTTCGTCCTCGATCTCTTCGATAATGACTTTTAATTCCTCTTCTGTAACACTCGGCTGATTGTCCTCATCCTTTGAAAACAGCTTGACAATCGCCTGCAAACAAAAGACGAATGGTGAAAACACCTTCATACATGCCCACAAAATACCTGATGAACGCAATGCGCGTTCTTCCGGGCTGCGTTTTGCAAGAGATTTCGGCAAAACCTCTCCGAAAATCAAAACAACAATCGTCAGAACGACGGTAGAAAGCATTGCACCATATGCCGGAAACCATTTTGTAAATAAAATTGTTCCAATGGATGCAGACGCGATATTTACAATGTTATTACCGATCAAAAGCGCTGACAGTGCGCTATCAAATCGGTCAGAAATTTTCAGTACTCGTGATGCACGCTTATCGCCTGCATTCACATAATTCTTCATTCTCGCACGGCTAAAACTCGAAAATGCTGTTTCTGTGCCCGAAAAAAACGAAGAACAAATAATCAAAATAATAATTGCAACAATCTGTATCGCGGCAGATTCGTCCAAACAGAATCACTCCTTAATAATATATACATAGTTTACTATATCAGATTTTGACTGCTGTGTCAATGAAAAACCTCTGTATATCTTTGATACGTTACAGTCATCCAAATCAAGCACTAAAGAATATCCGGTTAACTGATACGCTCATCGCAGCGTTTAAATAAACATTGTATATTGTCTGCCCGATAAAAAAGAAGCCCTTCCGCATTGAAGGAGCTTCTTTTTTATAACGATACCCAATGGTCTTATACTTTTGATCAATAAAAATCTCTACATATCAGATCTTATCAGCGCTGTACAGCCTTTTTTGCATATTCCTGCAGCAATCGCACATATGTTTCATATTGCTTCGCAGAAACATCAGGTGGTGTTTGATGATCGACACTCGGGATGTATCCTCCGCTTTTCATGGCAGGCAAAAGGCGTTCAAATTCCAGTCGCATTGCTTCTTCTCCCAAATGCATAACCATCTTGTTATAGCCGCCGATCATCAGCCAATCCGGATGATTGCGCCGAATTCGATTTACATCCACGCCCGCCTGACGCTCCAAAGGCAGAACACCTTCAATCCCTGCTTCCTTAAACCAGGGAATCAACGGTTCCACGTCGCCGTCTGTATCAATCAGCACGCGTACGCCCGCCTTTTTAAGCACAGGAATGACCTGCTGATAATATGGAAGCATAAATGTATCAAACAATTCCCTTGAAATCATTGGTCCGTGATTATACGACATGTCCTCCGCAAACGTCATAAATTCCGGCTGCATCACCGGAAGCAGCTGTTCCAGACACCGAAGATGATAGTCCGCAAGATCTTGATTCATACGCAGCATCAGCTCAGGTTCATCGTAAAAGGCATATAAATGCGCCTCAATGCCGAACAATGTTCGCGGAAACCAGAAAAAGCCTTCCAACGTCAGCCACTGTGCATAATCTCCGTTTTCATGTCCTGCTTTCCAGTATTTTGCACATTCTACCGCTTGCTGAATATTTTCTTCCGGATAAAGCAGCGGCTTGATCCGATCATATTCCGCCGCATCACATAAAATACCAGTACCGTGAGATGACGGCTGCGGGCATTGCGCTCCTCTTGGCGACACAGAAATTTGACGCAGCGGATCAAGTCCAAACCAATTCTGCAATGCATCCGGTCCGTCTCCGTGCTGCACACCCTCACTGTTTCAGCGCTTTACCGTGAGATCCCACCAAACTGCCCATTCCACAACCGGAAGCCGATCGGGCACATCTCGATTCAGCACGGCGCGCACACGCTCACGATTGGTCACAATAAACTCCCCCTTGTTTTGTCGATGCTTTCAGTATATACTAAAGAAAAATGAAATAAAACCGTCATAAATGCTGTTTTTTGGGGGTGTTTTTGTGGAGCGAGCGCTTCAGATGCGCGGCGGCTTTTCGATTGATACACTGCGGGTAGATATTCCATGCAGCACACATTCACATGATTTTTTAGAATTGGCATATATCAAAAACGGTTGGACACTGCACACACTGAACCAATGTCAAAAGCGTCTGACTGCCGGCGATTTTATGTTGGTTGATTTCGGCGAGGCGCATAGCTATGATGACGGAAGTGACGATCTTACAGTCATCAACTGCTTGTTTCAACCTGCTATGATTGATCCATCGTTTGGACATTGCCGCAGTTTCTCTCTCCTACTGGACAGCCGTGTACCAGGTGTTGGATATGCCGGCACCCATTTCGGCAACAAACTGCTTCATGATGATTCGGGACAAATTCTGTTCATTTTAGAAAGACTATCACACGAAATCCACCAGCAAGCGATCGGCTATGTCCCTATGCTGCGAATTTTGCTGATGGATTTGATGATTCAGCTCATGCGACAATTAGACATTCAAACACCATGCCGTCCCGGTATCGAGGTGGGATGGATTGTAGAGCAAATCAATCAAAATGTTGCATCAACGCACTGTCTTACCACATCTTTTTCATTTGCACCTGTGCTGTCAGTTTGAATCAAGTGTCCTGAGTGATTTAAATAATATAAATGCTCCTTATAATAATACATACTATTCAAGCTATTCCATACAAGCCGGACTGCGGTACATCCGGCATCCGGATCTTCTTCATGCTTGCAGTCGGGCTTTCCGCAGACCGGTGCCGCTGTATTTGTTTTGGGATCAATATATTGATAGCGCCAGCTGTCCGACCAATAAAATCCGCCTGTTTCATCCATCATCGGTGACCTCAAACTTGAAATTGCCGCATTATTGTACGCAATCACTTGTTCATTCTCTGCTGTATTCTGACAGCCGGTCACACTCATACAGAGCATAGCGGCTGCAGCAAGCATCGACATTACTTTTATTGATTTTTTCATGGTAAGACCTCCTTTTACGCTTGATCCACACTGCAATTCAAATGTTTTTCATTGATTCAATTCTAAAATATTCACAAAAGCAAAAAAATGACGACAAAATCCACACAACCAGCAGTGTAATCATGATAAAAAATCACATTTCTCTTGCGAAGTTGTTTCATCTGACATCCCTCTTTCCAGTCTGCCTCCATAGCGAAACAGGTTTATTCATTTTTGTCAATTTATACTTTTAATTTACCATAATATCGCACACATGTCAATATAAACAATCTTAATTATACATTTTTTGTGTCTATATTGCGCAAATTTATTTCATTTTTATCTCAATCCTCATCTCTCACTTTTCTCGCACTTTATTCTTCGCAGAACCCTTTTATTGTTTTTACACAAGAAAATAAGCCTCCATTATATAAATGGAGGCTTGATCACGCATATAGACAGCATCTTACTGCCGAATGATTCATTTTTAAACTATCGACATCTTGAGTGAATATGTGTATTGTTCATGTCGCTGTCATGCATGAACAAAATTCTCAATCAGTTCTTTGTTTCTGCAAGCAATCGATAACGGTATACTGTGCAGTATCTTCGCCAGTCAGTGTATACTGCAATGTTCCGTCTTGATATACGGATTCAATCGTAATGCCGCCCTCCAAATGGAGCTTAAATGAAACATCCCATTCGTTTGGCCATGCCGGCAATACATAGATCGTATTTTGGCATTGCTGTACCAGCATATCCTGCAAACCGATCATACCGCTGCCGCCCCAGTTGTGATCCGGTACCCAGTCGTGGCCCGGACCCCAGAACGCCGGGAATCGTCTCGGACCGTTTTGCATCTTCTTTGTGTTGATTTCACGTGCTTCTTCGGTTAATCCCATCCGCGCAGTAAAAATACCGTCCTGATGCCAGCTGATGTAATCCTTTTGCCCGTCCGGCACATGATTCCATGTATGAATCGCTGTCGTGAGATTATCGCGGCCGATGCCGTACTGCTCATACGGAAATACCGGATACAGCTCCGGAATTTCGAAATTGATGCATCCGGACCAAAAATCCGCAGGTTTGATGCATTTGCCGCCGTAAATATCCACTGTCGGAATCTGAGGCAGATGTGAAAACAGCTCCTCGTAGTACGCGCAGTCGACATACTGCGGCAATCCACACAGTTTTTTTATGACTGCGCGCAGTCCGCTGACTGCATCCGTCGGATTGACTGTGTTTTTATATGTTTCGAGCGCAGTGGACGGCGAAATGAACAGCTTGCCGTTTTCGTCGTATTCAGACATCGTGTTTTCTTTGTAGATTTGTTTGTAATGCTCAAAATAGAACCGGACACAGCTTTCAATGAACGGAATATACTGCTTGATATCCGCTTTTGTATATTCATGATATTTTAAAATCATATATGAAAATTCAAGCTGTGTGCTGTATTCATACCGTGTCCATGGACCGCGCAGTTCTGCTTTGTCGAAGTGCTTTGGCCGGTGATGGTTTTCATCCGACGTATTGTCAAAGCCATAATTCCACCAGATCGACAGTCCCGTGTTTTCAAGCTGCTCACAGAACGAACAGCCTTCGTGTCCCCAGTATTCTCTCGTGCGGATTTCGGCATTCGAAAGCAGATTGTTGTAAAAATCGAACTGCGGTGCCATCATGTCAAAATCGCCCGATTTGAGCATCGGCAGTAAACCAGACGCTGATTCTGCGCGGTAAATGCACCGCCGCCCCACATACGAAAATCCGGTGTTTTTCCGCGGTGACGCTCGTCCACGCTGAAGCACGCATCGGTGGTAAACAGTCCGCCGTTGAATTTCGTCGGATATTTGCCATATGCGTTGCACCCGAGCATATACCGAAACAGTGTGTAGTTCCTTGCAAGCGTGTATCCTGTATCGGTTTCACCTTTTTCGTCATTGATCGCGATATAGCTGCGGTCAAAAAAGTCTGCCCACCATTTGACTGCCGTTTGTTTTGCATCCACCGCAGACACCATTGCACAAAGATGTGACACAAACGTTTCTGCCTGCGGTGTCTGTTCGCTGTGCAGGAAAACACTGAAATGATGGGTTGTTTTTTCTGCCGAACGAAGCCGGTATCCATGATACGGAACATCGGCATAGCTTCCCTCATACTCTCCTGCAAACGTGCAGTCTGTACCTGTCAGTCTGCCACCGAAAATCAAATCCTTTTGACAGTTTGTGAGCCGATCTTTGACATGGCCGAGTCCCTGTGCATCGACGGACTTGTCAAACAAAAGCTGATCGTTTCGGTTTTGGTGATAAAAGAGCACTTCGCTGTCGTTTGCCGTCACCACATCCGGATAGGTATAAACCTCCTCCGGATAAGACACAAAACTGGACGCCGCCATGCGTTCTTCACCACAAAGCGGACGTACATCAAACCGCCAATTTTCATACGAAACGTTCACCGCAATTTTCTTTTTCGCTGCCACATCCACATGGCAGACCGGCTGTGTGACCTCAAACCAGATATTCACCTGCACATCATCGCCTGCAATCCACACAGAACCGTCTTTCAGCGAAAGCTGCTGGCGGAATGTGTGTTCAAACGGATTCTCTTCAAAATGAATGCGGATTCGTCCGGCTTTCAGCATCTGATTGTTTTCATCAAAATGACCGCTCCGATCCAGATAAAACAAAATATCATTTTCTTCCGTCCAAATACTTGCCCCTGTATCAAAGCCGCCACAAGGCATTGCCTCTCCTGAATGCTTGCTTTGCGTATTCCATATGACATCATATCGACTGACATCCATATTGGTCACCTCTTCGGTATTTTTTTGCCTATTTTAAACCATTCAAACGAGAGATGCAAGAGCAAAAACAAACTTTTTTCAGGACAGCATTTGCATTTTTGTAGCAATCTGTTCGGCAAATGCGCGGTCATGCTCGACAAAAATCATTGTCGGATTTGCCGTCTGCAAAAGCGCTTCAATTTGCATTCTCGAATAAACGTCAATGTAATTGAGCGGTTCATCCCACAAATAAAGATGTGCTTTTTCGCAGAGGCTTGTTGCAATCAGCACCTTTTTCTTTTGTCCCTGCGAATACCCTTGCATTGGTTTTTCAAACTGTACCCGCTCAAAGTCGAGCTTTCTTAAAATCGTTTTAAACAGCGTTTCGTCAATCCCCGTTTCCAAAATCCATTCGGGAAGCGTTCCCCACAAAAACGACGGGTCTTGCGGAAGATACGAAATGATAAGCCCTGATGCACACAAAACCGTACCGGTATGCGGAATGTTCTGTCCCAAAATCAACTTGAGCAGACTACTTTTTCCGCTGCCGTTTTTGCCGGTCAAACAAACACGTTCCCCCTGTTCCACCGCAAACGAAACCGGATCGCAGACGGCGTTTTCATCATAGGAAACAGAAACATCCGAAAGCGTCACAAGTGTTTTTTTATGATGCGTCAGCGGATGGATTTTCAGTGCTTCGGCTTTTTCTGTATTTTTCAAAAGCGCAGCAGTCTGTTCGATTGCGCGTTCTCTTCGCTGTGCAATCGCCTTTGCCCGCTTCATCATCTTTGCGGATTGATGCCCGATATATCCTTTGTCTGCCGAACCATCGCCGTATTTTGACGCTTCGATCTGATCCGACCAGCTCGATGTTCTGGCAGCGGATTTGCGCAGACGTGTGATATCATGCTGCAGCCGCTCGTTCTGCTTTTCTTCAAACTGCTGCTGCCGCGAAAAGTTTTCCCACCAGGAAGAAAAGTTCCCTGCCTGTACATCAATCGTCGTTTTGTTGATCGACAGAATATGATCGACACAATCATCCAAAAACGCCCGGTCATGCGATACAAGAATGTATCCTTTCTTCTGGTGCAAATATGACGCAACCACCTGCCGGGCATGCAGATCCAAATGATTGGTGGGTTCGTCGATCAGCGGAAAATGACCTTCATTGAGGAAAAATGCCGCCAACAGCGCTTTTGTCTGTTCTCCGTTTGACAGCGTACCAAATGGGCGCCACAACACCTCCGGCTCAAGTTCCAAATAGGAAAACTCCCGCAGAAGTTCCCATTCTTCCGCTGTCGGACAGATTTCATTTAAAATGTCGGTCGTCATCCGGCTTTTATCTTCAATCGGATACGGAAAATAGTCAAACGATGCGGTACCGGTAATCGTTCCGGTATAGGGATACTGATGCTGCAATAGGCGCAGCAGTGTTGTTTTTCCGCGGCCGTTTCTGCCGATGAGTCCAAGTTTCCAGCTCGTATCAAATTGGAAGCTGCAATCTTCAAACACGTTATCATAGCTTCCCGGATATGCGAATGTCACATGATCAAATCGAATCATTGCCATATGCTCATCTCCTTCATTCTGCTGATGTTACATAAAAACAGAGCTGCAAGAATGACTTCCTGCAGCTCTTCACATCACAAACAGACCGTTTCTTACAAAACGGATCGATTGCATATGGAACAGGCGTTACAATGAATTCATTTCTTGCATCAACACAGCCAAATGGACAGACTTCACCCGTCATTTGCTGTGTTCTCTTTTGATTTATCTGCAAGAAATAGAACTCATTTTTTCACCTCATTATCTTTTTTGCTTATTATAGCACACCAAAAACCGAACCGCAAGCATAAACTTTATACCTGCATTTCTTTTCGCTTAAATATGACAATGGCAGCGACAGAAAAACAAACGGCACTAAAAAACAACACCGCTGCACCGATCCATGCGGATGTGTTTGCCAAAAGCAGTCCTTCCGGACGAAACAGAGTGAAAAAGGTCGCATGTTTGATGTTTTCGAGCTTTCCGCCCATATTGGCAAGCATTTGAAGCACATACATGAACGCCGTCACGCCTGCACTGACTGCAACGCTGTGCTTGCTTTCATTGAATATACACGAGCACAAAAAGCAAAACGCACCGATAAACAGCTGCAAACAAAGCAATCCTGCATTCAGACGGATCAGCTGTGCAAACGGCAATTCCCCGGGAAACATGATTTGTGCCGCAGTATATTCAAGCACTGTGCAGTATATAAGCAGAAGCACAATCCCACTGATCAGCGCCGCCAGCTGTGTGACTGCAATCGTCACACGCTTGACCGGTGCCGCAAGCAAAAACGCCATACTGCCGCGGTCCACATATTTTGCCGCAAGGCCATTTGCACGAATGATCGAATAGACCATTGGAAACACAATCATAATCATTCCATACAAATAAGAAGACAGGAAACCACCCAATGTATCGTTTCCCCCTGTCATTCCCACAGCAGCCATCAAATCAGGCATCAGCTTTTCAAACTGACGGATTGCATCCGATAAATCGGGATCATACATGCCGACAATCATAGTGATGTACATGGTTAGTATTCCGGCAAAAATCAAGAGCAGTTTAAACGAGCCCTTCATCTCTTTTTTATATAATGTTCGGTTCATTTCTGCTGCTCCTCCCCATAATAATGCAAAAAGATTTCTTCCAGTGTTTGTTTTGCTGTCACCGTCACTTGATTGCGCTGCTGCGCATTCTGCACACCGTCAAAATCCTTTGCAAAGCATAAAGCGGTTTCCTCGTTTTCCAGTGTGACTGTATAAGTTTTTACATGACGGGCACAAAGCGACTGCGCGTCATCCAATGCGACCAGCTGACCACTGCGGATAATACCGATACGATCGCACGTTTTCTCTACCTCTTCGAACAAATGACTGGACATCAAAATGGTTTTGCCGCGCTTTTTCTCTTCCATAATCAGCTCGACGAAGCGATTTTGCATCAACGGATCAAGACCGCTTGTCGGTTCATCGAGAATGAGGATCGCAGGATCATGCATAAACGCAGCAACAATTCCGATTTTCTGTTTCATTCCTTTGCTCATTTTTTTAATCTTTCCGTCGGGATTCAGCGAAAACCGGTCAATCAGTTCCTTGGTTCGTCCTGCATTCTTCATGCCGCGGTACGACTGTAAGAATGCAAGATATGCACTGCCTTTCATTTCATCAAAAAAAGCGATTTCACCCGGAATATATCCAAGATTTTTTTGAATCTGTGCGGCATCTTTCCAGCAATCTAACCCGCCAATCGTGCAGCTGCCCTGCTGTGCTTTCAAAAATCCCATCAAGTGGCGGATCGTCGTTGTCTTGCCGGCACCGTTTGGACCCAAAAAGCCAAAAACCTCCCCTTCAGAAATGGAAAAATTCAAATGGAAAACGCCTTTGTTGTTTCCGTAATCTCTGGTCAAATCACAAACATCTATAGTCCCCATATGTGTCCCTCCTGCTAAATGCATACACGATCATCAGACGCGGCCACATTAATATATTTTGTGGTTTTGGTCAACATGTTTATATTCTCCATATCGCTTTTCTTTGCTGTGCTCCTTTTAAATCTGCTGATACAGAAAAAACTTCTTTGCGCATCCCGTGCACAAAGAAGTTTTTATAATTATTGAATTGCTGAAACCATCGATTGCTCAGAATCAGATGTGGACTGCGCACCTCCGTGACCGGTGCAGACCGGCGGAATGTTCGATTCACGGAAATAGCCCGTTTTTGTCGAGGTACAATTGCCTCCTGCAAGCAATCCAGTCTCTGTGCAGTAACGTTCCTGAACAACACCTGTCATATTCAGATCAAATTTCTTGCTCGGAAGATCCTGCTGTACCGACTCCATGACTGTTTTCCACAGAGAAATATCGTGACGTCCCATTTTGTTGCTGATTGCGGAGTTATCGTCAAAGCCATAGCGAATGGATGCCACATAATACGGTGTACAGCCTGCAAACGCCAAATCGATATAGTCGTTTGACGTACCCGATTTACCGACAACCTCCCATTTGGAAGACGCCGCACGCGCGCCGGTACCGCCGTTGTTGACAGCTTCCCAAAGCATCCGGTTCATAACGGTTGCCGTATCCGTGGAAATAACCTGTTTTTTCTCGCGCTTTGTATTGTCGAGAATTACTTTTCCGCTCATATCCACAACTTTTGTATAGGTGGTCGGCTCAACATAATATCCGCCGTTTCCAAACATCTGATATGCCGCTGTCAATTCGACCAGGTTCGTCGCCGCACTGCCGAGCGCCATGCTGTCCTCACCAATCTGGCTTGTATCTTTCACAAGCTTCGAAAATCCCAATTCATCTTTCATGAATTTGTAAGAGTTATCGACACCGAGCGACTGCACAAGCTGTACCGGAATTGTGTTGAGTGAGTTTCGAACTGCATCGACAATCGATACCGGACCATTGTATTTTTTGGAATAGTTGCTCGGCCACTGACGTTTTTCGCCTGTTTTCGGATCGGTGATTTCCATAACCGGTTCGTCCATCATCACAGTCGACCAGGTAATCAAATTCTGTTCAAGCGCCGGTGTATATGCAGAAAGCGGTTTGATTGTAGAACCAAACCCGCGGTATGCCATGGTCGCGCGGTTAAAGCCGCGTGCCTGGTCTTTTTCACCGCGGCCGCCGACAATTGCCTTCACCTGTCC
>CASGAN010000014.1 GCA_949299455.1 uncultured Oscillospiraceae bacterium
TGTCGCTCGGCATTGTCGGCGGCACGGATATCCGTATCATTGCGGACGGCGTTGATGAGCAGCTGGCTGTTGACAGCCTGGTGCGTCTGATCGACAACGGTTTTACAGAATAATCTTACGAAAAGACTGCTGCAAGTACTTTGCGGCAGTTTTATTTTTTGTTATAGGTCTGATGTGCGCAAAAAATCAAAAGAAAAAACGCACCGGTATTCCGGTGCGTTTTCGTGCTTAGAGTCACTTCTTATTCAACAATGAATTTTTTGATATCAGCAAAGAATGCGTCTGCGTTGTCGGTATGTGCATCGAGTTTGATCGGTTTGGAAATGTCGAGGCTGAAAATACCCATGATGGATTTAGCATCAACAGCATATCTGCCGGAGATTAAATCGACATCGTAATCACATTTGCAGACGGTGTTTACAAATTCTTTGACATCGTTGATAGTGTTTAAGCGGATCATGACTGTTTTCATATGGAAACCTCCTAAAGTTGTTTTATAGTTTTTCACTATAATTCAAATATAACAGGTCAACTCTTTTTCGTCAACTGCTAATTGTAAACTTCATGAAAATCCTTTATAATTGTATTAAACAACATGTGAATATCGAGCGATTTTCCATAAATTGCATAAGAAATGACTCACGGGGGAACAGATGAAGGCATCATTTTATACGTTTGGCTGCAAAGTCAATCAATACGAAACGCAAGTGCTTTCGCAGTATTTTGCATCACAGGGATTTACGATCGTGCCGTTTGAGGAAGAAGCGGACGTTTATGTGATCAATTC
This sequence comes from uncultured Oscillospiraceae bacterium, assembly GCA_949299455.1. GTDB lineage: Bacteria > Bacillota > Clostridia > Oscillospirales > Ruminococcaceae > Paludihabitans. Next base: position 788 of record CASGAN010000014.1, read on the forward strand.
CTGCACCGTCACATCGACCGGCGATAAAAAGACAAAGCAGCTGGTGCGTCAGACGAAGCGGCGCAGCCCGCACGCAGTGGTTGCGCTCACTGGATGTTTTCCGCAGGCGTTCCCCGAAAAAGCAGCCGCGATTCTGGAAGCGGATGTCGTGGCGGGTGCCAAAGACCGCCGCGGGCTGTTAAACAGTGTGCACAAAGCGATCGAAGAAAAACAGCGTGTCGTCACACTTTCACCGCACACACCGGGCGAACCGTTTGAACCGATGCAGGCCGATTTTTTTGCAGAGCATACGCGTGCATTTGTCAAAATCGAAGATGGCTGTGACCGTTACTGCAGCTACTGCATCATTCCGAAAGCACGCGGTCCGATTCGCTCGAAACCGATTGAAGAGATTAAAACAGAACTTTCCGTTCTTGCACAAAACGGATATAAAGAAGTGGTGCTTGTCGGCATCAATTTAAGCTCCTATGGAAAGGAAACCGGCGCATTCCGACTGGCCGAAGCGGTGGAGGCGGCTTGCGCGGTGGAAGGGATTGAGCGGGTGCGTTTAGGCTCGCTTGAACCGGAGCTTTTGACGGACGATGACCTTGACCGCATGGCAAGGCAGAAAAAATTCTGTCCGCAGTTTCACCTTTCGCTGCAAAGCGGCTGCGACCGCACCTTGAAGCGAATGAACCGCCACTATACGGCAGCAGAATATGAAGCCCTCGTTGAGCGGATTCGCGCGCGGTTTGATAACGCCGCGATCACTACCGACATCATGGTGGGATTTGCAGGCGAAACAGAGGAAGATTTTTTGGAATCCGTTTCGTTTGCCGAAAAAATCGGGTTTGCACGCGTCCATGTGTTTGCCTATTCCATAAGAGAAGGTACGCGTGCCGAAAAAATGGACGGACATCTGCCAAAATCCGTCAAAGAAGCGCGAAGCCGCGAGATGATCAAGCGAACCGATGCGCTTCATGCTGCATTTTTGCAGTCCCAACTTTTGACTGTCCAGTCGGTGCTGTTTGAAACCAGACAGCCTGACGGGTTGTATACCGGATATACCGAAAACTATACGCGAGTGACTGCGGCAAGTGATCGGGATATCTGCGGAGAAATTCTTCCGGTGCGTCTTGTGTCCTGCGACAGCGAGGGATGCAGCGGAGAGATCGTTTCCGGTGCCTTGCCGGAAGAAATGTGAACTTTATAGACAGGAGAGGAAAACCAGCATGTCAGTTTACAGAATTTATGTGGAGAAAAAAGCGCCGTTTGCCGTGGAGGCAAAAAGCATCCTTTCGGATGTTCGCACGTCTTTGCAGATGACGGCGCTTGAGTCGGTGCGGCTGATTAACCGTTACGATGTCGAGGGTGTATCGGAGGAAGTGTTCAAAAAAGCACAACCGACCGTTTTTTCTGAGCCCAGTGTGGATCATGTCTTTTTTGATCTTCCCGCATGTGCAGAAAACGAGCACGTGTTTGCCATCGAATATCTGCCGGGACAGTTTGACCAGCGTGCCGATTCGTGTGCACAGTGTATTCAGCTGCTTGTGCAGGGCGATCGTCCCACGGTTCGCAACGCACGGGTGTATATTCTCACCGGCGAACTGACAGCAGAGGAGATCGACACAATCAAAGCGTACCTGATCAACCCGGTTGAAAGCCGCGAAGCTTCGCTCGAGATGCCCAAAACACTGGCGCAGAACTATGAAGTGAAAACAACCGTTGAAACACTCGACGGCTTCATCGGTTTTTCGGAAGAGGAGCTTTCAAACTTTGTCAAATCCTATGGCTTGGCAATGGATTCCGATGACCTGGCATTCTGCCAATCCTACTTCAGAGATACCGAGCACCGTGACCCGACAATCACTGAGATCCGCATGATCGACACCTACTGGTCGGATCACTGCCGTCACACCACCTTCCTTACAAACATCGACAATGTCTATATTGCCGACGAAAATATCAAACAGACGTACGAGCGTTATCTGAAAGCACGCGAGGTGCTCTACCGCGGCAGAACCGACAAACCGGTGACCCTGATGGATCTGGCTGTGTTCGGTGCAAAACAGTTAAAGAGCGAAGGCAAACTGTTGGATCTCGACGAGTCCGAAGAGATCAATGCATGTTCTGTTAAAATCAAAGTAGATGTAAACGGTCAGACAGAGGACTGGCTGCTGATGTTCAAAAATGAAACCCATAACCACCCGACTGAGATCGAGCCGTTCGGCGGCGCTGCAACCTGCTTGGGCGGTGCAATCCGCGATCCGCTGTCCGGCCGTGCATATGTCTATCAGGCAATGCGTGTGACCGGTGCAGCAAACCCGCTCGTTGCTGTCGAGGATACGATCGAGGGCAAGCTGCCGCAGAAAAAAATCGTCACCGGCGCAGCAGCAGGCTACAGCTCCTACGGAAACCAGATCGGTCTGGCAACCGGACAGGTCAGCGAGCTGTATCACGACGGCTATGCGGCAAAACGTATGGAAATCGGTGCAGTCATGGGTGCAGCACCGGCTGCGAACGTTGTGCGTGAAGTGCCGGCACCGGGCGATGTTGTCATCCTGCTCGGCGGACGGACTGGCCGCGATGGCTGCGGCGGTGCAACCGGTTCTTCGAAATCGCACACCATCGAGTCGCTTGAAACCTGCGGCGCAGAAGTTCAGAAGGGTAACGCACCGGAGGAGAGAAAGATTCAGCGTCTGTTCCGTAACCCAGAAGTCACCCGTCTGATCAAACGCTGTAACGACTTCGGTGCAGGCGGTGTTTCTGTTGCAATCGGCGAGCTGGCAGACGGCTTGCACATTGACTTAAACCGCGTGCCGAAAAAATATGACGGCTTGGATGGCACTGAGCTTGCAATCAGTGAGTCGCAGGAGCGTATGGCGTGTGTTGTCCGTGCAGAGGACAAAGACCGCTTCATCGCACTTGCAGGCGAGGAAAACATCGAGGCAACCCATGTGGCAACCGTCACCGATACAAACCGTCTGACGATGGAATGGAACGGTGCGCGTATTGTCGACTTGTCGCGTGACTTCTTAAATTCCAACGGCGCAACCAAGCACACCGATATTGAAATTACATCCGCTACTGTGAAACCGGTGCACAACCGCGAAGTAACTGCAACCGACGTGGTCGAGCATCTTTGCGACTTAAACCTCTGCTCGCAGAAAGGTCTTTCTGAGCGCTTTGACTCGACCATCGGTGCGAATACCGTACTGATGCCGTTCGGCGGCGAGCACCAGCTCACACCGACACAGGGCATGGTCGCAAAAATCCCGGTGAACGGCGAAACAGAAACCTGTTCCGTTATGGCATGGGGCTTTAACCCGTATATCAGCGAACAGAGCCCGTATCACGGCGCAATGTATGCCGTTGTGGAATCGGTCGCAAAAGCAATTGCTGTGGGCGGCAGCCACAAAAAATGCTGGCTCACATTCCAGGAATATTTTGAGCGTACCCAAAACGACCCGAAACGCTGGGGAAAACCGATGGCAGCACTGCTTGGTGCATATAAAGCACAGGTGGAACTGGGCATCGGCTCCATCGGCGGCAAGGACTCCATGAGCGGTACCTTTGAGAATATCGACGTTCCGCCGACACTTTGCTCGTTTGCTGTTTCGCTCACGACCGCAGAACGTGCTGTTTCGCAGGAATTCAAACGCTGCGGCAATCCGCTCGTGCTCATCACACCGTCCTATCGTGCAAACGGCGAGCCGGACTTTGATTCGGTCAAAAAGGTGTTTACACAGGTAGAAGACCTGATCGCACAGGGCGTTGTGCACTCCTGTTCGGCACTCACATACGGCGGCTTGTCCGAAGCACTTGCAAAAATGGCAATGGGCAACCGCATCGGCGCAAAACTGACCAAAGAGATTTCGCCGAAACTGATGTTCAACCCAATTTACGGCGGCTTCCTCTTGGAAATCGACAGCCACGCAGACGTTAAGAACCTGCCGGTCATCGGTGTGACGATTTCGAAATACATTCTCATTTTGTCGAGTGCAGAAGTGGTCGACATGATGTACCTGCAGAAAAAATATGAGCAGGTGCTTTCTCCGGTGTTCCCGTATCAGAGCACGGAAAAACAGCCGGCACCGCAGGCGGTCAGCTATCCGTCAATCCGTGTGCCGCTGCTGACCAAAAAGCAGATTATCAGAAGCCCTGAGAAATTTGCAAAACCGCGTGTGCTGATTCCGGTATTCCCGGGAACCAACTGTGAATACGACACTGCACGTGCATTTGAAAATGCCGGTGCAGAAGCAGAGATCTTTGTGATCAAAAACCTCACGAGCGCACAGATCGAAGAATCGGTCAGCGCATTTGCTTCGCGGATTGCACAGTCGCAGATGATTATGATTCCGGGCGGCTTCTCTGGCGGCGACGAGCCGGAGGGCAGTGCGAAATTCATCACCTCGTTCTTCAGAAACCCGCAGATCAAAGATGCGGTTATGGAGCTTCTTGACACCCGCAAGGGCTTGATGCTCGGCATCTGCAACGGCTTCCAGGCACTCATTAAACTGGGCCTTGTGCCGTACGGTGAGATCCGCGATATCACAGAGGAATCGCCGACGCTGACCTTCAATACGATCGGCCGCCACCAGTCGATGATGGTCAACACCAGAATCTGCTCGACCAAATCGCCGTGGCTGTATAACACCCGTGTAGGTGAGGTCTACAATGTGCCGATTTCCCACGGTGAGGGACGCTTTATCTGCAGTGCAAACCTGTTTGAACAGCTCAAGGCAAACGGTCAGATTGCAACGCAGTATGTCGACCTTGCAGGACAGCCGACTTACGATCTGTCGTACAACCCGAACGGCAGCTATATGGCAGTTGAGGGTATCACCTCGCCGGACGGCCGTGTGCTCGGTAAAATGGCACACAGCGAACGTGTCGGCAAACATATTTCCAAAAACGTGTACGGTGAAAAAGATCAGAAGATCTTCCGTTCCGGTGTGGAATACTTTACAAAATAATATGCAGTGGATGCATGAAAAACGAGCCCTTATAAGGCTCGTTTTTCTTTTTCTCGATAAAAAACAAGTTTTTTTACATTCTTGATTTGCAATCTTTTAAAAGTCATGCTATATTGAAAGAAACAATGCGGCAAAAGGAGAACGGTCGGCGTGAAACAGCAATGTGCCTCAAAGGAAAAACGGCAAAAGATTATCAAATGGACCATCGGCATTACAGCGGTTGTGATTGTGCTCATTCTGTTGATCTATATGATGCCGTGGATCATTTCATTAAAAGATGAAGCAGGCAGAAAAGCGTTTCAGGACTATATTTACAGTAAGGGCATTCTCGGTGTGGGGATTCTGTTTGCGATTCAGGTGCTTCAGGTCGTTGTGGCGATCATTCCCGGCGAACCGGTCGAGGTTCTTGCGGGCCTTTTGTACGGAACGTTTTGGGGATATGTGATCTGCACGCTCGGTATGCTTGTGGGGACGATTCTCATTTTTTACGGTGTTAAGTGGCTTGGAAAGTCATTTGTGGATACGCTCAGTGACAGCAAAAAGTTTGAACGATTTTCGTTTTTGCACAACGAGAAAAAGCTTGAAACAATCGTGTTTCTGTTGTTTTTCATTCCCGGCACGCCAAAGGATATTCTTACCTATTTCATGCCGCTCACCCGTATTCGGCCGCTTTCGTTTTTTATCATTGTGACGGTTGCACGGATTCCGTCGATCGTTTCCTCCACGTTTGCGGGCGAAAGCTTGAGCCAGGGACAGTGGATGCAGTCGATTGTTGTATTTTTGGCAATCGGTGCAGTGGGACTGTTAGGCATCTGGCTCAATGACCGGCTGATGAAAAAACGTGAAGAGAAAAAGCAGGAGAGACAGACGCGTGAGAAGTAAAACGGAATGGTCAAAAGAGACAATCGGTGATGAGATCACGATATATACGAGCGCGGCACATGCGTTTGGAATTGACGCGTTTCTGCTTGCCGATTTTGCAAAGCCGAAGCGCGGCGAGCGCGTCTGCGATTTTGGCGCAGGCTGTGGGATTATCCCGATGCTGCTTGCACGTACAAAGCAGCCGCGTGAAGTGGTCGGTGTTGAGATTCAGCCGCAAGGGGTGCAGCAATTTGAAGCGTCGGTGCGGGATTCATCGACAGCAATGCCGGTTATTCCGGTCTGCGCCGATCTTACAAGCCGGGAAACACTCAAAGGTGAGCAGTTTGATTTAATTACCTGCAATCCGCCGTACAAAGCGGCAGGCGGCGGGATTTTGAGCGAGAAAATTGCCGAACAGATCGCAAGACACGAAACGATGTGCACGCTTGAGGATCTTTGCAAGACGGCAAAGCGGCTCTTGCGGTTCGGCGGGCGGTTTTGCATCTGCCAGCGGCCGGAACGGCTTTCCGATGCAATGGTGCTGTTTCGGCAGTATGGCATCGAGCCGAAACGGCTCCGGCTTGTGTGCCGGGACAAAGACAGCGCGCCGTGGCTCTTTTTGCTGATGGGACAGCGGGGCGCAAAGCCGCATTTGCGGATTGAGCCGAATTTTTTTGTCTATGAAAACGGCGAATATACTGCGGAAACGCGCCGGATGTACGGCGGCAGCTTTGAAAAAGGCGAATGAGATAAAAGAAAGGACGAAGTGAATTTGTCAAAATTATATGTTGTGGGAACACCGATCGGAAACCTTGGCGATTTGAGCCCGCGTGCGCAGCAGACACTGCGGGAGGTGGACTTTATTGCCGCGGAGGATACACGCGTGACCGGAAAGCTTCTGCACTATTTTGAAATCAAAAAACCGATGATCAGCTATTATGAGCACAATTTGCGGCAAAAAGGCGAACAGATCATCGGACGGATTTTGGCAGGTGAGACGTGTGCCGTTGTATCGGATGCGGGGATGCCGTGCATTTCCGATCCCGGCGAAGATTTGGTGCGGCTTTGTGCACAAAACAATATTCCCGTGGAGGTTGTGCCGGGACCGAGTGCAGTGATTTCGGCGCTTGCTGTGAGCGGCCTGATTACATCACGGTTTACATTCGAGGGCTTTTTGTCGGTAAACCGGACATCACGGATGGCGCATCTGGCGTCTTTGAAAAATGAAATGCGCACAATGATCTTTTACGAAGCGCCGCACAAGCTGCTCACTACACTGACCGATTTTTGTGAAGCATTCGGCGAGGAACGGCAGATCTCTGTTTGCAGAGAGCTTACGAAAATTCACGAAGAGGTGCTGCGGATGACGATGGGTGAAGCACTCGCGCATTTTACAGAGAATACACCGAAAGGCGAATTTGTGCTGGTTGTTTCCGGTGCGCCGGAGCAGGCAAACGAGGAAACACTTTCATTTGAGGAGGTCTGCGCGCTCGGCGTATCTTTAGTGGAAGGCGGCGAACGGGCAACAGAAGTATCCAAACGGCTTGCAAAGGAATACGGATACAAAAAAGCGGAGATTTACAAAGCACTCGTTCAGTCGTGATTTTTTGAAACAGAATCATCACACAAACATCAAATGTGCATGATATAATCATTTTGTCTAATAATCGAAAAAACAGGAGGGTTTCTTTATGGCAGCTCGTATTTTAGTGGTGGATGATGAATCGAGAATTCGGGATATCGTTTGTCAGTATTTGAAATTTGAGGAGTTTTCGTGTGCGGAGGCATCGAACGGCAAACAGGCCGTCGAGATGGCAACCGAGGGCGATCATCCGTTTGACTTAATTATCATGGATGTCATGATGCCGTTTATGGACGGTATCACGGCACTGCGTATGATCCGGGAAAAATCGGATGTGCCGGTGATTCTTCTGACTGCAAAAGGTGAAGAATACGACAAGATTTTCGCTTTTGAACTGGGTGCGGATGACTATGTCGTCAAACCGTTTTCACCAAAAGAGCTGATTGCACGCGTCAAAGCGGTGCTTAAGCGCGTAAACGGCGGCGAGCCGGAGAAAAATGAAGAACCCTATCAGTATAAAGATTTGGTGGTCAATCCGATGTCGTATGAAGTGACGATTGCAGGCAAAAAGCTTTCGCTCACACCGAAAGAGTTTGAACTGCTCGTGTGCTTTATCAAAAACAAAGGCTCGGTTATGACACGTGAGCAGCTGCTCGATGAAATCTGGGGATACGATTTTTACGGCGATTCCCGTACCGTTGATACACACGTCAAAATGCTCCGCAACAACCTTGGAGAATACCGCGAGCTGATCAAAACCGTTTGGGGTGTAGGCTATCGGTATGATGAAGAATAAGCATTTTCGCGTTTCGCTGCTGTTAAAAATCTGGAGCGCCATCATGGCGGTGGTCATCGCTGTACTGCTGCTCATTTGGGGACTTCAGGTCGTGTTTTTGGAACAGTACTATGTCGGAATGAAAAAATCGGAGTTTTCTGCTGTATGCGATCAGATCGCAGAGGAAATTAACCGGTTTGGCTATGTCGGTTCGCAGAGCGGTATTTTGGACCTTGTTGCAAAAAATCGGCTTTGTGTACAGATTGTCCAGCGAAGCGGACAGGTTATTCAAGTCGAAGGTATGCCGTACGACTGTTATATTCATAAACGAAACAGCGGTGTCGGACAGGAACTCGTCCGACGTGCAAGGGAAGGCGAGATCACAGAACCTTTGGATGTCTGGGATCAGGCATCCAAAACGGAGTATCTGATTTTCTGTACCCAAAAATATTCCGCTTACGATGAAGATCCTTATGTGCTGCTTGTCAATCAAACACTGGCGCCGGTGCGGGAGGCTGCAACGGTCACAAGCAACCAGCTTGCATATTTATCGATCATTTTGGTGGTACTGGCAACGATTGCAGCGTTTTTGATTGCGCGGTTTATTTCAAAACCGATTCGGACGTTGTCCAATGCAGCACAGGATGTCGCCCGCGGAGATCTTGATGTTTCGGTTCCGGTGAAAAATAACGACGAGATCGGCGATTTGTGCGAAAACTTCAACCGCATGACGACTGAGCTTTCCAAGGTGAACCGCTTGCAGCGGGAACTGGTTACCAATCTGTCGCACGATTTGCGGACACCGCTCACGATGATCCGCGGCTATGCCGAAATGATTAAGGACATCACCGGCGACAACAAGGAAAAACGCGAGGAGCAGCTCGATATTATTGTTGATGAAACGAACCGCTTAAACCGATTGGCAAGCGATGCGCTAGATCTTTCCCGGATGCAGGCCGGTCAGGTCATGATGAACAAGACCGTGTTTGACGGTGCGAAAAAGCTGCATGACATTCTGTCGCGCTATCAGCTTTTGTCCGAAACAGAAGGCTTTACGTTTGTGTGCAACACGCCGGATTCCTGTTTTGTCTATGCGGATGAAATGCGGATTGAGCAGGTGATTTATAACCTTTTAAATAACGCGGTCAACCATATCGGTGAGCCGAAAGTGATTACAGCGTCGCTTGTTGTGCAAAACGGCATTGCGTATATTTCCGTGAAAGACACCGGCAAAGGCATTCGTCCGGAGGATTTGCCGCTCATTTGGGATCGGTATTATAAACCGTACCGCAAGACGGATCGTCCGGGTATGGGAACCGGACTGGGACTTTCTATTGTCAAAGCGATTTTGAACGGGCACAATGCACCGTTCGGCGTTGATACGGCGCTCGGCAAGGGAAGCACATTCTGGTTTGGACTCACGGTGTATGACGAAACGAAGCCGCTGCCAAATGAAGAACATACAGCGCAGAAAGAAGAGGGAGCCAATGGATCAGCAAACGCAGGCAAAAATTGATGCGATTATTGAGATATTAAAGCAAACAACAACGGGAAGATGTGCGATTGCACTGGCAGGTGCACACGCAAAAGGCGTTGCCGATCCGTCGTCGGATATTGATCTGTATCTGTTTGCGGACGGCGCAAAGCCGTATCCGGAGCGCAAAGCAATCATCACGGCCGCCGCGGACGCGGGTACAACGCCGTGGATTGATGAATCGTTTGATGCGACGCCGTGGGGCGGCAGCATGGATTTTACGTATCAGGGCACACCGGTAGAAGTAACGGCGCGCACGATCGAGAAAATGGATGCAGGTGTCAAGGATTGTTTAGACGGAGTATTTTCAATTATTCCGGCAACATGGACGTCAAACGGATATTACACATATATCTATCTGTGCGAGGCAAGCTTCATTAAACCGGTATATGACCCGGACGGAGTCATCAAACAGTATAACGAGCAGGCGCGCGTGTATCCGAGAAAGCTCAAAGAGGCGATTATCCGCGAATTTATGGGCAGGGCTGATACATGGCTTGAGAACTTCCACTATGAAAGTGCGATTCGCCGGGCGGATCTGATGTTTATTGCGCCGATTCTTGTGCACACGGTGATGGATTTTGTGCAGGTGATTTTCGCGGTCAATGAAACGTATTTCACCGGCGACAAAAAACTGGAAAAGGCACTTAGCACGCTGCCATATTGTCCAAGTGCACTGCTTCAAAACGTGGAATTTCTGCTGTCTGCACCGCGGGATGTTGATGCATTGCTTCGGCAGCGGGAGCTTTTACGTGCGGTCAGAGCGGATTTGGCGGCGCATATCGACTGATCTTTTTTGAGAAAGATCAATTTTGTTTGATTTTTCCGAAAAAAACAGCTTGCTTTTTTGCTTTGGATATGATATTATATTGAATTGTAAGACTAACGCTTTGAAAGAGGTGAAGAAGTTGAAACAGGGAATTCATCCGAATTACGAACAGACTACAATCAAATGTGCTTGCGGAGAGGTTATCGAAACCGGTTCTACAAGAAAAGACATCAGAGTTGAGGTATGCTCGAAATGTCATCCGTTCTTCACCGGACGTCAGAAACTCAATGACACCGGCGGACGTGTCGACAGATTCAAAAAACGTTTCGGCATGTAATCTTTTGCTCCGGCACAAAATAAGCGATGCAGAATCCTGCATCGCTTTCTGTTTGTTACGGGATAAAAAATCGGTCGAAAAAACAGGAGGCGGTTCGTGTGACATCGTATAAAACTATCAAAGAAGCGGCGACAGCTGAGTTTGTGGAACGAAAATCGCGCTTTATCGGACACATTGCGCCGGTCAAAACCGAAGAGGAAGCGCAGGCGTTTGTGGCCAAAATCTCAAAAGAGCACTGGAACGCCACCCACAATGTCTATGCCTATGTCATCCGCGAGGGGCAGATTTCGCGTTGTTCGGATAACGGTGAGCCGCAGGGAACTGCCGGTGTCCCGACGCTGGATGTTCTGCAAAAAGAGGGACTTACGGACGTTTGTGTCGTTGTCACGCGTTATTTCGGCGGTATTCTGTTAGGTACCGGCGGACTGGTGCGCGCGTATTCCCATGGCGCGAAAATTGCCGTCGATGCGGCGCATGTGATGCATATGGCACCGTGTATCCGTATGACGGTGCGGTGCGAATACGGCTTTTACGGCAAGCTTACCTATCTTCTGCCAGATTATCAGATCCGAGTGGAGGACAGCGTATTTGCCGAGGATGTGACACTGACGCTCATCATCCGCAAAGATCGCTACGAGCCGTTTGAAAAGGCACTTACAGAACTGTCGAACGGGCAGGTGTCTCCGGTGGTGACTGACACGTTTTTTGACGATATGCCATGATTTTTAAAAAAATTATTTTTTTCAAAAAGGATTTTTTGATTTTTTTCTGTATTATATAGTTGGAACTTATTTTTTAGCGGAAAAGAGGCGAAACGATGACCATTCGCGAAACATTTGAGCAGATGGAACAGCAAACGCTGTCTGCTTATGCGGCGCATGTCACAAATACGCGCGGCAGAACACGGCCGGTGACACCATGTGATCTGCGTACAGCTTATCAGCGGGATCGCGACCGCATCATTCACAGCAATGCGTTTCGGCTGTTAAAACATAAAACACAGGTGTTTTTGGCGCCGTCGAGCGATCATTATCGTACTCGCCTCACACATACGCTTGAAGTTTCGCAGATTTCAAGGACGGCGGCACGTGCGCTCCGGTTAAACGAGGATTTGACCGAGGCGATTGCACTCGGGCATGATCTTGGACACACGCCGTTTGGTCATGTCGGAGAACGGGCGCTCGATACGCTGTGTGAAAACGGGTTTCGTCACAATTTGCAGAGTGTGCGTGTGGTGGAACTCTTGGAAAACGAGGGCCGCGGCTTAAATCTCACCTATGAGGTCAAAAACGGTATTGCCTGCCATTCGGACGACACCGCGCCTGCACAAACATTGGAAGGTCAGATTGTGCGTATTTGCGATAAAGTCGCATATATTAACCACGACATTGAAGATGCAGTGCGTGCAGGTGTGCTGCGGGACACGGATCTTCCGTATGACTGTTTGTACATCTTAGGACGCACCAAAAGCGAGCGGATTACAACGATCCTGCGTTCGATTGTTGAGCATTCGACCGATTCGATCCGCATGGCGCCCGAGATTTATAAAGCGCATCTGCGGCTGAAGGATTTTATGTTCGATGAGGTGTACCGCACACCGGCCGCCAGAGCACAGGAGGACAAAGCGCACGGCGTGATGGAGGCGCTTTATACCTATTTTTATGATAATCCGGAAAAACTCCCCGATTTTTACGGACAGATTATCCGGCGGTTCGGCCTTTCTAAGGCGGTGTGCGATCATATCGCCGGCATGACGGACCACTATGCGGTGGAGCTTTACAAAGAACTGTTTATTCCGAAGTTTTGGACGCGCTGATCGGAGGGATGCATTGTGATTCCGCGCAGTTTTATCGAACAGCTTGTATCGCAGTGCGATATCGAAGATCTGATTCGTTCCTATATTGACATCAAAAAGGCAGGACGTACCCTAAAGGGATTGTGTCCGTTTCACTCGGAAAAAACGCCGTCGTTTGTGGTGTATCCGGAAAGCCAGTCGTTTTACTGTTTCGGATGCGGAAAAGGCGGCGATGCCATCCGGTTTGTGATGGAAGCGGAGCATCTTGACTATCCGGAAGCGGTGCGGTATCTTGCCAAACGGATGGGACTTGCCGTTCCCGAGGATGGCGACGACCGTGCGGCACGTCATAAAGCGCGCATTTACAGCTTAAACCGAGAAGCCGCACGCTTTTTTCACCGGTGCTTAAAATCACCGGCAGGTGCTTCCGGCTATGAATATTTAAAAGGCCGCGGCCTTTCCGATGCGACAATTACGACATACGGACTTGGCTTTGCACCTGATTCGTGGGACAGTCTGCGAGAGTTTCTGCGCAGCAAGGGCTATACGCAGGAGGAAATGCTCGATGCGGCAGTCGTTTCCCGTTCGTCAAAAGGACATGTGTACGATAAATTCCGAAACCGTGTCATTTTCCCGATCATTGATTTAAAAGGAAGTGTTGTGGGATTCGGCGGACGCGTATTAGATGACAGTAAGCCGAAATATTTAAACACGGACGACACGCCGGTGTTTAAAAAAAGCCGGAATCTGTTTTCGCTGAATTTTGCGAAAGGAAAAACGAACGGCAGGCTCATTCTGGCGGAAGGATATATGGATGTGATCTCCATCTATGCCGCCGGATTTGAAAATGTCGTCGCAACGCTCGGCACAGCACTCACGGAAGAACAAGCGAGGCTTATGAGCAAATATGCCGAGGAAGTCGTGATTGCCTATGACTCCGACGGGCCGGGACAAGCCGCCACACACCGTGCGATCAATCTGCTTGGTGCGGCAGGGCTTTCGGTGAAGGTGCTCCATATGGAGGGCGCAAAAGACCCCGATGAATATATCAAGACGTTCGGCGCCAAACGGTTCGAAATTTTACTAAACCATGCGTCCGACATGATCGCCTATGAGCTTGAGCAGGTAAAGTCCCGTGTCGATATGAAAACCGACATGGGGAAAATCGAATATGTCAAGCGATGCGCTTACATTCTTTCGGAAATTGACGATCCGCTTTCGCGTGAAGTGTACGCGGCAACGGTTGCTCGTGAAGCCGGGATTCCGGCAGAAACGGTGATGACACAGCTGTCTGCAGTGCTATCAAAAAAGCGGCGCACCCGTGAGAAAAAAGAGTGGGAAGCGATCCAGACAAACCGCGAAGTCGTGCGCGACCGGTTAAACCCTGAGCGTGCGCAGCATTTAAAGGAAGCGGCAGCCGAGGAGGGCATCATTGCTTATCTGTTCCGCCATCCGGACGGATATGACCGTGTTCTGCGGGAAATTTCCCCCGACCAATTTGTCACAAGCTATCATAAGCGCGTATTTTCCGCGATGAAACAGCTTTATGATGAGGGCGGGGATGTGTCGCTTTCATTGATTGGGACACTGCTTTCGAGCGAGGAAACAAGCGGTGTCGCACGGATTCTGGCACGTTCTTCAGAGTTTGCAGTGACGGAGGAAATGCTCGCGGACTATATTCGGGTGCTCAAGTCGTTTCATGAGGTGCTTTCCGCTGATTCCGTCAAAACGGCGGATGCCAGCGAAATCGAACAGTACCGTCAAAAACTCAAATCAAAAAAATAACGGACTTGTCCGTTTTTTCATAGATCACCACGCGTTTTTAAAAGGAGACTACTTTTATGGCAGAAAAGAAAAACACCGTTGCCGATTTGCTGGAACATGGCAAGGTAAGCGGCAAAGTTACAACACAGGAAATTACAGACGCACTCGAGGACTTGAACTATGACATGGAGCAGGTGGAGGAGCTCTACGAGTCGCTGAAAGCAAATAATATTGAGGTGGTCGAGAACTTTACCGCCGACTTAACGATTGATTTTGATCATAATGAAACCGATTCTGTTGAAATGCAGCTGCAGGTAGAAGGCGTGAATATCGATGACCCGGTCAAGGTTTACTTAAAAGAAATCGGCCGCGTGCCGCTTTTAACGACCGATGAGGAAATCAGCCTTGCAACCCGCATGGCAAACGGCGATATCAGCGCAAGAAAACGACTTTCCGAAGCAAACCTGCGTCTGGTTGTCAGCATTGCAAAACGGTATGTCGGCCGTGGTATGCAGTTCCTTGACCTGATTCAGGAGGGAAACCTGGGCCTTATCAAAGCGGTCGAAAAATTCGACTATACGAAAGGCTTTAAATTCTCGACGTATGCAACATGGTGGATTCGTCAGGCAATCACCCGTGCAATTGCCGATCAGGCGCGTACCATCCGTATTCCGGTGCATATGGTCGAAACGATCAACAAGGTCAAAAAGGTGTCGAGCCAGCTTTTGCATAAAAACGGTCACGAGGCAAGCGCCGAGGAAATCGCGGAAGAGCTCGATATGCCGATCGACAAGGTGCGTGAGATCATGCGTGTCGCACAGGAGCCGGTTTCGCTCGAAACACCGATTGGTGAGGAAGAGGACAGCCACTTGGGAGACTTTATCCCCGATGATGAGGCGCTTGCACCTGACGATGCAGCTTCACATATTCTGCTCAAAGAGCAGCTGTCGAATGTGCTTTCGACATTGACTGAGCGTGAGGAAAAAGTACTTCGTCTGCGCTTTGGACTGGAGGACGGCCGTTCTCGCACACTCGAAGAGGTCGGCAAGGAGTTTAACGTCACCCGTGAGCGTATCCGTCAGATCGAGGCAAAAGCACTGCGTAAACTGCGTCATCCGAGCCGCAGCAAAAAGCTTAAGGACTTTTTGGATTAAAAGATTTGACTTTTCCGGAACAATGGACTATAATGTATAGTAATACAGTATAGTTTTAACTGGAAAGGGGTGTGCGGATGCATATTACATTGGAATCGGATTATGCCGTGCGGATTGTCGTATATCTGGCAAAGCGGGGATGCCGCTGTGATGCGAATACGATTGCACAGAACACCGGCGTAACGCTGCGATTTGCACTCAAAATTTTAAGAAATCTTGTGAGCGGCGGAATGGTGCGTTCATTTAAAGGCACGCAGGGCGGATATGAACTGAATCGTTCTCCCGAAGACATCACATTGCGTGATATTCTGGAGCTTGTAGAGGGAAAATATGTGTTCAGCCGCTGTTTGGAAAGTGGTGACTGCACACGGCCGGAAAACACCTGCTGTAAAGTACAGCGTGTGTTCTTTGATATCAGCAAGACGGTGCAGGAAAAACTGGCTGCTGTTACGGTTGCCGATTTGTTATAAGAAAGAAAGCCGATGGTTCCATCGGCTTTTCTTTTTGATTTTTAATTGTAAATATATTGTGAATAATATGAATAAAAAATAAAGTTTTGCAGTTTCACGCGGAGAAATCTGATACAATACCGATTGGAAATTGCTTTTTTAAAAAGGAGGCGGTTGCTTTTTATGTTTAACAGCATGACCGGCTACGGCCGGGCACAGGAAACTGTGAACGGCAAAGATATTTTGGTAGAAATGAAAGCGGTCAATCACCGTTATTTTGAGTGCAATGCACGGCTTCCGCGTGCATACGGTTATTTAGAGGAAAAGCTCAAAGCGCTTTTAAACACAAAAATTGCCCGCGGTAAAGTGGAAGTCGGCGTGACAATTTTTTCGGCAGACAGCGCAGATACACAGGTTTCCGTGAATGAACCGCTGGCACGCAGTTATATTGAGGCGCTTCGCTCGCTCGGCGAACCGCTCGGCCTTTCCGACACACTCTCGCTTTCGACCTTAACGCGCTTTTCGGATATTTTCCAGGTGACAAAGGTGCCGGAGGATGAGGATGCTGTCTGGAAAAGTGTCAAACAGGTCGCCGAAGAAGCACTCGAACGCTTTCTTTCGATGCGCAAAGCAGAGGGTGCAAGACTGTACGACGATATCCGCGGCAGATTAAACACGATTGAAGCACATCTTTTGAAGGTGGAGGAATATGCACCGCAGGCGGTTGCAGATTATAAAGCGCGGCTGACTGCAAAAATTGAAGAAGTGCTCGAAAATCGATCGGTCGACGAAGCACGTGTGCTCACCGAAGTGGCACTGTTTGCTGACAAAATCGCCGTTGACGAGGAAACGGTTCGTCTGCGCAGTCATTTAAAACAGTTTGCATCTATGATGGACAGCGATCAGCCAACCGGCAGAAAAATTGACTTCCTTGTCCAGGAAATGAACCGCGAAGTGAATACCATCGGTTCTAAATGTCAGGATCTGCGCGTGACCAATCTGGTCGTCGAGATGAAAGCGGAGATCGAAAAAATCCGCGAACAGATTCAGAATGTGGAATAATCGGAAAGGGACATCGTGATGAAACTGATCAACATTGGATTCGGCAACATGGTTTCCGCTTCAAAGCTGGTTGCGATCGTCAGTCCGGAATCTGCGCCGATTAAGCGGATTATTCAGGATGCGCGCGACAAAGGCGTTTTGATCGATGCAACCTATGGCCGCCGGACACGTGCGGTCATTGTGATGGATTCCGATCATGTCATTTTGTCGGCAATCCAGCCGGAAACGGTTGCAAACCGCGTGATTGAGCGTGAGGACGACGAAGAGGAGGACGAAGAGAGTGAAAGCTAACAAAGGACAGCTGTTTATCATCTGCGGCCCATCGGGATGCGGAAAGGGAACGGTCATCAAAGAGCTTTTGACGCGGGAACCGGATATTTTCCTTTCCGTTTCGGCAACGACACGCCAGCCGCGGGAAGGCGAAGTGGACGGCGTTCACTATCATTTTTTGAAAACGGAGCAGTTTGAATCGCTGATTGGCGAGGAGGGCTTTTTGGAGCATGCGTGCTTCTGCGGCAACTATTACGGCACACCGCGTAAACCGGTCGATGACCACATGGAAAACGGTCATCCGGTCATTCTGGAGATCGAAGTGGACGGCGCCGAGCAGGTGCGCAAACTCCGTTCGGATGCAGTGACCATCTACATTCTGCCGCCGAGCCTTTCGGAACTGCGTGCCCGGCTCACCGGCCGCGGCACAGAAGCACCGGAGGTCGTTGAAAAACGGCTTGCACGTGCTGTGGAGGAAATCCCGTTTGCATACACCTGTGACTATGTGGTGACAAATCATGTCGTCGAGGAAACCGCTGATGCACTGCGGTCGATTATTCGCTCGCAGTCATTTTTAAACAAACATATGACATCCACCGTAGACGCGCTTCTTTCTGAAAAATAAGCCGTCTGCGAATAAACAACATGATTTTTTAGGAGGATTTTATTATGCATAGACCATCTGCTTCTGACATTTTACAGGGTAACCAGAGCTATTATTCACTCGTCATCGGCGTGGCAAAACGCGCGCGTGCGATTGCAGAGGAAGCCGAGGAAAACGGCGAAATTTTGATTGAAAAACCGGTTCAGCTCGCAGTGGAGCAGTTTGCAAAAGGCGACTACAAACTGGTTGAGCGCGACGATATCGGTAAAACGCTCGAATAAGAGCCGGGAGGTGCAGCGGAATGCGAAGCGTTGCACACGTATATGTGGAAAAAGCCGTCTATGCGATCGACACGCCCTATTCCTATCAGATTCCGTCCTCGCTTTTGGGTGAGGTGGCGGTGGGATGTCGTGTGCTTGTGCCGTTTGGCGGCGGAAACAGAAAAGTACAGGGGTTTGTCGCTTCGATCACCGAAGAGCCGGACGATCCGCCGCTTAAGCCCATTGCGGCACTGATTGACAAAACACCGCTGTTTACAAGCGAGATGACCGAGATGGCATCGTTTTTGGTGCAGCATACGTTTTGCACATTTTATGAAGCGGTGCGCACGATTCTGCCGATTGGTACAAATGTGACGGTTGAACAAACCTTTCGCACAGCCAAACGGCTGACGGATGAGGAAATCACGGAATATCCGGCAAAACAGCAGCAGATTCTCAATTTTCTTTCCACATCAAAATCAGAAAAAGAATTGCGTGCATTGCTAAAAAGCAAGCAGTCCGCAAATAAAAACGCAGCCGTGCGCGCACTGCTTGATGCAGGTGTGATCGTCTGTGAAGAAAATGCCTGTCGAAAGGTTGCAGTGCCGACAGAGCGGCGTGTGGCGGTATGTGAGACGTTCGATGCAGACACAGTGCCGCTTTCGAAAAAACAGGCGGAGCTTTACCGGATGCTGTGCACTGTCAAAGAAGCCGCACCGAAAGAGGTATGCTATCTGTGTGGTGTGACCGAGGCAGTGTTAAAAGCACTCGTGCAAAAGGGCGGCGCGTATTATTTTGAAAAGGAATGTGCGCAGTCGTTTTCGCCGGCACAAAATAAACTGTCGGTGCGGCGTGAGATTGTGCTCAGTGAAGAACAGCAAAACGCCGCCGATGGGATTTTTGCACTTGTCTGCGAGCCAAAGCCGAACGCCGCACTTTTGCAGGGTGTGACCGGCAGCGGCAAAACGCAGGTGTATCTAAAACTCATCGAGCAAACACTCGCCATGGGCAAAAATGCGATGATGCTTGTGCCCGAGATTTCGCTCACACCGCAGATGGTGGGACAGTTTACTGCGCAGTTTGGCGAGATCGTGGCAGTCATTCACTCGGGACTGACACCGTCCCAGCGGCTTTACGAATTTGAACGGATTCGGCAAGGTGCTGTGCGGATCGTGGTTGGTACACGGAGCGCCGTGTTTTCTCCGCTTGCCGATATCGGCCTCATCATCATGGATGAGGAGGGTGAGGGTTCGTACAAATCGGACGCTTCGCCTCGGTATCATGCAAGAGATATTGCAAAATGGCGGTGCGGAAAACATCATGCAACGCTTCTGCTCGGTTCAGCAAC
The DNA here is from genome assembly GCA_949299455.1 of uncultured Oscillospiraceae bacterium. Lineage (GTDB taxonomy): Bacteria > Bacillota > Clostridia > Oscillospirales > Ruminococcaceae > Paludihabitans. The sequence continues at coordinate 20,307 of CASGAN010000014.1, forward strand.
GCCGTCGATTGATTCCCGGTATCAGGCCGAGCGTGGGAGATATGCATATTTCGTACTCAAAAACCGGTATGCAAATGCCGTACTCCCCGAGGTGTTTTTGATCGATATGCGCACAGAGCCGCCGGAAGCGGCGCTGTCGTTTTTAAGCGGTACGCTGATCGGCGAGCTTTCGAAAAATAAGCAGGCGGGCGAGCAGTCGATACTGCTGCTCAATCGCCGCGGCTATCAGGCATATGCGACGTGTATGGCGTGTGGCAGAGTGCTCACCTGTCCGTCCTGTGATGTGGCGCTGACGTATCACAGGGCGAATGAACGGCTCATGTGTCACTACTGCGGCCACAGCGAACCGGTCACAGCACGGTGTCCTTCCTGCGGCGGGATTTTAAAACGTACCGGCGCGGGCACCCAGCGGATTGAGGAGGAGCTAAATCGATTGATTCCGGGCATCCGCGTGCTCCGTATGGACACGGATACGACATATTCACGCCACGCGTATGAACAGCGGTTTGATGCATTCCGGCGCGGAGAATACGACGTGATGATCGGCACGCAGATGATTGCAAAGGGACTCGATTTTAAAAATGTGACGCTTGCCGCCGTGCTAAACGGGGACAGCGGCTTGGGTTCGGGCGATTTTCGCAGTACGGAGCGTGCGTTTTCGCTGATTACGCAGGTTGTCGGACGAAGCGGTCGGAGCGAGAAGGCAGGGCGTGCGTATATTCAGACATATGCGCCGGATAATTCGGTGATTCAATATGCGGCGGCACAGGATTACGATGCATTTTACCGCGAGGAAATTGCACTGCGCAAAACGCTCATGTATCCGCCGTTTTGTGACCTTGTGACGATCGGGCTTGCAGCGGCGGAAGAACAGACAGTCAAACACGCCGCCGCGACAGCACTTTCTGTGCTCGAACAAGAAGCCATGCAGGCACAAGGGGTTGCGCTCAAGGTACTGGGCGTTTCTCCGGCGGCAGTGGCGCGTGTGAGCGGAAAATACCGCTACCGAATTGTGATGAAGTGCCGCAACAACGCGCCGTTTCGCGCAATGCTGAAAAACGTGTTAAAGCGGTGCGGACGGGAGCGGATTTTTTCAGGTGTGACGATTTTTGCCGATGTAAACGGCGAAGTGTTATAGACAAAGACGGATGAAAAAGGAGGAAGTAAACCCAATGGCAAAACGAAATATTGTAGTGTTTGAAAAAGACGAAGATCAGATTTTGCGCAAACGGTCGCGTGAAGTGACGGTGTTTGACAAAAAACTGCACGATCTTCTCGATGATATGAGAGAAACAATGTACGCAAACGACGGCGTCGGTCTTGCGGCAGTTCAGGTTGGTATTTTAAAACGTGTTGTTGTCATCGACTGCGGCGATCGTCTGTATGAACTCGTAAATCCGGAGATCGTCGAAACGGATGGTGAACAGACCGGCACGGAAGGATGCTTGTCGTTTCCTGAGGAATACGGCGAGGTGACACGTCCGAATCATGTCAAAGTGCGTGCATTCGACCGCGACGGCAACGAATATGAAGCGGAGGGCACGGAACTGCTCGCGCGTGCGTTCTGTCATGAAATTGATCACTTAAACGGCGTGCTGTTCCCTGATCATGCGACCGAGATGTATGAAACGGAAGAGTCGTTTAAAAATAAGAGAAAGAGAAGAAGATAAATGAGAATTGTATTCATGGGTACGCCCGATTTTGCGGTTCCTTGCCTTGATGCACTGGTGCAGGCCGGTCATGAGGTGGTCGGCGTATTTACACAGCCGGACAAACCGAAAAACCGCGGTCATCAGATGACGCCGCCGCCGGTCAAGGTGTGCGCGCAGTCGCATGACATTCCCGTATTTCAGCCGGTATCTCTAAAAACCGGAGAAGCTGCATCGCTTCTGCGTGCGCTTTCACCGGAGCTGATTGTCGTGGTGGCATACGGAAAGATTCTGCCGAAAGAGATTCTCTCAATCCCGCCGCGCGGATGTGTAAACGTCCATGCGTCGCTTCTGCCGAAATACCGCGGTGCAGGTCCGATTCAGTGGAGTGTGTTAAACGGCGAAACCGAAACGGGTGTCACGACGATGTATATGGCAGAGGGACTCGACACCGGCGATATGATTTTGCAGATGAAAACGCCGATCGGTGAAAACGAAACGGCGGACGAAGTGCACGATAAGCTCTCTGAACTGGGAGCATCCCTGCTCATCGAAACAATCTACCAGATGGAAGAGGGCAAAGCGGCGCGTGTGCCGCAGAATGACGCGGAATCTTCCTATGCACCGATGCTCACAAAAGAGCTGTGTGCGATTGATTTTCAGAAACCGGCACAGCTTGTGCACAACCAGATCCGCGGACTTTCTTCGTGGCCGTGCGCTGTGACGAAATTTGAGGGAAAACGGTTAAAGGTTTATAAAAGTGCGCTCATTCGCACAGAATATAAGGAAGCGCCGGGCACGCTCGTCGATGAAAACCGGTTTGTCGTCGTGTGCGGCGATCATCAGGGAATTATGTTCTGCGAAGTGCAGGCAGAGGGGGCAAAACGAATGAACGGCGCCGACTTTTTGCGCGGCAGACGTGCAAAAAGCGGGATTCTGCTGGGGTAAATACTCTTTTTTGGAGGAATGAACAATGCCTTATTTTTATATTGATTCGTATTACTGGATTTTGGTTGTTCCGGCGATGCTGATTGCGCTGTTTGCGCAGTTTAAAGTGCAGTCGACGTTTAAAAAGTATAACCAGGTGCACACGATGCAGGGCGTGACGGCGGCAGAGGCTGCCCGCCGCATTTTGGACAGCAACGGCCTTTCCCATATCCGCATTGAGCGGGTGGCTGGAAACCTCACCGATCATTTCGATCCGCGGAACAATGTGATCCGTCTGTCTGATTCGGTGTACGGCTCTTCGTCGGTTGGTGCAATCGGCGTGGCGGCACATGAAGCAGGTCATGCGATTCAATATGATGTGGGCTATTTTCCCATAAAAATTCGGGCGGCGATGATCCCGGTTACGAATATCGGTTCGTCGCTTGCGATTCCGCTTGCGGTCATGGGACTGATCTTCGGCTATTTGTGGCTTGTGGATCTTGGCATTTTGCTGTTTTTGGCAGTGGTGCTGTTTCAGCTTATCACCCTGCCGGTGGAGTTTAATGCAAGCCGCCGGGCACTTCGCACACTCGAAACGGATCAGATGTTAAACCATACAGAGCTTGCAGGTGCGCGGCGTGTGCTGTCGGCGGCTGCCATGACGTATGTGGCGGCGCTGGTGGTTGCGGTTGCAAACCTCTTGCGTCTGTTAGCACTTCGCGGGAGACGGAACGATTGATGAAAACAGCAAGACAACTGGCAGTTGACGTATTGTTAAAAGTAGAAAAGGATGCCGCTTATTCGGTGATCGCACTCGATCAGGCGGTCAAGGCAGCAAAGCTCTCGGGTGCGGATGCATCGTTTGCGGCGGCACTTGTATATGGCGTGCTCGAACGGCAGATCACACTCGATGCGGTGATCGGTCAGTATGTGAAAAAAGGTGTGCGTGCGCTTGACCGCGAGATTTTGATTCTCTTGCGCATGGGCGTGTATCAGCTTTGCTTTATGGATGGTGTGCCTGCGCGTGCGGCCATCAACGAAACCGTGTCGCTTGTGCCGTATGTCAAAAAGACGAGTGCGCGCGGGATGGTGAATGCGATTCTTAGAAATGTCCAGCGTGCAGGCGCAGACGTTTTGTCGTTTGCGAAAAGCTATGCGCCGATTGAGCGGTTCTCGGTGGAAACGTCGTGTCCTGTGTGGCTGTTAAAGCAGTGGGAAACACAGTACAGCAGAGCGGATGCCGAGGCGATGGCAAAAGCGGCACTTGAACGTCCGCCGCTCTATGCGCGGGTGAACCCTTTGAAAACCGATGTGGATACACTGTGCGAAGTGCTTGCCCGTCAAGGTGTGACAGCGCAAAAACACGAATGGATAGAAAACTGCGTTGTGCTTTCGGATACGGGAAGCCTTTTGCGATTGGATGCATTCCGGGATGGATGGTTTCATATTCAGGACGCCGCTTCCCAGCTCTGCGCACAGGCACTCGGTGCACAGCCGGGCGATACGGTGTTCGATGTGTGTGCTGCACCGGGATCGAAAAGCTTTACGATTGCACAGCAGATGAACAATCAGGGTGCAGTCCATGCGTTTGATCTGTACGGGCACAAATGCCGGTTGATTGAAGAGGGTGCACAACGATTGGGACTCTCGATTGTAGATGCCTCGGTGCGGGATGCGCGGACGGGCGACGACTTGCCGATGGCAGACCGGATTCTTTGCGATGTGCCGTGTTCAGGACTTGGAATTCTTCGAAGAAAACCGGAAATTCGGTTTAAAGATCCCGCTTCGTTTGCCGATCTGCCGAAGCTTCAGTATGAGATTCTTTCTCATTCGGCAAAGAGCTTAAAACCGGGCGGTGTGCTTGTTTATTCAACATGTACGACGAACAAGGCTGAAAACGAAGACGTGGTTTTGCGGTTCCTTTCCGAAAATAATTGGGCTGCCCCGTTGAATTTATCAGAAAAATTCGGTAAAATAGATTTTATACAGGATTTTATGGCAGTATTGCTGCCCCATCAGACAAATACGGATGGATTTTTCTTTGCGGCAATGACACGCAGGGAATAATGCGGGGAGGAAGCTATGACAGCGCAGAAAACGGATATCAAATCGCTTTCGTTTGACGAACTGGGTACATTTTTGAGCGGACTTTCTCTTCCGCGGTTTCGCACGGCGCAGGTGTTTGACTGGTTGCATAATAAGCAGGTCACGTCGTTTGGCGAGATGACAAACCTTTCAAAGGCACTGATTGCACAGCTTGAGGAATGCGCGTTCATCACGTCGCATACGATTGAAAAAAAGCTTGTATCAAAGATTGACGGTACGGTCAAATATCTTTTCTCTTTGCCGGATGGTTCGCTGTGCGAATCGGTTGTGATGACCTATGAGCACGGCAAGAGCATCTGCATTTCCACGCAGATCGGCTGCCGTATGGGATGTTCATTCTGTGCATCGACAAAAGCCGGGTTTGTGCGGCATATGACGCCGTCGGAGATCATCGAGCAGCTGTATGCGGCACAGCGGGACTTGGGCGAGCGGATTGGTCACATCGTGCTCATGGGCATTGGCGAGCCGCTTGACAACTATGATAACGTATTGAAATTTTTACGGCTTGTAAGCGATGAGCGCGGTGCGAATCTGAGTCTTCGTCATGTGTCGCTCTCCACCTGCGGACTGGTCGACCGCATTGACCGGCTGGCAGAAGAACAGCTTGGACTGACCCTCTCCGTTTCGCTCCATGCACCCAATGATACCATCCGCAATCAGACGATGCCGGTCAGTTTAAAATGGCCGATTGATGAGTTGATTGCCGCGTGCAGACGATATGCCGAGAAGACGTCGCGGCGGATTTCGTTTGAATATGCACTGATTGCAGGGTTAAACGACAGCGATGTATGCGCGGACGAACTGGCGTCAAGATTAAAAGGCATGCTTTGTCATGTAAATCTCATTCCGGTCAATGAAATCAAAGAAACATCATATAAAAAATCGCAGAAAGAACGGATCTATGCGTTTCAGCAGCGCTTGATCCGCCGCGGAATCAACGCCACGGTGCGCCGGACGCTCGGTGCGGATATTAGTGCCGCGTGCGGTCAGCTTCGGCGGGAACAGCTTTGAATAAGGAGGGATATGGTTTGCAGTTTTACGGAAAAACAGACATCGGATGCTGCCGCAGTATGAATCAGGACATCTTTTGTGTGCATCGGTTTGATGACCGTCAGGGATTTGCGGTCGTGTGCGACGGAATGGGCGGACAATCCGCCGGAAACATTGCGAGCGAAATGACATGCCGCATTGTCGCTGATACGCTGATTGCAGCGATTGCGCAAAATGATACATGTGAAGCAGAATCCCTGCTGACAGACGCTGTCAAAGAGGCAAACCGTGCGGTGTACACACGATCAGTGACCGAGGCGGGACTGCGCGGAATGGGGACAACGATCGTTGCCGCTGTTGTGCGCGAGGGCACTGCCTATTGCGCGCATGTCGGAGACAGCCGGATTTATTTGTTCCGCGACGGTATACTTTCACAGCTGACCCGGGATCACTCCTTGGTTTGGGAACTGATGGAAAAAGGCGAGATCACAGCGGAGGAAATGCGTACACATCCAAACCGCAACATGATTACCCGTGCAGTCGGCGTATCGCTCCGATTGGATGTGGATACACTTTCGACAGCGCTTTTGCCAGGTGATAAACTCCTGCTTTGCAGCGACGGACTCACCAGTATGGTGGAAGACAGCCGCATTGCATCGCTTTTGCGTGCATACGGCGGACAATATGCGTGTGATTGTTTGATTGAAGAAGCGAAAAAAGCCGGCGGAACCGATAACATCACGGCCGCTGTAATCGAATAAAGGGAGGTTTTTGGCCAATGGATAAATATATCGGCAAAAAGCTTGACGGCAGATATGAGATCCAGGAGCTGATTGGTTTTGGAGGAATGGCCGTTGTTTTCAAAGCATATGACGTGCTCGAAAACCGGTATGTTGCAGTCAAAATTTTAAAAGAAGAATATCTCAATAACGAGGAGTTCAGACGCCGGTTCCGCAATGAATCAAAAGCGATTGCAATGCTTTCGCATCCGAATATTGTAAAGATTTTTGATGTGAACTTAAGCGATTCCGTGCAGTATATCGTCATGGAATACATTGACGGCATCACGCTCAAAGAATATATCAGTCAGCAGAAAGTTGTGCGCTGGAAAGAAGCAATTCATTTTACCGTTCAGATTCTGCGCGCGCTGCAGCATGCACATGACAACGGCATTGTGCACCGCGATGTAAAACCGCAGAATGTGATGCTTTTGCAGGACGGCACCATCAAAGTGATGGATTTCGGTATTGCGCGGTTTGCACGCGAAAACGGCCGGACAGTTGCGGATAAAGCGATTGGCTCCGTTCACTACATCAGTCCGGAGCAGGCACGCGGCGAACAGACCGATGAGCGTACCGATATTTATGCGATGGGCATCATTTTGTATGAGATGCTGACCGGACAGGTTCCGTTTGACGGTGAAACACCGGTGGCGATTGCCATTAAGCAGATGCAGGAAGAGCCGCGGCTTTTGACGGATATTAACCCGGATGTTCCGGTGGGACTTGAGGAAATCGCACTGCGCGCGATGCAGAAAGACCGTGCGCTGCGGTATCAGTCGGCTTCCGAGATGCTTAAGGATATCGACGAATTCAAACAGAATCCGGATGTCGTGTTTGAGTATAAATATTTTAATGAGGACGGCTCGACCAAATATTTTGAACGTCCTGAGTCGCACGATCACGCAGCAAAGGCAAGTCGTGAAAAGCAGAAGAAAAAAGGCGAATATACGATCAGTATTTTGGCGGGTGTTGCAGTGGCATGCGTACTGCTTGCGGCGGTTGCGGTGTTCTTCTTCTTTAAAAGCCTCGGACAGAAAACACCGGATGTGGTACTTCCGGATTTAAGAGGAATGACTGTAGAAGAAGCACAGCAGGAACTTCCGAATATTAAAATTGTGGTAAAAGAAAAAGTTCCGTCTGCCGATTATGAGGTAAATCAGATCATTTCACAAGACCCGGCAAAGGACATGACAGTCAAAGTCGGTTCGGAAGTACAGGTTGTCATCAGCACCGGTATGGAAACCATTCCAATGCCGGATTTGAGCGGAAAAACCGTTTCAGAGGCACGGGAAGCGCTGGCGGGTTATGAGATTGAAGAAATTCGCCAGACGAATTCCGAGGTAGAAGCGGGATGCATCATTTCCACAAACCCGAAAGCCGGCGAAGACCTGGAAGCAGGCGCAACGGTGACACTGTTTGTAAGCCTTGGTTCAGCAGATCTTCCGATTGAGGTGCCGGATTTGTCTGGAATGACAGTCGTTTCCGCAAGAAATCGGTTGACACTGCTCGGCCTTTCGCTCGGAACTGTCACCGAAGTGGAATCGGATGAGCCGGAGGGCACTATCGTTTCGCAGAGCATCAAAAAAGATTCGCGCGTTTCCAAAGGAACGGCGATCAACGTGGAAGTAAGCAAAGGTGCTTCTGCACAAGAGGTTTCTGTTCCGATCAGCATCAAATTCCCGAGTGATGCAAGCGATAAGAGTTATTCATTTGTCATCAGCGTAAACGGAACACTGCTCGAAACGAAGCGGATTAACCCAAAACAAGAGGGTACGCTTTCGATGGTATTTGTGAGCATGAACGGAAAAGTGAACGGAAAAGTCACTGAGCAGGAATATAATGAAGTGGAGATTACGGTCAACGGCAGGACATTTGCGAAATATGTGATCGACTTTAAAACACAGTCGGCAAGCACAAAGTTCGGACCGGATTATAGTCTCATCAAAGAGTCAGCACCCGAATCTTCGGAGGAATCTTCAGAAGAATCTTCAGAATCTTCCGCTTCATCGAAACCTAATGCATAAAATACGCAAAGAAACAACGCAAAACGGACCCGACGGGTCCGTTTTTGTGAATGGAAAGGAATGACACAACGTTTGGAGACAAAAACAGGCCGGATTGTCAAAGCGATTGCAGGATTTTATTACTGTATGGCAGACGGTGTTTTATACGAATGCCGCGGCCGGGGCGCATTCCGTAAAAATGAAATTACACCGCTGGCAGGCGATTTGGTTGAATTTTTCCCCGGAGAAGAACAAAAGGGCGGCACGGTTACGGCGATTTTGCCGCGGAAAAATGAACTGGTGCGGCCGCCTGTCGCAAATCTCGATCAGCTGTTTTTGGTGATTTCGATCTGTGATCCCGTGCCGAATATGCAGGTCATTGACAAGCTGATCACTGTGTGCGAGTATAAGCACATTGAGCCGGTTTTGATCGTTACAAAAATTGATCTGGCGGATGCTGCTTCCTTTTGCCGTGTGTATGAACAAGCGGGTTTTCAGGTGCTGTCGCTTTCAAACGAAGAGCCGCAGCATCTTGATACCATCCGGCAGATGATGGCGGGGAAAATTTCAGCATTTGCAGGGAACACAGGCGTTGGAAAATCATCGCTTTTAAACAATCTGTTCCCGTCACTTTGCGTGGATACGGGCGAAATCAGCCAAAAGCTTGGACGCGGCCGACATACAACGCGTCATGTGACACTGTATGATGCGGGCGGCGGCGGATTCATCGCAGATACACCCGGGTTCGGTACCATGGAAATCGGTCAGTATGAGATCATTCGCAAAGAAGAGCTTGCCGGCTGTTTCCGTGAGTTTTTGCCCTATGAGGGGGCGTGCCGTTTTGTCGGATGCTCGCATACGGCGGAGAAAGGGTGCGCCGTGCGTGAGGCGGTTGCAGACGGTATCATTGACAAGCATCGATACGAGAGTTACTGCGCGTTTTATGAGCAGGCAAAGCAGCTAAAAGACTGGGAAATCAAAAAGATGAAAAAGCCAGTGAGACGATGAGGTGTCACACTTTTTGCGCGTTTGCCGTATACTGGGGTATACACAAACAGGCAGGTGAGCGTGGTGAAACGATGTAAGTGCATGCTTGCGCCATTTTTGTACGGAATGGTGTGCGGTGCGGTCAGCGTACTGCTTTTGATGGTTTCGTTTAAATATGTGCTGCTGTTTGCATGTATCGGCGCGCTTGTTTGGCTGCTGCGCAAACGCATCTGAGAGGGAGGCCGATTTTCATGAAAGTTGTTGTGTTGAAAAGTCCAAAGTTTTTGGCAGGAATTCTTCGGCTCATATTTAAGATTCAAAAAGAGGATGTTTAATTGCGCAAACAAACATAGAAAAAAGAACGGATGCAGATGCATCCGTTCTTTTTTGTCTAAGATTGAAATTTATTTGCGGGAATGCTATAATATTATCTAAATTAAACTGGGTGTGGTATACCTTTTGGGACAAGACCGCATGGATAAATTGTATGAGAGAAAACGAGGGTGTGAAAATGGTCAAACGTTGGTCGATGAAAACAGTGCGCAGGGAAGATGTATCCGCGCTTTCGAATGAATGCGGCATCAGCCGGCTGACAGCATCGGTACTTTTGTCGCGCGGATACCGTACCTATGAACAGGCGGCGCGCTTTTTTGACCGGCAGTCACCGCTTTCCTCCCCGTTTGACATGGCAGATATGGAGCAAGCGGTCGATCGGATTCAGACTGCACTCGATACACAGGAAAAAATTGCGGTATACGGTGACTATGACTGCGATGGTGTGACTGCTTCGGCACTGCTGTTTACCTATTTGCAGCTGATGGGCGCCGATGTGACCGTGTATATCCCTGAACGAACGACAGAAGGATACGGCTTGAACCGCGGTGCGATCAAAACGCTTGCGGATGAAGGCGTCACATTGATTATTACGGTGGACAACGGCATTTCCGCGGTGGACGAGGTGGACTATGCATCGTCGCTCGGTGTCGATGTAGTCATTACCGATCATCATCAGCCTGGCGAACTGCTTCCAGCGGCAGTTGCGGTTGTCGATCCGCATCGTAAGGACGATAAAAGTACCTTTAAGGGTTTGGCTGGCGTGGGCGTTGCGCTCAAATTGGTTGGTGCGCTTGACAACGATATGGAAGGCGCACTCGAGAGCTTTTCGCATTTTGCGGCAATCGGAACGGTCGGTGATGTCGTGCCGCTCGTTTCGGAAAACCGCCGGATTGTGATGGAAGGACTTTCGTCACTTCGGTACTGTGAGCTTCCGGGACTTTGTGCATTGATGGAGCAGGCAGGAATTGTACCGCAGAAGCTCTCTTCGCAGACAGTGGCGTTTTCGATTGTGCCTCGTATCAATGCGGCAGGCAGACTCGGCAGTGCGAAATTGGCACTTTCTCTGCTGTTAAGTGAAGATCCGGAGGAAGCACTGCAGCTTGCTGGGTCGCTTTGCGATATGAATGCAAAACGGCAGGCGGAGGAGCAGCTGATTCTGTCGGAGATTGAAGCGCAGATCGCTGAAAATCAGGGACTTCTGCGCGGCCGGCTGCTGATTTTGCGCGGAGAACACTGGAATCACGGCGTGATCGGCATTGTGGCGGCACGGCTTTTGGAGAAATACGGAAAGCCGACGCTTCTCATGTCGATGGATGAGCTTGGATTTTTGCGCGGTTCTGCGCGCAGTGTCGGTGATTTTCACTTGTTTAAAGCACTCTCGGCAAACAGCGAAACACTCACACAGTACGGCGGCCATCGGCTTGCGGCCGGCTTTTCGCTCAAAGCGGAGGATTTTCCGGCGTTTTGTGCCGGAATGGAGGCGTATGCAAGAGAGCAGTTTGATTTTATGCCGCAGCAGGAACTTTTACTTGCAGGCGAACTGACTGCCGCTGATTTGACAGTTGAAACGATTTTTCAAATCAGTCAGCTTGAACCGTTCGGCGCGGAAAATGAAACGCCGGTGTTTTTGATGAAGAATGCGCAAATTACAGCGATTACACCGCTTTCCGGCGGAAAGCATCAGCGGCTTTCCATTCTGTTTGACAAAAAAGAAACATCGGTGCTGTGGTTTGGAACAGAAACAAACGCCGTCCCGTTTGCAGTCGGCGCATATGTCGACCTTGCGGTTATAGCGGAGATCAATGAATATAATGGAAGACAGAGTGTTTCGCTCAAGCTGCGGGATATTCGTCCTGCTGATTTTGATGAAATGCGCTTTTTCAACGCGAAAGGCTATTATGAAAAAATCAAACGCGGAGAGCCGGTTTCGGACAGCGTTCGCGCACGTGCACTTCCGACAAGAGAAGAAATTGCCGTTGTGTACCGCTTTTTGCGTCAAAATGCATCGCTTTCATTCGATTCCGAACGATTGCTGTTCGCGTTGGGACAAAAAACAATGAACTATTGTAAACTTCTGGTTTTGTTGGATATATTAAAAGAAGCTGATCTGCTGTCAGTGACATCGGGCGGTACGTTTGCGCTCTGTGCACCCACAAAAAAGGCAGATCTGACACAGACGCCGACATATCGGCGGCTGTCTTGATTGACGGAGCGGGGGAAGATTTATGGATTATTTATCGTTTGAGGAACTAAAGCAGCGGATGGAAGCGGCGGAACGATCGCTTGATTTTGATAAAATCAAAGAGGCATATGATCTGGCTGTGCAGGCGCATGAGGGGCAAAAGCGCATTTCCGGCGAGCCATATATCATTCATCCCATCGAAGTGGCGTGCATTTTAGCGGAACTTGGCATGGATTCTGACTGTATCTGCGCCGGCCTTCTGCATGACGTGGTGGAGGATACGGACGTCACTGTTGAACAAGTCAAAAAACAGTTCGGCGCGGACGTTGCGCTTATGGTGGACGGTGTGACAAAGCTCGGTCAGCTGCCGCTGTTTACGAAAGAAGAACAGCAAGCGGAGAATGTACGCAAAATGCTGTTTGCCATGTCCGAGGATGTGCGCGTGGTCATCATCAAGCTGGCGGACCGGCTGCACAACATACGCACTCTGCGCTTTATGCCGGAGAAAAAACAGCGCGAAAAGGCACTCGAAACGATGGAGGTATTTGCACCGATTGCACATCGCTTAGGCATTCGCGCGGTAAAAGAGGAGCTTGAGGACTTAGCGCTCCATTATCTTGATCCGGTGGCCTGTCAGGAGATTGAGCGCACGCTCGAGATGAATAAAACACAGCGGTCAAACTTCGTACAGAACATGCAGGACCGTATCATGGCACGGCTTTACGAATATGGAATGGAGCCGCATATTGAAGGACGCGTCAAAAGCCTTTACGGCATCTACCGCAAGGTATATATGGCGGGCAGAAGCTTTGAAGAGGTCTATGATATTTACGCGGTGCGTATCATCGTTTCGACTGTTATCGAGTGTTATAATATTTTGGGTATCATCCACGATATGTTCCGCCCGATTCCGAACCGATTTAAAGACTACATCTCCACACCAAAGCCGAATATGTATCAGTCGCTTCATACGACGGTCATCGGACGCGAGGGCATTCCGTTTGAGATTCAGATTCGTACCTGGGATATGCACTATACGGCGGAATACGGCGTTGCGGCGCACTGGAAATACAAAGCCGGCATCACCGGCAAGGATAAGCTTGAGGAAGGGCTTGCATGGGTGCGCAAAATCTTGGAAACCCAGCAGGAATCCGAGGGTGCGGAGGATATCGTCAAGACGATCAAGACAGACCTTGCAACCGACGACGTGTTTGTGCTGACACCAAAAGGCGACGTCAAAAGTCTGCCGGCGGGGTCGACGGTCATTGACTATGCGTATGCGATTCACAGTGCGGTCGGCAACCGAATGGTGGGTGCCAAAATTGATTCGCGCATTGTGCCGCTCGATACGCCGCTGAAAACGGGTCAGATTGTCGAAATTGTGACATCGAAGAATAAGAATCACGGTCCGAACCGTGAGTGGCTCAACATTGCAAAGACGAGTGAAGCGCGCAGCAAGATCCGTGCGTGGTTTAAAAAAGAGCGGCGTGAGGAAAATATCGTCCAGGGCAAGCAGCAGCTTGAAGCAGAATTTAAACGCAATTATATCAACCTGTCTGCGGATGCGTATGAAGAATTTGTGCTGTCGATTGCAAAGCGTCAGCATTTTGAAAACGTTGATGATTTCTATGCGGCAATCGGCTACGGCGGTGTATTGCTGTCAAAAATTATGCCGCGTATAAAAGATGATTATCTGAAAATGACAAAGCCTGCCGATGTGCCGAATCCGGCGCAGATGATCTCAAACGTGCAGCAGAAAGCGTCCAACGGCGTGATTGTTGAGGGAATTGACCACTGCCTTGTGAAGTTTGCGCAGTGCTGCAACCCGCTGCCGGGTGACGAGATCATCGGCTTTATCACCCGCGGTCACGGTGTTTCCATTCATAAAAAAGACTGCGTAAACGTGCGTGCGGCGCTTCGGGATGACAGCCAGCGAGAGCGGTGGATTCCGGCGCACTTTGCTGAGTCGGTGATGCCCAAAGGCTTTAGAACAACGCTCGACATTGTTGCAAACGACCGCGAACGGCTGCTTGTCGATGTGACGATGACGATTGCGGGATTCCATGTGCCGCTGCATGAGGTGACGGCAAGAGAATTAAAAAATGCGAACGCAAACATCGTGGTGACCATCGGCATTCAGGGTGTCGATCAGCTTTCGAACATTATGAAAGCGGTCCGCAAGATTCCGGGGGTCATTTCAGTCGAGCGTTCGGGACGGTAATAAAAAGACGGGAGGACAAAACGAATGCGTGCATTATTGCAGCGTGTGCGCCGTGCCGATGTGACGGTTGACGGCGAGGTGATCGGGAAAATCGGGCAGGGATTGCTCGTGTTTCTCGGTGTGATGGACGGCGATACGGAAAGTGAGATGGAATATCTTGCACAGAAGGTGGCGGGCATCCGCATTTTCTGCGATGAAAACGATAAGATGAACCGGAGCCTCACTGATATTGACGGCGATTTTTTGGTCGTTTCGCAGTTTACACTCGGTGCCGACTGCAGTCACGGAAAGCGTCCCTCGTTTATTAAGGCGGCACGTCCGGAGGTGGCGGTGCCGCTGTATGAACAGTTTTGCGAAAGACTCCGCGCAATCACCGGACGCGATGTGCAGACGGGTGAATTCGGCGCGGATATGGATGTTTCGCTTGTAAACGACGGACCGGTGACCATTTGGATGGACACTGACGAGATGAGAAAGGGAAAGGCATGAACGTGTATTCGCTGGCAGTCGGCATCTTTCAGACGAACTGCTATATCATTGAAACCGAACAGAAAAATGCGATTGTGATTGATGCCGGTGCAGAGCCGCAGAAAATCCTCTCGCTTTTAAATGAGCATGGACTGACTGCAAAGATTTTGCTGTTTACGCACGGCCATTTTGACCATATCGGTGCGGCGAGCGTATTGAAAGCACAAACCGGCGCGCAGACTGTTGTGCCTGCGCTTGATAAGGATCGCTTTTTAGCGCCGTGGGATCTCGACGGTGCATTCTTCCCAAGCTTTGCAGGATATGAAGGCCAAATGCCCGACCGGCTGATTGCAGACGGTGACACGATTTCGCTCGATGAGGTGACCCTCACCGCGATGGCAACGCCGGGACATACGCCCGGTTCCATGGTGTTCTGTACAGAGGACGTCGTGTTCACAGGCGATACACTGTTTATGGGCAGTGTGGGCAGAACCGATCTGCCGGGCGGCGATACGAAAACACTCATGCAGTCGCTTTTAAAATTTGACAGGATGGAGGATCAGATACGGATTTTGTCAGGCCACGGCGGGGAAACCGTTCTCGCATTTGAGCGGCGAACCAATCCGTATCTGCAAAGATAATGACCATATATTTTAACGGACAGCAATTCAAATATGAATTAGAGGGCATCTGCAAGCTGTTTTTTCCGGTGGTGCGCTTTGAGCATCGCTTTGAGGAACCGGTGGCAAGTGAGGAACATGACTATGTGCTGACCTGCCGCGATGTCCAGGGAGAAAACACGCACCTTTCGGTGATCGTTTGCTTAGACGGCGAGAAGACAGCGCGTGAAGAAACGATCGCGCCGGAGATTTCGTTTGGTTCTCTTCGGGAATACGATCAGGAATGCGAGCGGGTGCTGTGCGTCATGCTCTACCGGATTTTGGAAGAGCGCATCGGCGTTTCGCCGCGGTGGGGTATTTTGACCGGTGTACGCCCGGTGAATATCATTCAGCGCGAACGCAAAGCCGGAAAGCCGGACGAAGAGATTCGTGCAGGACTGCACGACCGCTTTCTTGTATCGGACGAAAAGCTTGACCTCGCGTTTTTGACGGCTGACACACAGGAGCCGATGCTCAAAGAGTTAAAACCGGATTCGTTTTCGCTGTATATCGCGATTCCGTTTTGTGTGAGCCGGTGCAGCTATTGCTCGTTTGTGTCCCACGCGATCACAAGCCGAAAAGCAACCGATAAAATCGACGAATATGTCACATTGCTGTGCCGCGAAATCGAAAAGACGGCACAGGTCGCAAAAGATGAGCATTTATCGCTTGACACGATTTATGTCGGCGGCGGTACACCGACCGCATTGTCGGCAGAGCAGTTAAAACGCGTGCTTGATGCAGTGGCGGCGCATTTTGACGTACCGCATGTGCGGGAATATACCGTTGAGGCCGGACGCGCAGACACGATTACGCGCGAAAAGCTCATGGTGATCAAAGAAGCGGGCGCCACCCGGGTAAGCATCAATCCGCAGACGTTCGAGGATGCGGTTTTGCAGAAAATCGGCCGTAAACACACTGCGCAGGACGTCGTTGACAGCTACGAACTTGCAAAAGAATGTGGTTTTACCATGATCAACATGGATTTGATCGCCGGACTGCCGGGCGATACATATGAGGGATTCTGCCGGTCGCTTGACCGGGCGGTTTCGCTCGATCCGGCAAATATTACGGTGCATACACTGTCGATTAAACGCAGTGCAGATCTGTTTTTTGAAACGTCGATGCGCGATTACGTCAAATCCGACATGACGGGCAGAATGACGGCATATGCGCAGCAAACACTCATAAACGCCGGCTATTTTCCATATTATCTATACCGGCAGAAAAATACAGTCGGCAACCTTGAAAATGTGGGCTATGCGAAAAAACACACCGAGAGTCTGTATAACATCTATATCATGGATGAGATTCAGACGATTCTCGCCTGCGGTGCGGGCGGCGTGACAAAGCTCGTGGGACTTGGAACCGAGCCGATTTCCCGCATTTTCAACTACAAATATCATTTTGAATACATCGATCGGTTTGAAGAAATTCTCTCAAGAAAGGATCGTATTTATGACATTTGCAGGGAAGGACGAGAACAACAAGGTAAGCGTCAGCTGGATTAACGGCATGGTGCTTTATCATCCGCAGAAGCTTGTGGAGTGGTCAGAGCGGATGTATGAGGATCAGCTTTTGGAAACAGCGCAGAATATCGCAAAACGGCGCGAGGAGTGCTCGATTTTGCTTCTGTCAGGGCCGTCTGCTTCGTCAAAGACAACGACGGCAGGAAAAATTTCTGCTTACTTAGAAGCGGAAGGCGTGCGTTCTGCGGTGATCTCTCTCGATGATTTTTTTGTGGATCGTGATAAACTGCCGCGCTTGCCAAACGGCAAAACGGATTTTGAATCGATTCATACACTCGATCACGAGGAACTTTCCCGGTGTTTTGATACGCTGTTGAAAAACGGCAGAGCCGATTTTCCGATGTTCGATTTTACCACCGGCAAGCGTTCGCCTGTACGCCGTGAGATCACGGTCGATCACGACTCGATTCTGGTGGTCGAGGGAATCCATGCGCTAAATCCTGAAATTACAGCGCAGCACGACAAAAACAGCTTTTTAAAGCTTTATATCAGCCCGAATTCCGACTATGTGCTCGACGATCAGCGTGTGCTCACCGCACGCGAAATCCGCCTGATTCGACGGATTGTGCGCGATCATTTTCATCGGAACAATCCGGTGGACGGTACCATGCGGATGTGGGTGGAGGTTGTGCGCAGCGAGATTGCAAACATTATCCCATATAAAAAAGAAGCGGATTTTATTGTGGATTCAACGATTTTGTATGAGCCGGCAATCTGGACGCACTATCTTTCGTCGGTGCTTTCAGCGGATGAAGTAAGTGCACAGTACCGTGCAAAAATTATGCGGCTACGCGAGGGCCTTTCCATGTTTGTGCCGCTTTCCGAGAGCTATCTGCCGGAAAAGACGGTGCTTCGTGAATTTTTGGCGTGACGTTGTATTTTAACATAAAAGCGTATATAATAAACAAAAAGTGTACCCATGTAAAAGGAGGATGAGCGGTATGGCATCAATCAATGTGGATGAATGGATGGAAAAACTGCGCTTCATTGCAGATGCGGCAGGGAAGAAAACCGGCGAGATGGTGGAACTGTCGAAATATAAAATGGAAACGGTTCGGATTTCCGGTGAGATCAAACGACTGCATGAAAAGCTCGGTATGGAGATGTATAGTCTTATAAAAACGAACCAGAGTAATTCTGAGGCTGTGGAAACATTGACGCAGCAGATCGATGCACAGTTTGCACGGCTGGATGAAATCGAGCGCACAATGGTCGCGATGCAGAACAAACAGCTGTGCGAGCACTGCGGCGCAGTCAATCCGAAAGATGCGGTGTATTGCTTAAAATGCGGCGAAAAGCTTTGTGCCGAAGCGCCGGATGCAGATTGCTGCTGCGAAAGTGCGGAAGATTCCTGCTGCTCTACAGGAACTTGCGGCTGCTGTGAAGAAGAAAATACAGCGGAATAAATTTTCTCTTGACAACAAACGTTCGTTACCGTATAATATACCATTGTAAATTGAATACCTTATCGAGAGTGATGGAGGGACTGGCCCGACGAAATCCGGCAACCTACTGATGTAAGGTGCTAAATCCAGAGGAACGATCCGAAGATGAGGTTTTGACCCAACAAGGTGAAACAAGACGCTCAGGATGTTCCTGAGCGTTTTTCTTTGGGCTCGACAAGGAAATGATGAAAGGAGCTTTTTTATGGCAAGACATTTTTTCACATCTGAAAGTGTGACAGAGGGACATCCGGACAAGATCTGCGATCAGGTGTCTGACGCAATCTTAGACGAGATTTTAAAACATGACCCGCAGGCGCGTGTTGCATGCGAAACTACCACCACTACCGGTATGATTATGGTGATGGGTGAAATTACAACCGACACCTATGTCGACATTGCGCAGATCGCGCGTGATACCGTCGAGGAAATCGGCTATAACCGTGCAAAATTCGGCTTTGACGCAACCACATGCGGCGTGCTGACTGCGATTCATGCACAGTCGCCGGATATCGCAATGGGCGTAGACAAAGCACTCGAGCAGAAAACCGGTTCGAGCGAGGACAATGACCAGACCGGTGCAGGTGATCAGGGCATGATGTTCGGCTACGCATGCGACGAAACACCGGAATTGATGCCGCTGCCGATCAGCCTGGCACATAAACTGGCAATGCGTTTGACAGAGGTGCGCAAAAACGGCACATTGTCGTACTTGCGTCCGGACGGAAAAACACAGGTCACCATCGAATATGAAGAGGACAAGCCGGTTCGTGTGGATACCATCGTCATCTCCACACAGCATGATCCGGATGTCACACTCGAAACCATCCGTAAAGATCTCATCGAACACGTTGTACGCCCGGTTGTTGACGGTGCGTTGATCGATGAAAATACAAAATACTTAATTAACCCGACCGGCCGTTTTGTCATCGGCGGACCGGCAGGCGACTCCGGCTTGACCGGCAGAAAAATCATCGTCGACACCTACGGCGGCTATGCACGTCACGGCGGCGGTGCATTCTCCGGAAAAGACCCGACAAAAGTGGACAGAAGTGCGGCATATGCAGCACGCTGGGTAGCGAAAAACGTTGTTGCAGCAGGTCTTGCAAAAAAATGTGAGGTTGAGCTTGCATATGCAATCGGCGTGGCAAAACCGGTGTCGATTCTCGTGGATACCTTCGGTACAGGTGCTTATTCCGATGAAAAAATCGCCGAAGCTGTCGGCAAAGTGTTCGACCTGCGTCCGGCAAGCATCATCCGCACGCTTGATTTGCGCCGTCCGATTTACAAACAGGTGGCAGCATACGGTCATGTGGGCCGCGAAGATCTCGACCTGCCGTGGGAAAAACGCAACCGTGTGGATGAACTGCGCGCTTGCTTTGCATAATTTCACTGATTACCTGCGTGTAAAAACGCACAGAACCGGTTTCTGTAAGGGGGAAAAGCGGTGAAAAAGCCAGCGAAAAAAAGGCACAAGACAAAACTGCGTCCATGGGTGAAGTTTTCGATTTTCGGTATCTTACTGCTCATACTGTTTGCTGTTTTGGGCTATGTGATGAGCATTTTGACAGAATATCAGCACAATGAGCTGGATAAGAGCAACCTTGGAATTCAGGAAGGCGTCAAAGACGACGGTGCAAGCGATATTGTGAATATCGCGTTGTTCGGCGTGGACCGGCGCGGCGATGAAAAACAGGTGCACTCCGATTCCATTATGATTTTGTCAGTGGATAAAAAGCACAATAAAATCAAACTCAGCTCGCTGATGCGGGATATGTATGTGAAAATCGAGGGTCATGGACAAACCAAGCTGACACAGGCGTATTTTTATGGCGGACCGCAGCTTGCTGTCAAAACGATCAATGAGAACTTCGGTACGAATATCACCGAATATGCAACGATCAATTTTGACGGAATGGCACAGATTGTCGATGCGGTAGGAGGCGTACCGATCGAGGTTTCAGAGAAAGAGCGTCTTGCCGCAAACGAAAATATCGAAGAGCAGGCGATTGTCGCCGGTTTAGGGGAGGACTATATCCAAAAAGCCGGGATGCAAACGCTTAACGGAACACAGGCGGTCGCATATGCGCGTATCCGCAAGGTGGGAAATGCGGATTTTGACCGTACAGAGCGTCAGCGTATCGTGATGCGTGCACTGTTTGAAAGGGCGCTTGCGATGAACCCGGTTTCCTATCCTGAATTTGCACGAAAGACGCTTCCGTATGTGGAGACGTCCGTGGATATCGGGGAGGTACTGTCGCTTTGTGGCATCATGCTGCGCGATGTTTCCATGGAAGAGATGCGCATTCCGCTCAACCGCCATTTGATTGGCAAGGGAACGATTTATGATACACTCGGACAGCAGTGTCTGCATGTGGATTTGCAGAGCGCTTCCGATGCGTGGCGGGCGTTTGTTTATGATGATGTAAGCCCTGAGACACTTGCACAATCGGATGTGTCCGTGCCTGTATCGAAACAAGAATAAGAGAATGTGAGAACCACTGTATGCGGTGCATGCAGTGGTTCTTTTTGTATAACGAAAACCACTCGCTAGGCGAGTGGTTCAAAAAAAGGCTTATGGCGATGATGTAGAAAGAAAAACTCCTTTTGTTGTAGAATA
>CASGAN010000015.1 GCA_949299455.1 uncultured Oscillospiraceae bacterium
TACAGCTCAAGACAGGACAAACCCCGATGGAAGTCCGTTATGCTTATGCTGCATAACAGGTGTCCACAAAAAATGTCTACTTGACAGGGGGCGTGTCATTGGATTGTCCGGGTTTTTCATATACCCATAGGGAATGGTTGTACCGACTCGTTCACCGCGTTCGCCTTTGGCTCGCTGTACAGCACGGATTTTTCGGCTTGTATCTCTGGCGTAAAAATCGTTGAAATAATTCTTGATACCGGAGAAATCACTGACGCCGTTTACACTGTCTACTCCGTCATTGACAGCGATAAAACGAACATCATACTGAGGAAATGTGATTTCCATCAGCATTCCTGTCTGCAGGTAATCTCTGCCAAACCTTGATTGGTCTTTAACAATTACAATTCCGACCTTTCCGCATTCGACATCGTTCATCATTCGTTTGAAGTCGGGACGGTTAAAATCCGCACCCGAATATCCGTCATCTACATAAAACTGAATGTTCGGGAAGCGATGTTCCTCAGCATATCTTTGTAGCATCAGCCTTTGATTTTCAATCGAGAGTGACTCACCGAGCCGTTCGTCCTCCTGAGACAGTCTGCAATAAAGGGCGGTTATTAAATTTTTGTTTGTATTTTCGGTTGATCTCATTTTCACATTTCCTTTCCGAGTGAAGATTCACTCTGTCAAACCGAATAGGATACGGTTACACAATACTCTATAACGGTATAAAAGTCCAGCGAGAATACCACTAACTTTTCTGACCGTTTATCAGATATTTAAATTTGCTTTCTGCGTTATCGGTACTGCTGCTACCGGCAGGAAAACACGCCATAACAGGATAGTGTCTGCCCTCGATAATCAATTCATATCCGATACCGATATTCTGTTTTTCTTCTGTTTTTGTTCTTAACTTGAGAATTTTCTCGCGTCTCTTTCGCAGTAATTCATAATCAATTGTTTTCATCATAAATCCTTTCTGTCAAACGGTATAACTCCTGTTTCAACCCCTACCAGAACCTTTCTGTTTGGGTATTGTTTCGCATTTGCAACCCCGAGAGCAGGCATTCGGGCAGTTTTACAACCCCTATGCTTCATAGCTTTCGAAAGCGCCGAAAATCCTCTTGCGGTCGGCATTGCCGTCCGCTGTGAACCGGAACGGGGTGCTTTTGCAACCCCGTTCCTTTCTCCTGCTATCTTTTCGACCCTGAAAAATTGCCGCTGCAACCCCGTATCATTTGCTGATAGAATCTGTGCGCTTCTCACCATTTGTTTGAGCCGTCCTGTTCTCCCCACAAACCGCCCACAACGGCTTTTCTGCTGCTCGGTCGGGTATTTTGGGGAGCAGAGGCTGTGACGGTATCGTCATCCCGACAAATCAAGCTGTAGCAGGGGTTTGCGGACTCTGTGACGATTCTTTTCCGCACACAGTTTCAATCGTCATATCGTCATTACCGTCATAGACAATCAGCAACTCCCTGCGCTTGCCTGTCCGGTTGCTGGTAAATTCTACACCCATATTTTTCAGCTCTTTTTCATATCGGTTCAGTTTTCGTGTGAGAACATTTCCGTTGATCCTGCCGCCCAGTTTTTCGGACAGCTCGCCTGCCGTTCCGCAGAATTCTTTTTCTGCTGTCAGATAGTTCATCAGCAGAGGAAAGAACATTTCGCTCTTTAAGGAATTTACAACCGGCGTATCGCTCGAAATAAATATCCATTCGTTTGTTTCTTCATCCCTGCGGATATTCAGAATCTGTTCCTCTACATCCCGTCCTTTGATATACAGTTTGGCGTCCTTGTCACCGACATTCTCACGCTTAAGAACATAACTTCCGTCCGCTGCGCCAAGCAGCCCGGTCGAGCCTGTCACCATATTGTGCGGATCGCTGTCGAACTGTTTTCTCAAATGCTGTACGACTACAACGGCAATATGGTATTTATCCGCAAGTGCTTTTAACAATCCGATGTCTTTGTAGTCGGTCGCATACAGATTGGACTCTCCGCTGTTCTCACGAACTTTCTGCAGGGTATCGATGATAACGAGGTTTGTGCCCGGATGCTCTGTGATAAATTCTTCGATCTGCTCACACAGTCCGTCCGATAAAGATTTTGACAGAGTTGCGAAGTGGAGGTTGTCCGGTGCCTC
Source organism: uncultured Oscillospiraceae bacterium (assembly GCA_949299455.1). Taxonomy (GTDB): domain Bacteria; phylum Bacillota; class Clostridia; order Oscillospirales; family Ruminococcaceae; genus Paludihabitans. The sequence goes on from CASGAN010000015.1 coordinate 2,129, forward strand.
CTCAGTCAGATCCATCAGCCGCTGCTGGATACGGTTGAGGCTGTCCTCCAAACACAGTGACAGCACTGTTCCTCTTTCTGTTTGTAAATTCCAGAACGGCTTGCCCTGCGCTACCCGCAGAGAGAGCAGAAGCAGCAGCCACGATTTTCCGGTTTTAGCGGCTCCGGCAAGAATGTGCAGACCTTGCGGCAGCAGACTGTCTACCACAAACCGAATCTGCGGCAGCTGCATATCCAGCAGGGTTTGTCCGTCTATTGTTTTAATTTTTTCTTTTTTCATGCTGTTTTCTTTTCCTGAGTTTTGGTTTTCATTTGACTCCGATTGCAGAACAGCCATATGGGCATCAGCTCCTTTCAAAGTTTTTCGGGCAAACAAAAAAGGCCCGATCATACAGGTCACGGACAACACAAACAAGCGAACGGCACCGGTTCGCTTTCAAATGTTCCGTGCCTATGTATGTATCGAGTCTTTGCTCATATATGTTAAGGTCTGCGCATAAAAAGGGCGGCACTTTAATATTTAGTTTTTTTCAGTATACCATAAAGAACAAATGTTTGTCAAGACCTTTGCATATTTCTTTTCCAATGCGGGCATACTATTTTGTTAAACAAGTCGTGATTTCCTCTTTGTACAGTTTTATTTCTTTTTAAACTGCCCCAGCATCTTGTTGGTATTATGCCGCTGAACTGTGCCTACCACCGAAGCAATATTGGCGTCTCTTCTTGCTTTTTGAGGTATTGTATGCTAAAATAAAATTGGTATTGTTATATCCATTTATAAATATTGCAACATAGTCGTATTATGTTGTTTAATAAATTTGAGGCGTAATATATAGAAGCTACATATAGATCTCCATTGTTATCGGTGTGTCAGGTGAAATGACTATCGAAAACTGCTTATGGGGTTCGTAGGTACTGAACGGATACTGGAAAGGAACCGATCCATAACATTCTTTTGACCTTTCCTGATGACAAAGGTCAAAAGAATTAGAAATAAAACAGGAGATACACGACATGAAAGCAAAAGAGTTTTATCAAAAATTAACTACGCAAATATATAGTAATAGTGGTGATAGAGGAAAAGTTTACGCAGAAAAAATTTATAGAGATTCAACCCGCTATACTCAGTACACAAAAGAAATCATTGGTGAAATATTATCAAATATTAAAAAACCTAATAAAGTTGAAATCAATTTTGAATATTATCGTGTTGATGTTTTCGCATGGGAAAAAGCCGATGATACTTTTCTTCCTGAAAAACCGTCAGAACAATTTAAAGAACAATTTTGGAAACCCGTAGCCGCTATTGAACATGAAAACGATTGTAATTCTTGGATGGACGAAGTGATAAAACTCTCTTATTTAAAAGTTCCGTTAAAGGTGGTAATAGGTTATTTACCGGTGAATGAACGATCATCAGATTATAAATATATAAACTATGTTTCTAAGGCTTTATCTTTATTAGAATATAAAGAATTAGAAGATGAAGAATTTTTACTCATAATTGGAAATGCTCAAACAAAAGACATATCGAAATATTTTGGATATAAGCCATATCTTTATAATTCGAAAACGAGGAAATTCGAGTTGCGAACTAATTGGAATTAGTGCGAAAATGCGGTAATGGATTTATAAAGGAGAGTAAATGTATGTACTGTGAAAAATGTGGTACACAAATAGATGATGATTCTGTATTTTGTCAAAAGTGTGGTAAAAAACAAACTGACACTTTTAATACATCAATGGAGGATAATTCTGAATTTTCCAAAACTGACAAAATCGAAGTGGGGTCAATGTTATATGTAATAAAATCAGACATGAAACTTCCGCCGGTAGGCTGCAAAGTAAAAGTTACATCCAAACAGAATATAAGTGGTAAGGAATATATTTCCGCTATAGGGCCTTACAAAGCTGATGGCGCGCCGATGGCAAAAGTAAAAAAATGTATGCACTTGATATTGCTTATTTTAGCACAAACCCTCCGTCACAAGAAATTATACAAAGGGGTAATTCAAAACGATCTAAACAAAGAGGTAGGATTTTTGCACTTGCTTGCCTTCCCTTTGTAATCATTATTAGCGCAATAATATTCGGAGTGTTATCTGGCGGTAGTGGATCAAGTGCCAGTATAACTGGTGCTTGGGTCGATAACGCCGATCTTCTTGGAACTTCATATCTCGTTACTATCGAATTTTCAAGCAATGGAAATTATATCATGTACAATAATCTTCCTACAAGTGCTTCAAACATAACACGTCAGGGAACATATACTCGCAGTGGGAATACAATTACCATGAACTATGGTTATGACAGTGTTGCAATATACACATATAATCCATCGAGCGATACAATCAGCGACTCTTCCGGAAATGTATATAGAAGGAGATAAAAACATGTTTCAATTTGAACCAAATAAAAATTATTTAATTGTTGTAAGCGGACGTCCTAATTCAGGAAAATCAAGTGTTTTATCAAATATAGACGGAAGGGCGCCAAGCGTTGTTTCGGTGTACCAAAGATTTATAGCCGATGGAGCACAAATCGTTCGGGATTTCAAGGAAAGAGCGAGGGTAGACATTGTTGTCGCCTTAGAATATAAAGGCAAAAAAATTGGAATTTCTGCGGGCGGTGATTGCGTCAATTGTTTAAAGTGGATAGAAGAATTGGAAAAAGAGGGTTGCAAATACATTATTACTGCAAGTTCTATACACAGCAACGGAGATACTTGTGCTTATATTAATGATTTTGCAAAAAAGAACAATTTTCAATTAATTTCATTATATAAATTTCCTTATCAAAATGATTTTTCAAATCTTGAAGAATTTATTTTTAGTTTATTTTAAAAAAGGCTGGTGAAATTATGTATTGTAAAAAATGCGGTTTGCAAATAAACGATGATGCCGTATTTTGCAAAAAATGCGGGACAAAACAAATTGCCATTTTGTCAGATGATGAAACGCAAGAAAAAGCTGATAGTGAAAAAATAAATGAACAGGAGCTTCTGAATAATACATATACAGATGAAACTACCGCTTTCATCGAGAACGAGCCGAGCGAAGATAATCACAAAACAAAAATTAAAAAGAAGTGGCTTTTACTTATAGCAATTGGTGTTCCCTTTATTCTTATTGGGATATTTTTGATATTGTGGAATATGGGGATTTTTAGAAGCGGATTAAGTGAATCTGATGTCCGGACGGCTATTTCAAATCATATGCGTGATGCGCACGGTGTACGCATAGAAGAATTTACAAATATAAGCATAGATAAAAGCGGCGCTCAAGCAACGGTAATAATTGTTTATAACGAGGATGGTTATGATGTTACCTATCCGCCATCCAAAGTCACATTGAATGCACAAGGTGATGTTATTTCCTGCATATTTTGTCAGTCTGATTCAGAAGAAGATGAAACTTCCTCATCTGAAGAAATTGATGATACAATAGTAGGCACTTTTGAAACCGATAATTTGACAACAGCACATTATAGCCATGTTGTTTTTTATGACGACGGAAAATTTGAAGCCTATACCGGTATGTCTTGGACTAACTATCCCTATTGGCCTAATATAACTATTTCAGAGCAAGTCCCTAGTTTTGATTCGGGGACTTATACAGAATCCGGAGATATAATTACCGCTAATTTGCATAAAATCGGCGGTCATGATTGCACTTTAAAATTCCAGAAAGTAAAAAACAATTCAGGAGAGCCGTTGCTTATAATTATTGATGCCGCCCATGATAGTTATCATTGTTTGGACGGAGAATATGGAACAGAAGAGGTAGGTGTTGGATATGTGAAGGTTTCTAACCGTTATCTTGAGATGTCTTCGCATTCCGATATTGATACAATTCCCGCCGAAGGAACTATACTCAAATATTCTAACGACCCAACATCTTCACAAGAAAATCCGAATTATTCAAATGATTCATCATCTGCTTCAGTCTGCCCTCGTTGTGGTCGGCCATTAACTGACGGAGAAACCTGTGACTGTACCTGGTGTGATATATGTAACGCTTGGATGCTTGGCCACGGGCATGGAGAAGGAGAAGAGCCTGTAGATTCAAGCACTTCACAGAGCAACAATGATTCTTCTACCCAAAACGGAACAGGCTCTACGGAGGATTTTGTCCCGATTGCGCCGGAAGTATTGTCCGTAACGCCACGCATTAATGCAGATAATAATGCCTTTATACTTCTTGATATTACCATTTCTGATTTATCTCTTGGAGAGAAAAGTCCTTCACATTATAATGCCGGTGAAAATTTAACAATCACGGTAAATGGGACAAAGGTTAATCACAAAACAGCTTGGTGGGGAGGCAAAAAGTGGCAAATACAAATAGACAATATAAATTTATCCGATACAAAAACATTTACCGTCGTTCTCACAAATAAATATGGGCTTAGCACTACCCGTACAGTCACATTTCCATAATTTTTCGCTAAAACGGAGAATTACAATACTTATTAGCTGAATAAAGCCATTATATCACAAACAGAACATCTTTCATCTGACCATTTCAAATTATTCTGCATATTTTCAGTTTCTGTCGTTTGGGAATACAAATGTAAACCACAAAAAATCTGAATCCAGATAAAAATTCGTTAAATAACAAATCGTCCTCAACCTTTTTGGTTGAGGACGATTTGTTTGTATCCTATTCAGTTGTCTTGGATTTCTCCGTTAAGGATATCACGCGTTGCGCGGAGCTTTTTTCTTTTTGTGGAATAAATTGAGCCTTATACAATGGGTAGAACGCGTGAAATGTTGAAACACTGCGCAGAACTGTTGAAAACATTCGCGAATCAAGCCCGTTTTTCCACGCTTTCAACTGAGTTTTCAACAACACGGTGGAAAGCGTGGAAAACTGTTTTGGGGAAAATTTTGTCCTTTGACAGCGAAAAACTACGATGTGTATAATGGAAAAGAAAAAGCATGTTGGATTTGATTGATTGTAGTTGTAAATAAAAATCGGATTGTGGTATAATAAAATATAAACGTAAGAAAAACAAGGAAAGGGCTTTCGGACATGGAAAAAGGAACACGAGATGTGCAGATGATCGGCGGACGCAACGCGGTGATCGAAGCACTGCGGACAGGCAAAACGCCGGATACTGTATATATTGCGGAGGGAGAACTTTCGGGCAGTATCGGCAAGATCAAAGCGCTTGCCAGAGAATCGGGTGCGGTTGTGAAAACGGCTTCCAGAAAAAAGCTGGACGAGATGGCGCCGGATATTCATCATCAGGGTGTGCTGGCGATGTTTGCGTGTGCAGAGTATTCGACTGTGGAGGAGATTCTGGCAGTGTCCGAGCAAAAAGGAACCCCGCCGTTTGTGATTATTGCCGATGAGATTGAGGACCCGCATAATTTGGGTGCAATTCTGCGGACAGCGGAAGCAGCGGGTGCAGACGGTGTGATTATTCCGAAGCGGCGCAGTGCTTCGCTGAATGCCACGGTATATAAGACAAGCGCCGGTGCGGCATCGGTTGTCAAAGTGGCGCGTGTGCCCAATCTGGTTGCCTGCATCAAGGAACTGAAAGAGCGCAATATCTGGGTGTATGGCGCCGATATGGACGGCAATTCGTTTGACCGAACGGATCTGCGCGGTGCGGTTGCACTGGTGATCGGCTCGGAGGGCAGGGGAATGAGCCGTCTTGTCAAAGAAGCATGTGACTTTATTGTGTCACTGCCGATGTATGGACAGATCAATTCGCTCAATGCATCTGTTGCGGCAGGAATTTTGATGTATGAAGTGGTTCGTCAGCGGAATGCATGATAGAATAGGACAAAGGAGTGGGGAAGATGGCAAACAGAATGAGTGTCGATGATATTTTGGAGGAGCTCAACCAAGGCGAGCATATGAAGGTGGATCGTCAGGGCTCGCCTTCTGTTGATATGGATAAAATTGATGAATTGATTCGCGATATTCTCACCAAAAACAAGGAAGAGGAACTGAAAAAAGACAGCCGCGAGTTTACGGACGAAGAAAAAGCAGAGATTGAACGTGAGGTTCGTGCGCAGACCAATTCGCTGACCAGACGGTTTGCTGCCATCCAAACAGAACAGAAAAAGGGACATACAGCGGCGATCCGTGTGCAGATTTCCGGCGAAGTAGATGATACGCCGTCGCCGTCGCTCGGCATGGGCGTAGAGGCATTCAAGGAGATGCACAAAGCGCGGATGCAGCGTGTTGATGCATTTGTGCTGGAGCCGAAAAAGCCGCCGGAGATTCAAAAAGAGGCGCCGACCGTTGATTCGCCGCTTTCACTTGCGCAAGCGGCGGATGAAGAGGTTCCATCGCCAAAAGCAGAGCCGCTTCAGAAAGAGATTGTATCAGAGTCAGAGGCCGTTTCGGCTGAGGCAGTGCAGACAAAAGAAGTGGCGAGTGAGCCGGAGACTGCGCTGAACGATGCAGCAGAAAACACGGGTATTGTAAAGGGATCCGAGACGGAAGAGGCATCTCTTCTGCTCAATGCAGCGATTGAAAATACTGCAGCAGAAACCATTGTTGAAACGCCGGTGCATGAAAAACAAAACGGACAAAAGGATTCAACGGAAGAATATGAACTGACGGAGGAAGACGAGTATGTATTCCCCTCGCAGAAGCCGCAGGTGGCTGCTTTGCTCAAAAGAAGGCGGCGCCTTGCACAGGTGAGCTGTGTGCTGTCCGGGATCTGTGCGTTTTTAGGCATTCTGCTTGTGTGTGTGCAGATGGGCAAAGAGTCAGTCTACCTGTTCGGCGTCTTGGAAATTGACCCGCTTTATTATGCAGTTTCGAATCTTGTATTGCTTGGTTTGTGTCTGGTTGCAAACTTCCCTATGTTTGATGGAATCGGCCGAGGATCGAAAAAAGATGGTTTTGCATTGATGACACTGCTGTTTACTGCCGCGTGCGGTGTGTTTTTTGTATTTGCGCCGGGTCAGATTGTGACAGAAGCTGCTGTCATGTATGCGCCAGTTGTGAGCCTTTCGTTGTTTGCAGGCGCCTGTGCGCGCGTATGGCAGACAAAACGCCAGGAAAAGAGCTTTTTGTTTATGACAGAAGACAACAGCGAGCGGTACGGTGTTTCGATTCCGCAGGAAAATGCAGTGTCCAGAGAGTTAGCGCGCGGACTTTCGGCGGAAAAGGAAGCGGTGCTTGCAGCGAATGTGAAGGCAAACTTTTTTGACGGATTTTTAACCCGGCTGCAAAAAGGATCGCCGATTGACGCGACATATGGGCGGTTTGCACTTGGTGCATTCTTTTTGGGCGTTTGCTGTGCAGGCGGTTATTATGCATTTACAAGCAACTTGTACGGCGTATTGACCGTTTTTTCCGCAGTAGAGGTGCTTGCATGCGGAATACTGGCACCTGTTATCTGCGAGATGAGCCTGCATGGAAGCAAGACATTGTTTGAGGATTATGGTATTTCGGTTCCTGATTGGGAGAGTGTGCTGGATGCGGCAGATGTCAATGCTGCAATGATGCATGCAACTGATTTGTTCCCGGAGGGTGCAGTGACGCTCCACGGTATCAAAACATTCCAGGGCACACGCATTGATACTGCAATCGTGGATGCAGCCAGTGTCGTCTGCAAGGCAAACAGCGTGCTCCGCAATACATTTTTATACATTATCAATGGCAGAGAAGAACTGTTAAAGCCGGTTGATTCCATTCAGTATGAGGATTTGATGGGACTGTCCGCGTGGGTTGATCAAAAACGGATTTTGATCGGCAACCGTGATTTGATGATTCATCACTCGGTCGCAGTGCCGAAACGCGAGTATGAAAACCAGTACCGCGAGCAAGGGCAGGAAGTCATCTACTTGGCGCGGGAAGGCGAGCTGTATGCCGCATTTATTGTGGAATTTATCGCTATGGAATCGGTACGCACAATGCTGTCCATTTTGCAGCGCCAAAAGATTGGTGTTGTCGTTTCATCGGTGGATGCTGCGATTGATGCAGACTTGCTGATGCGTGTGTTTGGACTGTCGTCAGAGGAAATCAAAGTGATCCCGGCAAGACTGCATGAGCAGTTTGAAGCCAAAATGCAGCCGCGTGAGCGCATGGGACTTACGCTGTTAAACGGCGGTGAGATGGAAAGCTTTGCGGTTTCGCTGGCGGCCTGCAAGCTGCTGACACGCTGTGTACGCTTTGGCAAACGGTTATATTTGATTGGTACGATACTGCTTTCGGTACTGTTGACAGCATTGTTTGCATTCGGACAAACGATTGCGCTCAGTGCGGCGGCTGTAGCCGGATGCAGCGTGATCTTGCTGCTTGTTTATTGGATGTATCAGCGAAATTTGAAGATGTAACAGGATGCATTAAAAATATTTTTATCTATTTACTAAAAAAACACTGTGATAACGAAAATTTTTTCGTAATATCACAGTGTTTTTTTGATTTTCGTATTGTATTGTATGTGCGAATGTGATATTATTTCTTTAACAAGCATCGTGCCATTTGTTTTATTTATCCAAAGACGTAAAACCTGTTTGGCGTTCGAGCAAAAACACAGCTGTGTCCGCGCCGCCGCTGTGTCAGTTTTAAACTGCGCGGAGAAATGGTGACACTATGAAACAGTACAGATCGAATCAAATCAAAAATGTTGCGGTTGCAGGCCACGGCGGCTCGGGCAAAACAACACTGGTGGAAGCGCTTTTATATTCAACCGGCGCATCGGACCGTTTGGGAACGGTTGCAGGCGGAAATACCGTTTGTGACTATGATCCGGAGGAAATCAAACGGAAAGCTTCGATCAGCCTCGCGGTAGCGCCATATGAGTACCGGGATATAAAGGTGAATCTGCTTGATTGCCCGGGCCTGTTTGATTTTACCACCGGCTTGTATGAAGGTGTGCAGGCGGCAGGAAGCGTGCTCATTACAATTTCCGGCAAATCGGGCGTGACAGTCGGCGCCAGAAAAGCATATAAACTTGCAAAGAAAAAAGGAAAATCACGCGTGATTTTTGTTTCGAAGCTGGATCGTGAAAGCGCTGATTTTTACAAGGTACTCGAACAGTTAAAATCCATTTTCGGTCCTTCGGTTTGCCCGCTGGTCGTTCCGGTGATGCGTGACAAGAAGGTCGAATGCTATGTGGATTTAATCCAGATGAAAGCATATGCATATGAAAACGGCAAGGCAAAAGAAGTACCGGTGCCGCAGAGCGATCATCGCATTGACGGTTTGATTGCTGCAATCAGTGAGGCCGTTGCAGAAACGGATGAGGAACTGTTTGAAAAATACTTCTCCGGCGAACAATTTACAAAAGAAGAGCTTGCAAAAGGCTTGCATGAGGGCATTAAAAACGGATCGGTTACACCGGTGTTCTGTGGTTCTGCACAGGAGATGGAGGCAATTGACCTGCTTTTAAACGGTATTGCTGATTTCCTGCCGACCGCACAGGAGATGACCGGTGTTGTGGCAGAAGATGAGATTGGTGATCCGGTTGAAATTATTTGTGACGAGGAAGGCCCGGTCGTTGCACAGGTGTTTAAAACGGTAGCAGACCCGTTTATCGGCAAGCTTTCGTATATCAAGGTGATTTCCGGTAAAATTTCGAGCGGTATGGAAGTTGTCAATCAGACAACGGGACAGACCGAAAAAGTCGGCAAGCTTTCGTATTTAAGAGGCAAAAAGCAAGAGGAAGCAAGCGTTGTGCCGGCAGGTGACATTGCCGTTGCCGCAAAGATGAACGCAGCAACAGGCGATACATTGTGCAATGGTGTTTCTGTGAAGGTGGAAAAACCGAAATATGATGCGCCGTGCTATTCCATGGCGATTATGCCGAAAGCAAAAGGCGACGAGAGCAAGATTGCACAGGGCGTGCAGCGTCTGCTTGAGGAAGATGGCTCGCTTGCATTTACACAAAATGCAGAAACCCATCAGCAGGTCATTTCCGGTTTGGGTGAGCAGCATCTCGATGTCGTCATCACAAAACTGAAAACAAAATTCGGCGCAGATGTCAATCTTGAACCGCCGATTGTTGCATATCGTGAGACCATTCAAAAGAAAGTCAAAGTACAAGGCAAACACAAGAAACAGTCGGGTGGCCATGGCCAGTACGGTGATGTGTGGATTGAGTTTGAGCCGTATGAGGGCGAAGATCTTCTGTTCGATCAGAAAGTGGTCGGCGGCGCTGTGCCGAAGAACTACTTCCCGGCAGTAGAAAAAGGCCTGCGCGAATCGATTACCCGCGGTATTCTCGCCGGATACCCGGTTGTCGGACTGAAAGCAACACTGCTTGACGGTTCGTATCACCCGGTAGACTCCTCCGAGATGGCGTTTAAAACAGCGGCATCGCTTGCATATAAAGCCGGCATGCAGCAGGCTTCTCCTGTACTGCTTGAGCCGATCGGTCACTTGAGCGTCACGGTTCCTGATGCAAATACAGGCGATATGATGGGCGAGCTGAACAAACGCCGCGGCCGTGTGCTTGGCATGTCACCGGATGAGGACGGAACCACTGTAATTGAAGCGGATGTTCCGATGAGCGAGATGCATGATTTTGCAACGCTTGTCCGTCAGATGACACAGGGCAGCGGATCGTTCACGTTTACATTTGAACGGTATGAACAGCTCCCGAATCAGCTGGCAGCAGGTGTCATTGAGCGCGCAAGAGTACTGTTTGGAACAGACGAATAAAGAAACACATAACAATAAACGCACAAAGAGAACAGCCAAAAGGCTGTTCTCTTTGTGCGTTTATAAAAAAGAAAGGAGAGGAGATCTCATTGGGACTGCTGTTTTTTCCAAGAGCTCAGCTGATCTTGAACGATGCGTTGAATCTTATCAATGCCGGCGGCTCGTAAATCTTCGAGATATTTTGGCAGATACGTTTGAATATCGACGCTTCCGGTCATGAGAGAAGAATAGTATTGATCGCACACGCGTTCGGCGGCCTCAAGCTCAGAAGCAAACGGTGTCGGATCCACTGTAAACCCAAGCGTTTGAGACTTCTTTACAGATTCATTGAAGTCACGGAATACATCCCATTTGTTTAATGGTTCACCTTCGAGCGTTTTTAAGATAAACCAGTTTCCCTGTGTATATTGTACACCGGAATAGTCGTTGGAAATGCGGTGTACCTGACCTTTGTCGGTCAGTGTATAGTGTTTGCCTTCAATTCCGAAGTTGATCATGTTGCGCACTTCCGGATCAGTATTCAAACAGTTTAAAAATTCGACGCTTTCTATCGGGTGAATTGTTTTGGCATTGACGCACATGATGCCGCCGCGCGCCGATTCGGTTGTCATCACCTTTGGAGAGATTTCCTGTGTGACAATATCATATCCGCGGTCAGCAGACCAGAGGACTTCAGAGTATGGACCGCCGGAAGAGATTTTGCAGAAAACGCGTTCATCTTTTACCAAGCTGCCGCTTTCTTTAATGGCGGCGTCCTCGTTGATATAGCCCTTTGTATAATAGTTGCGCATGGTGTTTAAACGGCTTTCACCAAGCGGCGTTTCCAGAATATTGACGACTGTGCAGCTTTCATCCAGCGAGTTGACCATCAGCGGCAGATGACCGAGAAGCGTTTCATATCCGTCCTGTGCGAACAGGTTTCTGGCGTTTGTATCAAATTCAAACGGGATATAGTCCGGCTCGTTTTTGGCGACGATATCAAGAATTGGTGCAAGTGATTCGATTGTTTGATATCGTGAAATATCGATTTGATATTTGTCTACAAGATCTTTTGCAAACATGAACATTTCAAGCACGCATGTTTCTTTATTCGTCGGGATGCCGTAAATATGGCCGTTGAGTGTCACGGCGTCCCAGTAAAACGGATGGATCGCTCCATACATTTCGCTTGCGGACGTTTCAAGATATCCTTCGAGCGGCATCCAGACGCCTCTTTGCGCATTGCCGATAAAATCTCCCTGTGTGGGTGTGGAACAAAACGCCACATCAAAATAGGCGCCGGAGCGAATGATCGCTGCTAACCGCTCACCGTAATCGGCCCATGCAATTTTGTTGTATGTGATAGTGACACCGATTTTTTCGGCAAGCAGTTCGTTGAGCGCTTCGTTGACCTCCGGTAAATCAGGATCCGGGTTGCCGATTGTATAATAGATCAGGTTGATCGGCTCTTTTTTTGGCGTTGTGTTATTTTGTAAGGCGTTTTCACAGCCGGAAGAGGCAAGCACAAATAAAAAGCATACAAAGGCAGTGATGATCTGACGAATCCGGCTCATTGTTTTTCTTCCTCCTTTTGCATGCTGCGCAGTTCGCTTGGAGAAACATCGTAATAGTGTCGGAACAGCGAGTAAAAGTAGCTTTGATGCTGAAAGCCGACACGCCGTGCGATGTACGAAATTTTTTCGTCCGTCGTTTTTAACAGCTCATAGGCTACGTGCATCCGGTATGCGAGCACATATTCGCTGAACTTCATATGCGTTTCTTTCAAGAACGCCTGTCCGATATAAACGCTGTTCATTTGAAACATATCGGCAATATATTTGAGGTTTAAATTTTCGCTGTAAGAGCTTTGAACAATCAGCAGCACTTTGTTGGTGAGCTTCGAGAGACTTGACAGCGGAACGTGCAGAATCGGATCGACCTGCTCCATTGCAGTGTTTTGCGGAATCACACCGTGCAGATCGTTCACAATGACCTTTTCGATGATAGTTTGGAGTTTGATTTTGTCGATCGGCTTGAGCAGATAGTCGCGCGCACCTGCCAAAAGCGATTTGCGCACATAGTTAAAGTCATCGTATCCGCTCATCATGATAAACACACTGTTCTGCTCAGTGCGAGAAAGCTGTTCAATCAGCTCATATCCCCATTCTTCGCCGATGCGGACGTCAGTTAAAATGATATGCGGTTTTTGTGATAATGCAAGCTTGACTGCTTCCGAAAAGCTGTAAGCGGCTTGGATATCGGTGATTTCATACCGGTTCCAGTCGATGATGCGGCGAACGCCTTCGATGATATGCGGTTCATCATCTACAATAAGCATTTTATACATGTTCATCCTCCTCGAAGAAAGGGAGCGGATCGGTGAATGAAAATTCCACAGTCATTCCGGCCTCTTTGTTGTTGTAAATATGGATGGTGATCTGATCGTTGTAAAAGTAACGCAGACGGCGGTATACATTTTGCAGACCAATGCTTGCGGACGAGGTATGAAGCGATTCATCCTGCAGTCGCTCGGATAAAGCGGCGATGGCCTCTTCACTCATGCCGGTGCCATTGTCGGAAAACAGAATATGATAGCCGTTTTCTGTGCGTTCACCCACAATCATCAGCAGATTATATGGATTTTCCGGACGGAATCCGTGCTTTAAGAAATTTTCCGCAATCGGCTGCATCCACAGTTTAACGGTCATCATCGACATCATTTCCTCTGCGATATCAATCTGGCAGCAGAAATTGTCCGGATATTTAAATTCCATCAGCCGAATGTATTCATTAAGAATTGTAACCTCGTCGGAAAGCGGCAATTCACTTTTGGCGCGTACAATATGACGGTACATGCTGCCGAGGTTTGAAATCGCATCGGATACTTCCGTGTTGCCGTAGAGCAATGCACGGGAACGGATGATCTCGAGTGTGTTATACAGAAAATGCGGGTCAATCTGGTTTTGAAGTGCTGTCATTTCCGCTTTTTCCTGCTCAAGCTTTAAAATGAATTCCTTTTTGATGTATTCGTTCATCTTTTCAGACATATCGTTTAGTTCCGCTGCGATCAAGCCGAATTCGTCGTTTCGTTTGCGCAGGATGGTGCGCGAGAATTCTCCTTGCTTTGCAGCGTTGATGGATGCAATGATGTCGCTGACAAAGCTTGTATCATGACGGCTGCGATGCACAAAGTAAAACAAAATCAGAAAGTATCCGGAGATAAACATCAAAATCGTATAGAAAAACAGTGCGGCCTGTTTTTCATATACATCAGAAGCGTCAACGAAGGAGATCAGCGCAATATTGTACTGCTTGTCTGTCAGTCGGGTATAGTAGGTGCGCGAAAAGAGAGAAGACCTGAATTCACCGGTCGCCGCTTCTGTGCTGAGAATCTGGGTGGCATATGGGTCATAATCCTCTTGGGAGCCTGTGAGCATGATCGTACCGTATTGGGTTTCGAGTGCGGTTGTTCCCCAAAAGGATGAGAGCGCGCGGCCAAGTGTTTCTTCTTTGTTGAAGATGAAAAAGATTTTTCCCATCTCGTGCGAAACGTCGTTTGGATACGGCAGCGTTTTCACATAGGTGTATGCACCGTCTGTATCGTATTGGAGTGAAAACAGCTCACGTTCAGGAACGGAAAACTGGAATGTGATGTTGCCGTTTTTGGAGTAATGGATCAGGTTTGCTGTTTTTTCGTTTGATAAAAACACGATCGACGAAATCTGATAGCCGGATTCGATGACAAAGTTTTTGCATTCACGAAGAAAATAGCTCTCTTTTTCGTCATAGGACAAATTGTCAAGTCTTGAAGAGAGGTAGCTTTCGGCATCGTGGGAAAAATAACGCAGAAAATCAGTTAAAACGGCTTCATCCGTGTAGACGCGGTTCATGAAGAATTCGATCCGCTCCACCGCGTAGTCAAGTCGGCTTTGAATGGTTTCAAATCCCGATGCAGTTGAGGCATAAAAATTGTTTGCCGCATTTGTAATAATTTGTTCGGCGACAAACAAAAACAGCAGTACAGCACAAAAGAGTAGAACGATGGCCTTTTTGACGAGTCCGGAGTAATACATTTTATGCTGAAACAGAGGAGGCATGGCAGGGGTCCTTTCATTTAAACTATGTCTTCATTATAAAAGGCATAGGCGGGTTAAGCAAGTATATTTTTGAACAAATTGTTTCGAATCTATTGTTTTTTGACTATAAACTATTGTTTTTAGGAATAAAAAAAGCGGCGATTTTGCCGCTTTTCATCGATTTGATTTTTAAAATAAGCACAAAACGCCTTTCATTGCAAAATCGGCAGAATCCGGGCAGAGGTGCAGTGCAACATGTCTTTCATCGCATACCTGACGGATTTCATCACCGAATAGCGCGAAGCTTCTGGCGATTTGTCCGCCGATGACGAGCATGCCTGGAGCGAACCGGTCAAGAAACGGCGCGGTCGCCCGTGCAAGACGCCCACCGAACGTACGGTACAGTGCGATGGCGTCAGGGTCACCTTCAAGTGCACGATCTGCGGCGGCTTTGACGTCGGGCAATGCGCGCAGCGAGGGAAATTCGTTCATCATTTGACGAAGGGCGGAACCGGAAACAAGCCGATCGATAATATCTCCTTCAAATGGTGTGTCGAATACCCAGCCGCGGGACGGTACGTCATCACGGGATTTAATCAGTGTGCCGTTTTCTACAAAGCAGGAGCCAAGTCCTGTGCCGATGCACAAATACATGACACGTTCGGGCCGGTCACTGCCGCAAAAGCGATATTCACCAAGACCGAACAAATCGGCGTCGTTTGCAAACCGAAACGTCATCTGCGGAAAATGCTCGCTGAAAAATTCGAGCAGGTTTATGCCGTATAATGCGTCATATTTGTTGATATCTTTCATCAGCGGGATTCCGGCTTCATAGTCGAACGGTCCCGGGAATGCAAGTCCGGAAAACCGGACATCCTGCGGATTGGGTGCATCAGTCAACGCATCGTGCAGCACGGTTTCAAAATGTGCAAGTAAAGTATCGGCGTTTTCTTTGGAGCGGGAAGGAAATGTTCGAATCGGTGAGCAAAAGGTTCCGCTTTCGTCCAAGATGCGTGTTTTGATGACAGTGCCGCCAAAGTCAGCAGCCAGATAGTGAGACATATAACTCCTCCTTCGTTCGTTTTTCTTGATTTTATTATATCAGAAACCGCAAATATGTAAATACATATTTAGAAAAATACAAAAAACAGTTGCAATATGTATTTACATAATGTATGATATAAGAGAAATAACAAAAAGGAAGTGCTCACGTTGACAAAACAATATAAAAGCTATCATAACTATGAAAAGGCGCCGGTTACTTCTGTTGCCGGTGAAATTACAACGGGGATTGCGGCAATTGCAAAAAAGATTTTGGCTGCTTGCAAAAAAGAAAAAACGATTGTTGTGCTGGAAGCATATCCGGGTGTGGATCGCGGGGATTTGTTTGCACTTGCAGATGCACTTTCTCCGGTATGCGTGATTGATGCGGATTCTTGTGCATTTTCAAAAGAAAAACTTGCCGACACATGGAAAGAAGAACTGACCGATGACCGTGTGTTTGGAAAAATGACCACAGCAAAGCTTTCCGATTATTATGAATCGGACGCTATCGAAGCAGCGCGCGCACAGCTTGACGCAGTCAGCACAGGTGTGTGCGTTGTGGCAGGCACAGGCGCTTCGCTGATTCATCCGGGCGATGTGACGGCTTATTGTGATCTGTCCCGCTGGGAGATTCAGCTGCGCTGGCGTGCGGGCGGTACAAACTGGCACTGTGACAATCCGGATGATCCGCAGCTTACCAAATATAAACGCGGCTTTTTCATTGAGTGGCGTTTGGGCGATCGTGTAAAACAGCCGCTTTTGAAAACGATTGATTTTTTGATTGATACAAACAAAAAAGGAATGCCGAAAATGATGAACGGCGATGATTTCCGTGCAGCGCTCAAACAGATCGCGCATCAGCCGTTCCGTACTGTTCCGTATTTTGATCCCGGTCCGTGGGGCGGTCAGTGGATGAAACAGATCTGCGGACTCGATCAAAATGAGAAAAACTTTGCATGGAGCTTTGACGGTGTTCCGGAGGAGAACAGCCTTTTGCTCAAAAACGGCGAGGATGTTATGGAGATTCCGGCAATGGATCTCGTGCTCAATCAGCCGCAGGCGCTGCTCGGTACCCGGGTATACGGTCGGTTCGGTGCAGAATTCCCGATTCGCTTTGACTTCCTTGATACGATGGACGGCGGAAATTTGTCGCTTCAGGTGCATCCGCTGACCGAATATATTCAGCGGACGTTCGGCATGCATTACACACAGGATGAAAGCTATTACTTGCTCGATGCAGAGGACGATGCATGCGTGTATCTCGGCATCAAAACCGGTACAAAGCCGGAAGAGATGATTGAAGCGCTCAAAACAGCACAGAAAACGGGCGAGCCGTTTGATGCAGAGCGGTATGTCAACCGCATTCCAGCGAAAAAACACGACCATTTCCTGATTCCGGCAGGCACAGTGCACTGCTCCGGCAGAAATGCAATGGTGCTTGAGATCAGTGCGACACCGTATATTTTCACATTCAAGCTGTATGACTGGGGTCGCCTGGGACTCGATGGCCGTCCGCGTCCGATTCACATTGAACACGGCGAGCAGGTGATTCAGTTTGACCGCACAACCGATTGGGTGCATGAAAACCTCGTCAATGCGGTGCGTGTGCTCCATGAAGATGAGCACCTGAAAGCAGAGCACACCGGACTGCACGCACTCGAATTTTTGGAAACGACACGATTCTGGTTTGATGCACCGTTTGATGTTGAGCGCAATGATTCCGTCAGCATGCTCAACCTGATTGAAGGTGAAGCGGCTGTTGTTTCTTCGCCGACCGGTGCGTTTGCGCCATTTACTGTGCATTATGCGGAGACGTTTATCGTTCCGGCAGGCGCCGGTGCATATCGGATTGCGCCGCTCAATGAAGGCGAACGCTGTGCAGTGATTCGTGCGGAAGTCCGCGGTTAATCAATCAATTCGTATAAAAGAAAAAGACCTGTTCTGCTGAACAGGTCTTTTTTATTGCTGTAAATTTAGCCGATATATTTGTGCAGGATATCGTACATTTCTTCCCAGTGCTCTTCCATTTCCGCAACGAGTTTAAACTGTGTGCGTGCGCGTACTAAGTTGTGGTCATCATATTGGGTGCGGAAATAGGTGTCGCCCTGCAAATAGTCGGTGAGAAAACGGATGCCGCATTCGAGCGTCATGATTTTGGCACCCCACGGCAGACATTCGCATTCGAGCGGTGTGAGTGCACCGTCTGTACCCTCCAGATAACCTTTGGTGTACAGCTCGTACAGATTTAAGTCGAAGTGTACCTTGTCAAGATCGGGCTCGTCCTCGAGTGCAGTCGAAGCGCCGAAGCGAATTGCATCACCGTAATCAAACAATGCGAGACCCGGCATAATGGTGTCAAGATCGACAATGCAGATGCCTGCACCTGTCTGCGGGTCGAACAAAATGTTATTGAGTTTTGTGTCGTTGTGTGTGACACGGCAGGGGAGTTCGCCCGCTTTTTGCAGATCAAACAGCCGGCTACAGTCTTTTTTGTGTCTTGCAGCAAATGCGATTTCATCGATTGCACTTTCGACCCGGTCGAAT
Organism: uncultured Oscillospiraceae bacterium; assembly: GCA_949299455.1. Classification (GTDB taxonomy): domain Bacteria; phylum Bacillota; class Clostridia; order Oscillospirales; family Ruminococcaceae; genus Paludihabitans. Next base: position 20,405 of record CASGAN010000015.1, read on the forward strand.
TTGTCGGCAACAACGGCTCTGCGCAGGCTTCTGTATCGATGCGGTGTGTCGTGAAAGCGCGGAATCGTTTCATAAAGGGAAGATGCATCGTAGTCTTTGAGCATGCAAAGAAATGCGCCGAAGCTTTTTGCCGCCTGATAAAAATGATCGGGCACTTCGACTTTGTCGAGCGAAAAGGTATCTTCGACATATTCATAGCAGCGCCAGCAGCCGCCTGCGCTGTCTTTAAAAAAGCTTTCGCCTTTTTTCGTACGCAGCACAGAAAGCGTTTCACGTGATGGATCACCGCCGCGCTGTTTGATTTTTTCTTTTAGGTATTCCGTAACGCCGATGATGTTGTCCATCACCTGTCCGGGATTTTTAAAGACATTTGTGTTGATTTTTTGCAGAATAAAGCGTTTGGTCTCATTGTTGTCACGAAGCACGGAAACGTTGAAGGTTTCGTTGATATGGCCGCTGCCGAAGCGGATCGCGTCCGTGATTTCGCCGCCAAAGTCATATGCAGCCAGTGCTTGATTGCGGGCCGCATAGTTTAAGCTGTTTTTCATGATAGAGATTCCTCCGATTGGCCAAAGGCATGTTCAATATACACTGAGATGGATACGTACGCAAACAAAAAGCGGAGCAACCGCGCCGCTTTTATTTTCATAAATGAGATATTTAGTATTATTATACTCCGTTTTTTCATGTTTGTAAAGGCAAAAGCGCTTTTTTTAAGCGAAAAAAGGGAAATGCGGATGGGATTTCGCAAAATCTGTCATTGTGCACATTGAAAAAGAAAAAAAGATGATGTATAATGAGGGCAAAATCAAATTTTTCAACTGATGATGAAAGAGGAAATGAAATGAAATTAGGTATGGTAGGGCTGCCGAATGTCGGCAAAAGCACCCTGTTTAACGCAATCACCAATGCGGGAGCAGAAAGCGCAAACTATCCGTTTTGTACGATTGAGCCGAATGTCGGTGTGGTGTCTGTTCCGGATGAGCGGCTTGACCGTTTGGCAGAAATGTATCACCCGGTGAAATTTACGCCGGCTGTGCTTGAATTTGTGGATATTGCAGGCCTTGTAAAAGGTGCATCCAAAGGCGAAGGTCTTGGCAACAAGTTCTTGGCGGATATCCGTGAGGTGGATGCGATTGTCCACGTTGTCCGTTGTTTTGAAGATGAGAATATTATCCACGTCGACGGCGAAATCGGCCCGGCGCGCGATATTGAAACGATTAACTTGGAACTGGTATTCTCCGACATGGAGATCATCGACCGCCGGATTGACAAACTCAGAAAACTTGTCAAATCCGATAAAAAGAATCAGCCGGAGCTTGATTTGGCGCTTCGCATTCAGGAATGCTTACAGGAGGGCAAACCGGCACGTTCGCTCAATTTGACGGAAGAGGAAGCAGCACTTGCCAAAAACTTTTCGCTGCTTTCGATGAAACCGGTCATCTATGCGGCCAATATGAGTGAATCGGATTTTGTGAACAACATTGACACCAATCCGTTTTACAAACAGGTGTGCGAAATTGCAAAAGAAGAGCATGCGGCTGTTCTGCCGATCTGTGCAAAGATCGAAGAGGAAATTTCCGATATGTCTGCCGAGGACAAGGCAATGTTCTTGGAGGAACTGAATCTCCATGAATCGGGTCTTGACCGTATCATCAAAGAGGGCTATGCATTGCTTGGCCTGATTTCTTATCTGACCGCTGGTGAACCGGAGGTGCGTGCTTGGACGATTACCAAAGGAACCAAAGCACCGCAGGCTGCCGGCAAAATCCACAGTGATTTTGAACGCGGCTTTATTCGTGCAGAGGTTGTTTCCTATGACGATCTGATGGCGTGCGGCTCGATGACGGCAGCAAAGGAAAAAGGCCTTGTCCGTTCAGAGGGAAAAGAATATGTGATGCGTGACGGCGATATTGTGCTGTTCCGGTTTAATGTGTAAGACAGGTTGAGGAGAAAGTCATGAATATTCTTGTGGTAGGATGCGGAAAAGTCGGTTCTCGGCTTGCAACTGTACTGGCGGAAGAAGGACACATGGTTTCGGTCGTTGACCGCAGTGAGGAGCGTTTGGAATCGCTTCCCGATGATTTTGACGGAATGAAAACATGCGGTGTGCCGATCGATCAGGATGTTCTGCGAGAAGCCGGCATTGAAAACTGCGACGCGCTTGCAGCAGTCAGCTCCGATGATAATGTGAACATCATGGTCAGTCAGGTTGCCAAAAAGATTTTCGGCATTCAAAATGTAGTCACACGGATTTATACGCCGGATCGTGAGGATGTGTTCTCGCATTTCGGTTTAAGCACGGTCTGCCCGACGCATTTGACGGTGAGTGCCATTCATTCCGCGGTTGTGGAACACGATTTGCCGCGGATGCTCAATATCGGATCGCATACAATGAAGTTTTCAATTCATCCGGTCCCGCGCGCATTGGTTGGAATGGCAGCATTTGCGTATGATCCGGGTGAGCATTCTTCGTTGTTTGCGGTGCTGCATGAAGACGATACCATGTCTTTAAACAACAACTGCAAAGAAAAACTGAAAGCAACTGATCGGCTTGTGATCAGTACAATCGTGGATTGAGGAGGACATGGGATGCGTGTTGTAATTGTAGGTGCAGGAAAAGTCGGATATTATCTGGCAAAAACACTGATGGAGCACGGCCATGTTCCGACATTGATTGACACAGACCGCACCACCTGTGCATTTGTAGCAGATAATCTGGATGTTTCGGTCATTTGGGGTGACGGAACGACGACGGATGTGCTCAAATCGGCAGGAACTGCTCAGTGTGATGCATTTGTCAGCGTCACCGGACAGGATGAGGGAAATCTGATCAGCTGTCAGCTTGCAAAGCAGGTGTTTAACGTCAAAAAAACGATCGCAAAGGTCAACAACCCCAAAAATGCACGCGTGATGCGCGAGCTTGGCATTGACATTGCAATCAGCAGTACCGAGAACATCGCAAGCCTCATTGAGCATGAGGTGGATACAGCGAAAATCAAACGCTTGGTCGCCATCAATCAGGGCGAGGCATCGATCTGTGAGGCAGTGCTTCCGCCGGATTATAAGCTCCACGGTATTCGCTTGTCGGAGATTCGGCTGCCAAGTGTTGCGGTCATTATTTCCATCAGCCGCGGCGGCAAAACGATCATTCCCCGTGGTGAAACGCAGCTTCTGTCAGGCGACAAAGTGCTGTTTTTGACGAAAAACGATGCACTGTATAAGGTGCAGCAGCTTTTAAAAATCGAAAAACTGTAAAAGAAAGCGCAGAAAGCAGCCGAAAATCCGGCTGCTTTCATTGTTTTAAAGGGAAATCTTTACGGTTTATTCACTTCTTTTTTGTCCGATATGGTATACTTTCATTATAAATTGGTTTGAAAAACAGCCTTAATTCAAAAATGGGTTTGCAGGGAGGAAGATTTTGATGGCTTCTGAAAAAATTATGGTTGTCGACGATGATAAAAACATTTGCGAGCTGCTGCGTCTCTATCTCGAAAAAGAGGGCTACAGCGTGATTTTATGTCATGACGGTCAGGAGGCGGTTGTGAAATTCAACGCACTCAGTCCCGATATGATTCTGCTTGATATCATGCTGCCTTCGCTTGACGGCTGGCAGGTCTGCCGTGAAATCCGCAAAAAATCAAACGTGCCGATCATCATGCTTACCGCAAAAGGTGAAACATTCGACAAAGTGCTCGGCCTTGAACTCGGCGCAGACGATTATGTGGTCAAACCGTTTGACACAAAAGAAATTGTTGCCCGCATCAAAGCAGTGTTCCGCCGCATTTCTCAGACGTCTCAGGCGGAGGAAGTCAAAGAGGTTTCGTATGACAAACTCGTTGTCAACATGACACGCTATGAGCTGAAAGTAGACGGAAAAGTCGTGGACACGCCGCCGAAAGAGCTGGAGCTTTTGTTCCATCTTGCGTCGAATCCGAACCGCGTTTATACACGTGACCAGCTTCTTGACGAGGTGTGGGGATTTGAGTATTACGGTGATTCCCGTACCATCGACGTGCACGTCAAACGTCTGCGCGAAAAGCTCGAAGGTGTTTCCGACAAATGGGCCTTAAAAACAGTTTGGGGTGTCGGATACAAATTTGAGGTGAAAGATTCGCCGGCTTCGGAATGAGTGAAACAGCACAATGACGATGCAAAAAAGTATTTTTTCGAAATATTTCATGATCTGTGCGGCACTCATTCTCACAAGCATTGTGATTTTGGGTACAGTGTTTCTGGGATTTGCGGCACAGTACAACAAGACGCAGACGTTTGATTCTTTAAACCGGAATGCCAAAAATATCGGCAAGCTGTTTGCAGAATACTCTGCGGGAACAAACGGATTCACACAAACGACGTTTGATGCCTACTTAAAAAATGCCGCTGAAACGCTCGGCGCGCAGATTTTCATTACTGACGCGGAAGGCAAGACGATTTATTGCACGGAACAGACGCCTTGCCGGCATACAGCGCGGACGATCCCATCCGATATCATTACACCGCTTATCACAACGGGAAATTATGCGGAGCTTGGGAAATTGGGCGGCGTGTATGAGGGACGGTATCATACCGTAGCAGTGACAGCGCCGGCCAATCTTCAGACGTTTTGTATTTTTGTTTCCGTCTATGATATGGGTCAGCAGCAGGTTTTTTTAAACGAACTGATCAAGATGTTTTTGATTTCGGCTGCAGTTGTATTGGTGATTGCGTCGATTGCAATTTATTTCATATCGGTGCAGCTTGTAAAACCGCTTCGTCAGATGTCGGAGGCGGCGAAAAAATTCGGCAGAGGCGAATTTGATACACGTCTTGAAGTGACAAGCTATGACGAAATGGGTCAGCTTGCAATGTCCTTAAATCAGATGGCACAGTCGCTGTCGACCACGGAGAGCGCGCGCCGCAGCTTTACGGCAAATATTTCTCACGAGCTGAAAACGCCGATGACGACGATTTCCGGTTTTGTAGACGGTATTCTGGACGGAACGATTCCGCCGGAAAAACAGCGGCATTATCTGACGATTGTGTCGGAGGAAACAAAGCGGCTTTCGCGGCTTGTGCGTACGATGCTCAATCTTTCGCGGATTGAAGCCGGCGAAATGCAGATGAAGCGCACGAAGTTCAATATTGTGGATACGATCTGCCAGACGGTGTTTTTGTTTGAAAAGCAGATTGAGGAAAAGCACCTTGAGGTTCGCGGACTCGATCATGAAAAGGTCATGGTGGAGGCCGATCCGGACTTGATGTATCAGGTCGTGTACAACCTGACGGAAAATGCCGTGAAGTTTGTAAACGACGGCGGATATCTGGCGTTTGATTTCTCGTCTGACGCAAAACATATCTATGTAAGCGTCAAAAACAGCGGTACAGGACTCACCAAAGAGGAAATCCCCAAAATTTTCGATCGGTTTTATAAAACGGATCGTTCCAGAGGACTGGATAAAAACGGCGTCGGACTTGGACTTTATATCGTGCGCTCGATTGTGAGTCTGCACGGCGGCGAAATCATTGTGCGCAGTACAGAGGGCGAGTTTGTGGAGTTTATGTTCTCGCTGCCGTATCTGCGCCAGGGCGTGAAATTCAAAAAGAATACAGCGGCGGTTTTGGAATCGGAGAACGAGTGACCGGCGTACTGAAATAAAGGAGGAGCTTTCATGCAGGAAGAATACAGACCGCCGTTTGCGGACGGTGAAGGCGGGCAGGGAGAACCGATGAACCATCATCCGGAAAACCCGATGCCTGAATATGGAACAAACGCGCAGCCGTTTGACCAGCCGCAGCAGATGCATCAAAATGAGCCGTATGCCGCGGACTCCAATCCGCAGCCGCAGTGGACGTATTGCGACTACGGCCCGATCGGCGGAACAGATCCGCAGCCGCCCAAAAAAGAAAAGAAACCGGGTATGGGACTGCGAGTGTTCGCAATTGTCATGAGTGTACTGTTTGTGCTGTCTGCGGGCGGATTCGTTGCCGTTTTGCTGGGCGGTACGATGAAAAACACACAGAAAAAAGAGAATTCAGAGGTTTCCGGTCCGTTGTTCCAGACGGAGTCCACGCCGGACGGCACAGCGAACGATGAAATTGTCGAAGGACAGCCGCTTACAAACAGCCAGATTTACCGTAAGGTGGAGCCTGCAGTGGTCGGCATTGTCGGATATGTGCGCGGCGTGACCGGCACACAGCCTGCAAGCCAAGGTTCAGGCGTTGTGTTCCGTGAGGACGGATACATTGTCACAAACAACCATGTTGTGACCAATGAAGAGAGCGGTGCGGTTTATGATAAAATCGAAGTCATTCTCTCAAACGGCGACAGCTATATCGCAACGTTTATCGGCGGTGACCGGCAGTCGGATCTGGCCGTTTTGAAAGTGGATGCAACCGGTATGCACGCAGCGGTATTCGGTGATTCCGATAAGCTTGAGGTCGGCGACGAAGCAATCGTTATCGGTAACCCGAGCGGCCTTGCGCTTGCGGGCAGCTTTACACACGGATATATTTCCGCGCTCAATCGTAGCGTATATGTGTCCACCCTCGGTTCAAATGTCAACTTTATTCAGACTGATGCAGCAATCAACCCCGGCAATTCCGGCGGTGCGCTGGTGAACAAATACGGTCAGGTCGTTGGCATCACCTCTGCAAAGCTTGCGGAGGAGGGATTTGAAGGAATCGGATTTGCGATTCCCGTGAACGATGCAAAACCGATTATCGAATCGCTGATTCAAAGCGGATATGTGACCGGCCGTGTCTATATCGGCATCACTTACCGGCCAATCTCTGAAACGATCGCCGAGCTCAATTCCATTCCGCGCGGTCTTCGCGTCATTGCAATTGACGAGAATGCCGATGTTGCAAAACAGGGACTTCAAGTGGGTGATATCATTACAAAGCTTGACAATCAAGAGGTATATGACACCCAGACGGTGGATGCGGTGCTTGTTTCCAAATCACCGGGAGATACTATTTTGCTGACGGTTTATCGTGTGAATGAGGAAACGGGCGTGGCTTCGACCGTTGAAATTACCGCCGTACTTGCGGAAAAAACAGCGTAATGCGAAAAAAGCCTGCCATTTCTAAAGAGAAAGGCAGGCTTTTTTATTGAAAGCGGAACTGCTGCATCAAGCTGCGGAAAGCTGTTTTAAAGGACAAGTCCACTTTCTCTGCACATTTCCGCGTGTATTATCTTATTTTATGCAAAAGAAATGCACGCGGTTTATATCTGCATCAATGCAGCCCGATTCGCCTTTTTGTTTGGCAGCCGACAGAAGAAAGCGTGTGTTTTTCATAAAAGCGAAAAATACTGTGCGGAATTCTACAATCTTTTTGGAAGCAAGAGCAAGAAAATAGGGTGTTTACCTTGACGATGCGAGGCGAATTTAGTAAAATAATATTGGTATCGTCTGACTTTCTTTTGTGAAAGCAGTGGAATATTTGATAGGAGTTGTTTCATGAATATTATATCACCATCGATTCTTGCAGCCGATTTTGGAAATTTGAAAAAGGAGATTGAACGCATCAGCGAAGCACAATGGGTTCACATTGACGTGATGGACGGTCATTTTGTACCGAATATTTCGTTTGGACTGCCGATTGTTTCTGCTGTCCGCAAGCTGACTGCACAGGTGCTTGACGTTCATTTGATGATTTCCAATCCTCTTACCTATGCGGAGCGGTTTGTAAAAGCCGGTGCGGATTTTGTAGTATTTCATATGGAGTCGGATGACGATCCAAAAGAAGTCATTCGTGCAGTTCGGAATGCGGGCGCAAAGGTAGGCGCTGCGATTAAACCGGGCACACCGGTAGAAGCACTTTACGACGTGATGGATTCGCTCGATCTTGCACTGATTATGACAGTGGAACCGGGATTCGGCGGACAGTCGTTTCTGTTTGACACGGTGCCGAAAACTCGTGCACTGCGTGCATTCTGTACGGAAAATGGGCTGAACGTTCCGATTCAGGTGGACGGCGGCATCAACCGTGAAACTGCAGCAATTTGTGCACAGGCTGGTGCAGATGTACTGGTTGCCGGTTCGTATGTATTTTCAAGCAACGATGCCACTGCGGCTGTTCATTCACTCATGCATCTTTGAAAATAATGCACTGATCGATGCAGTGGCCTGGGTTTCAAACAACGGCTGCGCATACTCCTCAATCAGAAATCCAGCTGTGTTTGACTCGATTCGCCAGGCGGTGTATGGGGTAAGCAGTTTTAAAAAAAGCGGATCTGCAGCATTATACGAGTATAAAATCAGATAATAAATATGATTTTGATGATACAGTGCACTTTTTAAAATGATGTGCCCGAAATACTGCTCAAGCGTTCTGCAAAGGCAAACCGCATGAAACAGAGAGGGCAGTTTGAATACATGTTCACACGGGTGCTGTTTTGCAGTGCCGGATGATTCTTTTTCTGAGATATATAAAATGCATCCGCCGTCGGCATACGGATAGGCTTCAATCAGCAGACTTTTGCTGATGAGATCTAAACCGGTTTGCTGTTTTGCAGCGCGCATCAGCAAAATAAGTGCGCGGCGTGTCTGCGGATGTTGTTCATCGATCGTTTCGTAAGTAAGATTCAGGTTTGAAAGATCTGCGGCAGTCAGTACAATTTTGATGCCGCGTCGATCAAACAGCTCTATTTTCAAAGATCATCACTCCAATGCAGCCTTCTTTGATAAACGGTTAAAAAAGCCTGTTTCTTACATCATATTGCAAAGAATGATGTTTCATGCGGCAGGAAAAACACGGAGGAGAAAAAATGGCTCAAACGATAAAAACGAATACACAGGCCGTGATACGCCGGCGGGAGATCAATATGCTGCTGGTTTTGTGTGCGCTTTGTGTTATGCCGATTTATTTATACGGTATTCAGGTTTTGTGGATCATTGCATCCGCAGTGGTGACTGCGTTTGCAGCGGAATATGCCTGCACCTTGCTGCGCGGTCAGCGCAGAATCCAAAAAGGGGATTTTTCCTATTTGATCACCGCACTGATTACGGCGCTGTTAATGCCGGCGAGTGCGCCTGTCTGGATGGTTGTGGCAGCTGTGCTGTTCGGCATCTGCATCGCAAAGCATCCGTTCGGCGGAAAAGGAATGAATATTTTCAATCCGGCAGCCGCAGGAATTGCGTTTGTAACAATCTGCTGGCCGCAGGTGATGAACCAGTATCCGCAGCCGCTTTCGCAGACGCTCATTTTCTCCACAACACCGGCAAGTACGCTGCGTGTTGGCGGTACACCGAACATCGGCGTGTTCGATTTGCTGCTCGGCAATTTTGCAGGTCCGATGGGTGCCACTGTGATGATCGTGCTGGCGGCATGCTTGCTGTTTTTGATTTTCCGCCGTACCGTTTCCCTGCGCGTGATTGTGCCGGTGATTGCGATTGTCGGATTTTGCGCAGTTTTCTTCCCGCGTCTGATGACGGGACGCATCCATTCGCTCGAATTTGAATTTGCATCGGGTGCGCTTGTGTTCGGACTCGCTTTTATGGCAAGCGATCCGTGCACACTGCCGAAAACCGGATCGGGTAAAATTATCTATGGCGTGCTGCTCGGTATCTTTGTCGTGCTGATGCGCCGGTTTGGATCGTTCGACGTGGAATTTGTCTTTGCGCTTCTTTTGGCAAATGCATTTTCGCCGTCCTGCGACCGCTATGCACGCAAACTCCGGTTTGCATGGTCAAGAATGAAACGGCGGCTGCGCAAATCCCATCATCATGCGCAAGCATCCGCAGAGAAAGCAGGTGACGCAGTTGAATAAGACGTTTTATCAGCGCCACCGCGAAAAACTTCAAAAGTTAAACGGCTTGTTTATGACAAACCCTGTGGTGGAGCGCGGTTTTATCTTGGCACCTGTTGTTGCAGCGGCATACAGCTGTAAAAATGCAGTGTCGCTCGGCATTGGCTTTATGATTATCACATTTTTGACAGTGATGCTTTCTTCGTTTATTTCCAAACGGATTCCCTATACCATTCGTACGATTTTGTATGCACTCATCGGTTGTGTGGTCTTTGTTCCGACAGCAATGCTGATTGATTGGATGTTTGAAGATGCACTGTATACAACCGGTATTTTCCTGCCGCTTCTTGTGGCAAACTCGCTGATTGTTGTAAAGAGCGAATCCCGCTTCCACAAGCACAACAAAGGATATATGGCAGTTGACGTATTCAGTCATACCGTTGGATTTTTCATTGTCATTGTGCTGGTCGGCTTGATTCGTGAGTTCTTTGGTTCGGGCACATTGTTCGGTGTTTCAGTGAACCAGCTGGTTGTTGCACCTGCATTGCTGATGCCGTTTTCCGGCTTTATTCTGGTGGGCCTTTTGGCAGCACTCGGAAACATCATCCGCAAGCGGATTGAACATCCCCGCTCAAAAGAGGAGGGCCTCCAATGAATGAATTTATGAGTGCGCTTCGGACATTCCTTGGTGACATGTTCATCTATGCCATGATTGCGATTTTTATTGAAAATACAATTTTTTCGCGCTCGATCGGCGTTTCAACCGTTTTGTTTTCGGTGCGCAAAAAATATAATATCTTTTTGCTTGGATTGATTATGACCTGCATGCTGGCAGTTTCGTCGATTGCGGTTTACTTCATCTTCCCGTTTTTAAAACCGCTTTCTTATTCCTATTATGTACTGCCGCCGGTTTATGTGGCAGTCATCGGTGTGATGTATGTGATTGCACTGCTGCTGACACAGAAATTTGCAAAAAAACGCAGACAGGAAATTCTCTCAATTATCCATGTAGGCGTATTCAACTGTGCGGTGCTGGGTGCGCTTTTGCTTGCAACCAACAACGTAACCGGTTCGTTTGGCATGTTTTTTGGATTTGCAGTCGGTACAGGAATCGGTTTTATGCTCGCATCGTATACGGTACGCATTGCATATGAGCACTTGTCCAGCGAATCCGTTCCGGAAGCGTTTCGCGGATTTCCGATTACGCTCATTTACATCGGACTTGTTTCACTTGCGCTGTACGGCGTCATCGGACATGAGCTGCCGTTCTGAGCGGACAGGCATATTTTTGTTTTTGACTGCATAAAACAAAGAATATCTGGGGTTTCCCGTCAGGATGTTTGTTTTTTAAGGAGATTGTTATGGCAAAACCAAGAAAAGTTGTGCGAACAAAGCGAATTTATAAGAAGACGCATTCCAAATTACCGGGACGTGTGGCGCGGGGCGTGTTATTCGTGCTGCTTTTGGTGCTGCTGGTCGGGTTTGGATATATGATGAGCAAAGCGATCGGCGGATGGCTTTCTCAAAAGCCGGAGCAGTCTTCGGAAACCACACAGTCGAGTACTCCGAACGAGAGTACACCGGAGGAAGCTTTGCCTGAATCAAGTGAAGAGCCGGAGCAGACGGCGGTGTACGGTGTTGTGATGACACCGGACAAGGCGTCTTTGACTGGTACAGCGCTTACAGATTATCTGAATGAACTGAAAGCACAGGGATATACAACTGTGTTTGTCACACTCAAGGATGAAAACGGTGATGTCTGGTATCAGTCGGATGCCGAGGAGGCAATCCGGTTGAATACAGTACGTGCGGATGCGTTTGACGCACAGGCGCTGTGTGCAGAGATCAAAAAAGCAGGACTTACCCCGGCGGCGCATATTACAGGGCTTAAGGACCCCAAAGCGGCACATGTACGCAATGAGAACTCCTTTGCTTATGCAAATCAGCTGAACATCAACTGGCTCGATTCCTCTGTGGAGCTGGGTGGAAAAGCATGGCTCAACCCGTATATGGAAAAGGCGAGACTGTATTTAAGTCAACTTGCAGCCGATGCGGCAGCAAAAGGATTTGAGCAGATTGCTGTCAGTGATGTGAACTTCCCGACAAGAAATACACGAAATATGAATACCATTTTGACCGAACCGTCGCGTACGGCAATTCTTGGTCAAACACTCGATGAAATGCAGGCCGCTGCTGGTGATGTGCCGGTGTATAACTGGGTGGATATGGCGGAGCAGTCTGCACTCAGTGAAAACGCAGGACTTGTCGATCTGCGTGAAATCGGTTATGATAAAAATGCACCTGAAGTAAGCCTTGATGCGATTGCGCAACGCAGAGGCGTGCTTTCACAGAAGTTTGGCACAGAGGCCGATGATCTGACAATTGCAAAAGAGATGCTTCGCCAGATGAAGGCGGACGGCACGCTGTCAGGCGAGCTGATGCCGGTCATTTTGAAAAAAGATGTGCAAACATTGCTTCCGGTGCTTGAAGAACTGGAAATCGAGAGCTATCTTGTGGTATAATTGTATTATAGCGGGTGACCGCTTTAATAAAAAGGTTCCTTGGGACAAGGAAATTTTGCAATGGAAAGAGGAAACTGTCATGAAGGAAATGGAATTGTATCAACTGTGGAGCAAAACCGAACTGGAAGACGCAGATTTGAGCGAAGAGCTGGCAGCAATTGCCGGCGATACCGATGCGATCAAAGACCGTTTTTATCGTGAACTGGAATTTGGCACCGGCGGTTTGCGTGGCGTGATTGGTGCGGGTACAAACCGCATGAATATCTACACCATCCGCAAAGCAACCCAGGGTCTTGCAGATTACCTGAATGAAGCGGTCGAAGCGCCGAGCGTTGCAATCAGCTACGACAGCCGTATCAAATCGGATAAGTTTGCAAAAGAGACTGCGCGCGTTTTGGCTGCAAACGGAATCAAAACGTATATCTATCCGCAGCTGATGCCGACACCGTGCTTGTCGTTTGCTGTTCGTGAGCTTGGCTGTGATGCAGGCGTCATGGTCACTGCTTCGCACAACCCGGCAAAATACAACGGCTACAAAGCATACGGCCCGGATGGCTGCCAGCTGACACTTGAAGCCGCTGACCGCGTTTTAAGCCTGATCGAGAAAGTTGATCTGTTCCACGGCGTGAAACTGGTTGATTTTGATGCAGCAATCGAAGACGGCAGCATCGAGTACATCAAACCGGAAGTGGAAGAGAAATTCTTAGCAAATGTCAAAGCACAGGCGCTTGATCTGGAAGCTTGCGAAAAAGCAAACCTGAAAGTGGTATACACACCGCTCAACGGTACGGGCAATATCCCGGTTCGCAAAATTCTTGCAATGCGCGGCATCAAAGATGTCACCGTTGTTAAAGAGCAGGAGATGCCGGACGGCACATTCAAAACCTGCCCGTTCCCGAATCCGGAGATTCCGGAAGCACTCGCACTCGGTCTTGACCTGTGCAAAGAGGTCAAACCGGACCTGCTGCTTGCAACTGACCCGGACTGTGACCGTGTGGGCATCGCTGTTCCGGACAAAAACGGCGAATATGTGCTCATCACCGGTAACGAAGTAGGCGCACTGCTGATGGAATACATCTGCAAACAGCGCACCGAAAAAGGCACCATGCCGAAAGACCCGATCGCAGTCAAAACGATCGTTACCACCGAGCTCGCAGCGAAAATTGCAGCAGATTACGGTGTAAAAGTCATCGACGTGCTGACCGGCTTCAAATTCATCGGCGAGCAGATTCTGTATCTTGAGCAGAAAGGCGAAACCGAGCGTTATCTGTTCGGCTTTGAGGAGAGCTACGGCTATCTGGCTGGTACTTATGCAAGAGATAAAGACGCAGTTGTCGCTTCGATGCTCATCTGTGAAATGGCTGCAAACTACAAACTCAAAGGTGTTTCGATCCTCGATGCACTCAACAGCATCTATGAGAGATATGGCAACTATATCCACCGTCAGCAGAGCTTCACCTGTGAAGGCGCTGCTGGTATGGAGCAGATGAAAGCCATCATGACTTCGCTGCGCACCGATACACCGAAAGAGATCGCAGGTCAGGCTGTCGTCAGCTTCAGCGATTATTTGGCAAGCAAAACAGTTGATATGACTTCCGGCGCAGAAACCGTCATTGAACTGCCGAAATCGGACGTTTTGTCGTTTACATTGGCAAACGGCAACAGCATTGTGCTTCGTCCGTCCGGCACAGAGCCGAAAATCAAAGCATACTACACTGCAATCAGCGCAACCAAAGAGGGTGCTCTGGCTGCAATCGAAGAGATGAAAGCTTCGTTTACAAAAGTATTGGGCTTCTGATTGAACGTTCACACAAAAACACGGAATCGTTTACGATTCCGTGTTTTTTCTTTTGTTGCAAATAAAGAGGCGGTGTGTTAAACTGTAAAGTGCAAACATGCATGCGGGAGGATTTTTCATGAAACGAAAACTATGCGCACTGCTTTGTGTGATTGCCGCTTTTTTGCTGGTGGGATGTACAAGCAGTGAACAAAAAAATACAGAATATTTACAGTCGGTACGTACATCAATGACTGCGATTTCTGATGCGACCGAACCGTTTTCGACTGATTTGGATGCGATGTTTTCTTCCATTACAGATGAAACAAAGAAAAAGGTACTTGACGATCTTGCGGCCATGAAACAGGCGTATGCATCACTGTCAAAACTCAAAGCGCCGAAAGAATACGAACAGGTGCAGACATTGCTTACTGAAAGTGCAGCAAAGGCAACCGCCGGCATTGAAATTTATGAAAAAGCGATCGGCGAATTGAGTCCGTCGTCGTTTAATCAAGCATTCGTCGATTCACTTGCACCCGGTGACGAGGCGATGAAAGAAGCGTTTGCAAAATTGGATGAAGCATCCGCACTGCTCACGAATGCGGAATAAGAAAAAGACCACCGATCGGTGGTCTTTTTCTTATTAAATGAGTGTTTTTAAAATGCTGTCGGCACCGAAACGGAACGCACCGTACATCGCAGAGTTTGTGTAAAACGGAATGGTCACAGCAGGCGGCGGCAGCGGAATTTGCGCCAGGCAGTGCATGACCGTATCAGTGAGAATACTGCCGAACCCGGTGTATTCACCGCCGATAATCACCATTTGCAGATTCAGCGTATATGCGAGGTTTGCAATCACGCGTGCAACGACGCGTGCGGTATCTTTTGCAAACTGAATACAGAAGATATCGCCGTTTGCAGCAGCTTCAATCATCATATCAAGATAAAAGGTGTCGTTTTTAAAGTGCGGTGCCAGCACAGAGGCGGCCGCTTCTTCCGGATGGGCGGCGATATAACGGCGGATGCCCTCCAGTGATGTGATGTTCTGCAATTCGTCATAACGGTGAAGCCAGTCGTTATAGACGATGGAATAGGCAAGCTCACCGCCCGAATGCGCATGTCCTTCATATAAATTGCCGTTTAAAATCAGACCGCCGCCGATCGCGAGTCCGATCCATGCAAACAAGAGGTTATCAACATGTTTTCCGACACCGAAATGCTTTTCGCCGAGCGCGGCTAAGTCAATATCGTTCTTGACGGCGATTTTTCCGGCAAATTGTTCGTGAAATACATCTGCCAGATTGATTTTATCGCCGTTGCGGCATTCAAACGGAATATGCTGTTCATCGTAGCAGGAAGTCGGTGCTGTGATGACGAGTTTACCGATTTGTTCATGTGGAATGTGGTGCGCTTTGCACAGTGCATCGATTTGGCGCGGGACTTCGCTGTCAATCCATGCACCGGAAAAATCGGGCGGAAGTGAAATAAAGTCAATAAAAATCGGTTCACAATATAAATTGCAGACAGCAACCGGAATTCTGCCGCGTGTGATGTAGCTGATAAAATCGAGTACCAGCACATATCGTACATTTTTATTAAAATCCACAAGCATCGGTTTTTTGCCGATTTCGCTTTCAGAAAAACCGATTTCCATCAACAGATCCCGCTCGATCAGGGCGGTGATGTTTGCGGAGACGGTGGGCTTGCTGATGGAGAGCTTTTTGGAAAGATCCGCTCTGGAAATCGGCCCGTGTTCAATGATATATTTGGCAATCGCACGCTGATTGTTCTGCTTTAACAGTGTTTGGTTTCCTGCCGGCATATGTTCACCGCTTTCTGTTTGATACTCATTTGTATTATACGGCGCGCACGGCACAGTGTCAAGAAATTCACAGGAATCAAATGGGAAACGGTTGCATTTCGGTCGCATGCATGATATGATAAAACGCTGGAAGAATGGGAAAAAGGATGTGAAGATTGATGCGGATGCGTGCGAAAAAATGGGCGCGGCCCGAGCTTGCGGCTTGTCCGTATTATGTGAAAGAACCGCAGGAATATAAAGGAAAATGGGACACGGCATTTTCAAAAAAACAGCCGCTTCATGTGGAGTTGGGATGCGGAAAAGGCCGTTTTTTGGCACAGGCAGGTGTTGAAAACCCGCAGGTGAACTTTATCGGGATCGATCTGATCAGCGATATGCTGGGTGTTGCACGGCGGACGATCGAGGCCGCTTATGCACAGGCAGAGCGTCCGGTGGATAATATTCTGCTTGCGAGTATGGAGATTACACGGATTGACATGGATTTTTCGGATGCACCGGCCGATCAGGCAGAGCGGATTTACATCAACTTCTGCAATCCGTGGTTTAAGCCGTCCCAGCATAAAAAGCGGCTCACACACCCGCGCCAGCTTGAGAAATACCGCGCCTTTTTAAAAGACGGCGGCGAAATCTGGTTTAAAACGGACGATGATCTGCTGTTTAAACATTCGATCGGCTATTTTGAGCAGATGGGATTCACCATCCAGTATCTGACTTATGATTTGCACACGAGCGGTTTTTCGCCGAATTACCGCACGGAACACGAGGAAATGTATACCGCGCAGGGCATCAAAACCAAGTTTTTGATCGCAGTCAAAGAGCCGGGCGAATTTTTGGCGCCAAGACGCGAAAAAAGTTTAGAAACCGCGGAAAATAAGGCTTGACACGGCTCTGCTTTTTCGGTATAATATCCACTTGTAAAGCTTAATTGCTTTACAAGCCGCAAAAAAGGATGTGGGTTGATGAGTAAGAATTTAAACGTTGCGGTTTTGCTCGATTTTTACGGCAATATGCTGACTGACAAACAGCGCGACGCCATCGACCTTTATTATAATCAGGATCTCTCGCTTTCTGAGATTGCCGAGCATCAGGAAATCACACGCCAGGGCGTGCGCGACTCGATTAAGCGCGGTGAGGTCTATTTGTTTGAGCTTGAGAAAAAGCTTCATATGTTCGATCAATACATCGAAACGCTCAAGGCATTTCAGGAAATCGGCTACGTTGTCGACCGGATTGCACGGGAAAATGATGCGGTGCATCACTCGCGGGCGGTTTCCGATAATATCGATCAGATCAAGCGCGTGATCGAACGCTATGTTGAGAAAAACGCATAAGTAAGGAGAGGAACAGATTTGGCATTTGAATCGTTGTCCGATAAATTGTCCGCGGCGTTTAAAAAGCTGCGGTCCAAAGGCAAACTGACCGAACAGGACATCAAAGAAGCAATGCGCGAAGTCAAAATGGCACTGCTCGAAGCAGACGTCAGCTATAAAGTCGTGCGCGATTTTGTCAAATCGGTGAGCGAACGTGCCGTCGGTGCAGAGGTTATGGAAAGCCTTACCCCTGCACAGCAGGTCGTCAAAATCGTAAACGACGAGCTTTGCCGGCTGATGGGAAATGAGAATCAGCGCATTCGCTTTGCTTCCAATCCGCCGACTGTTATGATGATGTGCGGCTTGCAGGGCGCCGGTAAAACGACGCATGCGGCAAAGCTTGCAAAATATTTTATGAAGCAGAATCACCGTCCGCTGCTTGTTGCGTGTGACGTCTATCGTCCGGCGGCAATCGACCAGCTCAAGGTGGTCGGATCGCAGGTTGGCGCACCCGTATTTGAGATGGGACAGGGCGATCCGGTTAAAATTGCACAGGCGGCCATCCGCCATGCAAAAGACTATGGCAACGACATTGTGATTATCGATACCGCAGGCCGTCTGCATATTGACGAAACGCTGATGGATGAGTTAAAACGCATCAAGGCAGCCGTTTCACCGCAGGAAATCATGCTGGTGGTCGATGCAATGACCGGTCAGGATGCTGTCAATGTGGCAGAATCGTTCCACAATGCACTGGACATCGACTCTGTACTTTTGACAAAGCTCGATGGTGATACCCGCGGTGGCGCGGCGCTCTCTGTTCTGGCAGTGACCGGAAAGCCGATCAAATTTGTCGGTATGGGCGAGAAGCTCGACGAAATTGAGCCGTTCCATCCGGAACGTATGGCATCCCGTATTCTCGGTATGGGCGATGTGCTCACGCTGATTGAAAAAGCGCAGACAGCGCTTGACGACAAAAAAGCAGATGAGATGCTTCAGAAAATGAAGCAGAACAGCTTTGATATGAACGATCTCTTAGATCAGATGCATCAGATCCGCAATATGGGTTCGATGAAGCAGCTGTTATCGATGATTCCGGGCGTCGGTGCGAAAATCAAAGATATGGATATCGACGACCGTCAGCTTGTGTATATCGAGGCGATGATCACTTCGATGACAAAAGAAGAACGCGAAAAACCGTCAATCATCAATCCGAGCCGGAAACGCCGTATTGCAGCCGGCAGCGGCCGTAAGGTCGAGGACGTCAACCGCCTGCTGAAGCAGTTTGAGCAGATGCAGAAGATGATGAAGATGATGAGCGGCAATATGAAAGGAAAAAAAGGCCGCCGGATGCGGATGCCGAATTTCCCGATGCAGTAAATTTTTGATATTCTCCCGCTTACAGTGGGTTGAATCTATATATTTTAATACAATATGTAATCTATTTTTTTCAGGAGGACTTTTCAAATGGCAGTAAAAATCAGACTTCGCCGTATGGGCGCAAAAAAAGCACCGTTTTATCGCATCGTTGTGGCTGACTCGAGATATCCGAGAGACGGCCGTTTCATCGAAGAGATCGGCTACTATGATCCGACCAAAAATCCGTCTGTTGTAAAAGTTGACGCAGACAAAGCAAAAGAGTGGATCAAAAACGGCGCTCAGCCGACCGACACTGTGAAAAAATTGCTCAAAGACAACGGCGCTCTGTAATCAGACATCCGTTTTGCAAAACGCAAAGGAATCACGGAGGGCAATATGAAAGAGTTGTTGGAATCCATCGCAAAAGGCCTTGTCAATGATAAGGACGCTGTGAATGTGACGGTTGACGAGCCGAATGAGGAAGGCGTCACCGTATATCATCTTCATGTCGCACCAGACGATATGGGCCGTGTGATCGGCAAACAGGGCCGGATTGCAAAAGCAATCCGTGTGGTGATGCGTGCAGGTGCATCGCGCACAGAAGAAAAAGTTGCAGTCGAAATTGACTGATACGAAAAAACGGGAAGCGTTCGCTTCCCGTTTTGCGTATCAAAGAAAAGAATACGGAGGAACCCGGCATGAAAAAAGCGTTTTTGGAAATTGGAAAAATCGTTTCAACCAGCGGATTAAAAGGCGAAGTGCGTGTCCAGCCGTGGAGTGATTCACCGTCGTTTCTGCTGTCGTTTGAAACGATGTATTTTGACGCAGGAAACGAAAAGGTCAACGTGGAAAAAGGCCGTTTGAATAAAAACATCGTCGTATTAAAGCTTTCGTGCGCCGATACGGTCGAGCAGGCAAACGCACTGCGCGGACGCATTTTATATGTGGCACGTGAGGATGTAAAACTTGATGACCGTACCTATTTTGTACAGGATCTGATCGGCCTGCGTGTGATTGACGCAAACGATGAAACGATCGAATACGGCACGCTTTCCGATGTCAGCCAGACGGGCGCCAACGATGTCTACCACATCGAGAGGGACAAGAAAGTGACGCTGATTCCGGCGATCCGTCAGGTTATCATTGATACAGATATTGACGCGGGCGTGATGAAAATTCGTCCGATGAAAGGGCTTTTTGACGATGAGGATTGATATTGCCACACTGTTTCCCGAAATGTGCGAGACGGTACTTAACGAGAGCATCATCGGGCGGGCACGCCGCGCAGGATTGATCGAACTGCACTGCCACAATATCCGCAGCTATACGACCGATAAACACGGCCGTGTGGACGATTACGGCTATGGCGGCGGGAAAGGTATGGTGATGCAGGCAGACCCGATTTTTCGCTGCTATGAGGCGGTGTGTGCCGAACTGCCGAAAAAACCGCATGTGATCTATCTTTCTCCGCAGGGCCGGGTGCTCACACAGCAGCGGTGTGTCGAGTATGCGAAGATGGAGCATCTGTTTTTGCTGTGCGGCCATTATGAGGGCGTGGATGAACGTGTGCTCGAAGAAATCGTCGATGAGGAAGTGTCAATCGGTGACTATGTTCTGACCGGCGGCGAGCTGCCCGCACTCGTTTTAACGGACGCGGTTGCGCGGATGTGTGACGGCGTACTGGCAGACAGCATA
The DNA here is from genome assembly GCA_949299455.1 of uncultured Oscillospiraceae bacterium. Lineage (GTDB taxonomy): Bacteria > Bacillota > Clostridia > Oscillospirales > Ruminococcaceae > Paludihabitans. The sequence continues at coordinate 40,623 of CASGAN010000015.1, forward strand.
TGCTATGAAGAGGAAAGTCATTTTTCCGGATTGCTTGAGTATCCGCAGTATACCCGCCCGGAAATCTGGCATGATAAACCGGTACCGGAAGTGCTTTTGTCCGGACACCACAAGAATATTGCCGATTGGCGGCGTGCAAAACAGCTTGTGCGTACCAGCGAAAAGCGTCCCGATTTGTATGAGAAGTATTCCCTTACCAAAGAAGAACAAAAACTGATGCAGAAGCATCCGGAATTATTTGGGAAATAGAAAATAAATTTCTGTGCATTCTGCTTCCCGCGTTGAAAAAATTGTGTAAGAGTTGCACAATCGGGGGAAATCTAAAAACGGGGCGAAATGGCGAAAAAGCAGAAAATCAAAAAAACAGTTCGGATTTCGTTTCGGATACGTTGACGCGAACAAGGATTATGTTATAATAAGATCGCACACTTTGATTTATACTATATTTTAATTAGATTTATGATGAAGAGGAGCGCTTGAGATGTACGTAAGTGAGGTAAAAGTTCAAAATCAGGTAGGATTGCATGCACGTCCGGCCACTTTCTTTATTCAGAAAGCAAATGAGTTTAAATCGTCGATCTGGGTGGAAAAAGATGAGCGCCGCGGCGGCGAAACACACCTGCG
>CASGAN010000016.1 GCA_949299455.1 uncultured Oscillospiraceae bacterium
TAAAACGATGGAAAGCTACGGCGGCACGACAACACCGAGCAAATTTTATCCTGAGCTTGAACAGGGCTTTGTGAATACGCAGAAAGTCGATGCTGTTGCGGGTGCAACGACTTCTTCGGACTCGATGAAAGCATTGTACAATGCACTTATTCCGAATATGGAAAAAGGAGACACTTCTGAGGTTTCCGTTACACCGTAAATATCGGATTTGAAATGAACAGCTTGCAGGAAACATTTACACTTCATGTGTAAATGTTTCCTGTGTTTTCGGGAGGTATTCATGACAAAAAGAAAATGGTATAGTGTTGCTGCCGGACTATTGATTGCATTTGGATGCGGTGGATGTACTTCGCAGCAAAAACCTATGAATGCTGAATTGTATGTGATGGATACACAGGTGACACAGCAAGTTTACGGCGCAGACGCAAAAAAAGCTTCAGAGGCAGTGAATCGGCGCTTATCTGAACTGGAACAACTCTTGTCGCTGTATGTGGAATCATCAGAAATCAGCAAAATCAATGAAAATGCAGGAAAAACACCTGTAAAGGTTGATACCTATACATTTAATTTGCTAAAAAAAGGACGCAGCTTCAGCGAAAAATCGAACGGATTATTTGATATCACCATTGCACCGTTGTCCACATTGTGGGGCATCACGTCCGATCATCCAAAAGTACCTTCTGAAAATGAAATTGCATCTGCACTGGATCATGTTTCCTATCAAAATCTGATATTGGATGAGGGCGCGCAGACTGCATTTTTAAAAGAAGAGGGAATGGCGATTGATTTAGGCGGCATTGCGAAAGGTTATTTCTGCGAGGAAATTGAATCGATTTATGCGGATTATCGTGTGGATTCGGCGCTCATTTCGATCGGCGGGAATATCTACACCTATCACAAAAAGCCAGATGGATCGCCTTACCGGCTTGGCATCCGAAATCCGCTTTCTGACTCTGCGAATGATCTGATGGGAATTCTTTCATCTCATGATGAAGTTGTCGCTACAACCGGCACGTATGAGCGGTATTTTGTGCAGGACGGTGTGCGGTATCATCATATTCTTGACTTGAAAACCGGTTATCCCTGTGATTCCGACCTGATTTCAGTGACCGTTGTGGCAAAAGACGGTGCACTGGCAGATGCGCTGTCGACTACACTATTTTTGGCTGGAAAAGAGGCGATTCCTTCCTATATCAATCACCCGGATTTCTCGGTTATTGTGATTGATGAAGAAAACCGCGTTTATGTTTCGCCATCCCTTGCAGATCGGTTTACGATTGAAGATGATACATTCACACGTGCAAATGGATTTGAGGAAGCAGCATGAAAACAGAACAGCAAAAACGAAAAATTATTTCAAAAGGCGGGATCATCCTCTTGCTGCTTTTGATTGCAGTGTCTGTGTTGCTTGTATGGATGTTCACACCAAAGGATGACTCGATCGGCGTTGCACAGATCATGCTGGACGGAAAATGCGTCAAAACAATCAATCTTTTGACTGCAAAGGACAGCACCTTTACACTTGAAAATTGCGAAAATGTGCACTTTGAGATCAAAAACCATCAGATTCGATTTGTCAATGTCAATTGTCCTGATCATTTGTGCGAACAATTTGGATTTATTTCGCATCCGGGACAGACGGCGGTTTGTATGCCGAATCGTGTCTCTGTGACGATTGTCGGAACAGATGCGAAAACGGACGGGATTGTGAATTAAAAGGCGGGAAGACGATGAAACATAAACTTTCGATTCGGACGATCACCATAACAGCTTTGTTGTTTGCACTGTCTGTTGTACTGATGATCTTAGAGAATCTGATTCCGCCGATTCCGGCGCTGCCGCCGGGTGTAAAGCTTGGACTGTCGAATGTGGTCATCATGTATTCGCTTTTTTATTTCGGAAAGCCGCGCACATTTTTATTGCTTGGCTTAAAAATCGGGTTTGTTTTCATCACGCGTGGTGTGACAGCCTGTTTTTTGAGTGCGGCGGGCGGAATTTTTTCCGTTTTGATTATGGCGGTGCTGCTTGCATTGCAAAAGATTCGAATTTCGTATATAATAATAAGTGTTTGTGCAGCGGTTGCGCATAATATCGCACAGCTTGCTGCCGCAAGTTTTCTTTTATCAAGTACAGCGGTGTTTTACTATGCGCCGCTGCTTGTCCTGTCAGGTGTTTTCATGGGGATTCTCACCGGCACACTGCTTCGTGTGATGATGCCTGCGATGAAACGGCTTGACCGCAGAACATAAAATTTTCATGATCAGGGAGGTCAAAATGGCTATCATAAAAAGCAGACGGTGTTTGGCCGGCGCACATGTTGCGCATTACAAAAACACCACGGAAAAAGAAACAAAACAGCTTCCGCTGTCCAAAAAAGTGACAATTCCGCTGCTCCAGCACATGGGTGCGCCGTGCGAGCCGCTTGTGAAAAAAGGTGATCATGTGTGTACCGGTCAGAAAATCGGCGACAACAGCGCGTTTTTCTCTGTGCCGGTCCATGCGAGCTGCTCAGGTGTTGTAGAGGATATCGTTCCGTTTACAAATATTGTGGGTATCACCTGCAAAGCGGTTGTGATTGCAGTGGATGAAGTGCAGGAACAAGCGCCGGTCAGCCGTCCGGTGATCGAAACGACCGAGCAATTCCTTGCCGCTGTACGAGAAAGCGGACTCGTCGGATTGGGCGGCGCAGGATTTCCGGCGCATGTCAAATTCGGCTATCGTGACATTGACAAAGTGGACACGCTGGTGGTCAATGCCGCAGAATGCGAACCGTATATCACCGCGGACTATCGCACTTGTATCGAATCGACACAGGATATTGTGGACGGTGTGCGTGCAATCTGCAAATTTTTGAATCTAAGCCGTGTGTTTATCGGTATTGAGGATAATAAAGCATTTGCGATGGAAGTGCTTGATCAGGCATTTTCATCGGAGGATCATGTAACGGTCGTTTCACTGCCTTCTGTATATCCGCAGGGTGCAGAAAAATCGATCATTTATGCGACAACCGGTATCACCGTTCCGCGCGGCAAGCTTCCGGCGGACTGCGGTGTGATTGTTTCAAACGTGTCGTCTGTTGCACATCTCGGCCGGTATTTAAAAACCGGAATGCCGCTGATTGAAAAACGCATTACCGTAGACGGCGATGCAGTTTCCGATCCGCAGAATCTGATGGTACGCATCGGTACACCGGTTCGTGATGTATTGGCTTACTGCCATGTTTCGGAAAACGATTGCGGCAAGGTGCTGATGGGCGGTCCGATGATGGGATCTGCACTTGCAGATATCGACGCGCCAATTGTGAAAAACAACAATGCGGTCATCTGTTTTCAGGAGAAGTCATCACTGCTTCCCAAAACGACGGCATGTATCCGGTGTTCAAAATGTATCGGTGTCTGTCCGATGCGCTTGATGCCGGCAAAACTTGAAAAAGCATATGACAAACGGGATGCCGCAGAGCTTGAGAATCTGTGTGTTGATCTTTGCATCAACTGCGGCTGCTGTTCGTTTGTATGTCCGGCAAAACGCCATTTGGCACAGAAAAATCAGCTTGCAAAAGCGTTTTTGAAAGAACAAAACAGCAAGGAGGACAAAAAGGCATGAGTAAATGGACTGTTTCCCCGTCGCCGCATATGCTGTCGTCCAATTCGACGTCGAATATTATGTTTGATGTGATTGTGGCGCTGTTTCCGGCGTTGCTTGTGGGCATTTATGTGTTCGGCCCGCGCGCACTGATTGTAACACTCGTGTGTGTTGCAGCGTGTATGCTCTCTGAATTTGTGATTCGCAAGCTGATGAAACGCGACAATACACTCGGCGATTTCAGTGCGATTGTCACCGGCATCTTGCTGGCGTTTAACCTGCCGCCGCAGGTTCCGCTGTGGGTAGCGGCACTCGGTTCGGTGTTTGCAATCGTTGTGGTCAAGCAGCTGTTCGGCGGCATCGGACAGAATTTTGCAAATCCTGCGATTGCGGCAAGAATCTTTTTGTTCGTTTCGTTCTCTACGTATATGACAACCTGGACGGTACCGTTCGGTTATCAGCACATGGCAGATGCAGTTGCCGGTGCAACACCGCTTGTGGACATTGCTTCTGCAAATACACTCGATCTGTTTTTAGGCAATGTAAGCGGCTGTATCGGTGAAGTCAGTGCGGCAGCACTGCTATTGGGTGGCATCTATCTTTCAATTCGCCGTGTGATCAACCCGCTTGTGCCGCTTACATTCATCGGTACGGTGTTCGTATTTACATGGGTGCTTGGAGAAAATCCGGTCAATCACATTTTGGCGGGCGGCTTGATGCTCGGTGCGATTTTCATGGCAACCGACTATTCGACCACACCGGCAACACTCAAAGGAAAGCTTATCTTTGCACTTGGCTGCGGCGTGATCACAACACTCATTCGCGTGTTCGGATCGTATCCGGAGGGCGTTTCATTTGCAATTCTGCTGATGAATCTCGTCACACCGCTGATTGACCGCTGCACGCAGACGAAACCGTTTGGAGCAGGAGGGAAACAGCATGTATAAATCGATTGTAAAACCGACGCTGACACTGACCTTGATTGCTGTCATTGTGGGCGCACTGCTTGCACTCACCTATCAGCTGACCGGTGTTGGCAACGCTTCGACTGGCATTGCAGCAGACAAGCTTGCCGAATATCAGCCGACGGTTCTGCCTTCTGCATCGAAATTGGTACAGGCGAATGTGACCTCTGAAACCGCAGGTTTTTTGGGTGCGTATGTCGATGAAGGCGGCTCCGGCTGTGCAATTAACATCAGCGCAAAAGGTTATCACGGAAACGACAGCTTAAACCTGCTCATCGGATTTGATCAAAACGGAGCGATTGCTGGTATTTATGCGATTTCCACACAGGAGACACCAGGTGTCGGCACCAAAGCAACCGAGCCTGATTATCTGAAGGCTTATATCGGAAAAACCGCACCGGTGACCGTCGCAAAAGACGGCAGCGGTGATATCGACGCGATTGCAAATGCGACGGTTTCTTCTAACGCGGTCGGTGATGCGGTCAATCAGGCGTTTTCCATTTATGAAGAACTGAAAGGAGAGCTTGGGCTGTGAGTTATTTAAAAACCTTCACCAAAGGCATTATTAAAGAGAATCCGGTTCTTGTGATGCTTTTGGGTACTTGTCCGACGCTTGCGGTCACAACGCTCGCAATCAACGGACTTGGCATGGGACTGGCAACCACGTTCGTACTTGTCTGTTCCAATATCGTTATTTCGCTTTTGAAGAATGTGATTCCGAAAGAAGTGCGCCTGCCTTCGTTCATCGTGATCATCGCAGGCTTCGTCACATTTGTAAGCTTCATGCTGCAAAGCTATCTTCCGGATCTTTACAGTGCACTCGGCGTGTTCTTGTCGCTCATTACTGTAAACTGCATTATTTTAGGCCGTGCAGAAATGTTTGCAAGCAAAAATAATGTCGTTGCTTCTGCACTCGACGGACTCGGCATGGGCGTTGGTTTTACGTTTGCACTGCTGTGCATCGGTATTATCCGCGAACTGCTCGGAAGCGGCAGTGTGTTTGGCTTTGCATTGGGCGACTGGTTTGAGCCGATCGGCTTTTTCGCACAGTCTGCCGGCGGCTTCTTTGTGTTCGGCGTTGTTATTGCTGTGGTCAACGTGATCTCGAACTATAAAATTTCGAAGAAAAAAATCGGATGTGCAAACTGTCCGAATGCCGCTGCTTGCGGTGCAAAAGAGGAGGGCGCTGAAGCATGAAAGAATTGATGATTATTTTGTTCAGTGCAATCCTTGTTGAAAACTTTGTATTGAACAAGTTTATGGGTATCTGCCCGTTCTTGGGTGTTTCCAAAAAAATGAGCTCGGCGCTCGGCATGAGTGCGGCGGTTACGTTTGTCATGCTCATGGCAACGGCGCTCACCTATCCGATCTACAAACTGCTGCTTGAGCCGTTCTCGCTCGATTATCTGCGGGTCGTCGTTTTCATTTTGATTATCGCGCTGTTTGTGCAGCTGACAGAAATCATTATCAAACGATTTGTACCGCCGCTTTATCATTCACTCGGTGTATATCTGCCGCTCATTACCACAAACTGTGCCGTCCTCGGTGTAACGATTCTGAATATCGACAACACCTATACGTTTGCACAGTCGATGTTCAATTCACTGGGCGCTGGTATCGGCTTTGCATTGGCACTCGTGATTTTTGCAGGTGTGCGCGAGCGTGTGGATGCGGCTGATCTGCCGAAAGCGTTCAAAGGCATTCCGGCAACGCTGATTGCCGCATCGATTGTTTCGCTTTCCTTTGTGGGATTCAGCGGAATTGTTGAAGGCATCTTCAAATAAGGAAAGGAGAATGTGCAAATGACAGTTTGGGATATTTTGATTCCGGTATTTATTTTTATCGGTCTCGGCGTGTTTGCCGGTTTTCTTCTTTCCGTGTTTTCGAAAATTTTCGCTGTGAAAACAGATGAAAAGGTGGAAGAGGTTGTAGCTGCACTGCCGGGTTTAAACTGTGGCGTCTGCGGCTTTTCCGGATGTGAAAACTACGCACAGAATATTGTGCACGGCGGCGCAAAAACAAACCGCTGCGTACCGGGCGGCGACGAAGCGGCAAAGAAAATCAGTGCGATTATGGGCACTGCATTTGAAGATGTGACTGAGTGTGTTGCGTTTGTCGCATGTGAGGGCAAAGTACCGGAAAACACGTCCGATCTCTACAACTATGACGGTGAGCAATCGTGTGCGGCATGCAGCCTTTACTATAAAGGAAAAGGTGTCTGCAACTATGGCTGTCTTGGATACGGCGACTGTGCAAATGTGTGTAACTTCGGTGCGATTTCGCTTGACAGCGGCATTGCAAAAGTTGATCCGACAAAATGCACCGGATGTACGATGTGCACCAAAGCCTGCCCGAACGGACTGTTAAAAATCCGTGAGCTCGCAAAACACGTTGCTGTCACCTGTGCAAGCTGTGATAACGGCAAACAGACGATTGCCAACTGCAAACACGGCTGCATCGGCTGTAAAAAATGCGAAAAGACATGTCCGACCGGTGCAATTACTGTAACCAATCAGGTGGCGTCGATTGACAGCGCGCTTTGCACGAACTGCAAAGCTTGCATGGAAGTTTGTCCGCGCGGCTGTATTGTGGAATTATAAGATCAAAAAGAGCGTGTGAACTCACACGCTCTTTTTTAAAAAAGGAGGAACGTCTATGATGCGAATCGGTCATGGATATGATGTACATAAGCTTGCAGAAAACCGGAAGCTTATTTTAGGCGGTGTCGATATCCCGCATACCGTGGGACTGCTTGGGCATTCCGATGCGGATGTTCTGACACACGCGGTGATGGATGCGCTGCTTGGTGCGGCGGCGCTTGGCGATATCGGACAGCATTTTCCGGATACCGACGAAGCGTACCGCGGCGCGGACAGTTTAAAATTGTTAGACGCTGTGTGCGAAAAAATTAAGAATAAAGGATACGGAATTTCGAATATCGACGCGACAATCATCGCGCAGGCGCCGAAGCTTTCGCCGTTTATCCCGAAGATGAAAGAGAATCTTGCACGTATCTGCGGGATCGATCCGGATTGTGTGAACGTAAAGGCAACTACCGAAGAACATCTTGGATTTACCGGCGAAAAATTAGGCATTTCCGCCCATGCGGTCTGCTTACTCTTTACCTAAAGAAAAAATGAACGTTCCGCCTCCTGCTTTGCATAGAATGGTGCAAAGCAGGAGGCGAATTTTTTTCGCAAAAGAAAGGGGAATTTTTATGAGACAGGAGCGCATTTTCATGGTACAATCGGTCACATATGCCTATCGTGCGCGGGATGTATTGTTTCGGGTGGGGATTCGTGCAACAGTCATGCGTGTGCCGCATGATCTGCGGGACGGCGGATGCGGTTATGGGGTACGCACTGCTGCAAACGAAGCGGATGCCGTTCGGATTCTTTCGCAGAATGGGATCAAGGTGAAACGTGTGGTTTGACGGAGGAATCGGTAAATGATCTATTTTGACAATGCGGCCACCACGTTTCCGAAGCCGCTCGCCGTATCGCAGATGCTTACAAAAGCGTCCATGCAATACGGCGGGAATCCGGGACGCGGCGGTCATTCTTTTTCTGTTTTAGCAGGCGAGCAGGTCTATCGTACACGCGAGATAGCGGCTTCCTTTTTTCATACGGTACCCGAGCGTGTGATCTTTACAAATAACTGCACCACTGCACTCAATATTGCAATCAAAGGACTGATAAAAGAAAACGGGCATATTGTGATTTCAGATCTTGAACACAACGCGGTCTATCGTCCGGTCCACCAGCTCAGTCAAAAGGGAATCACCGAATATACGATTGCCAAAACGTACGACGATGACGACCAAAAGACAGTGCGGTCGTTTTTAGAGGCAATCCGGGAGGATACCTGCCTTGTTGTATGTACGCACGCATCCAATGTGAGCGGTCATGTTCTTCCAGTCAGCGACATCGGCGCATTGTGCAAGCGAAGAAAGATTCCGTTTGTCATTGATGCGGCGCAGAGTGCCGGTGTTGTTCCGATCGACTTTTCAAAGACGGGTGCTTGCGCGGTATGCGTTCCCGGACATAAAGGACTGTATGGACCGGCAGGTACCGGCATGCTGCTTCTTTATGATGATCGCCTGCTTCAGACGATGATTGAAGGCGGTACGGGAAGTGTGTCCAGCGAAGCGGAAATGCCCGACTTCTATCCCGACCGGCTGGAAGCAGGGACACTCAATACATCGGGGATTTTAGCGCTCGCAAAAGGAATCCGGTTTGTGCAGGAAAAAACACCGACGCGTCTATTTTCGCATGAAGAATCACTTTGCCGGTTTGTGTGGGAACATTTAAGCCGGATGCCGCATGTGTTTGTCTGCCCGCAGGGGAAAAATCATGTACCGATCGTTTCGTTCTCTGTCTTATCGAAACACTCCGAGCAAACAGCTGCGGCATTAAATCGAATGGGATTCGCACTGCGCGGCGGATTGCACTGCGCGCCGCTTGCACACGCGCATTACGGTACGATGGAAAACGGATTGGTGCGGTTTGCACCGTCTGCATTTAATACATTGGCCGAATGCAGATGGTTTGTAAATGCAGTATATCAACATCAAAATCAAAATGAAAAATAACAGCTTGTTCCACTTTGTTTCATTGTGCAAATCCGGTCAGTTTTTGTGTCAAATTTTGACCTTTCTTTTTTGCATTTAGCAGGTATTATATAAGGGAAATCTATTTTGCGGCAGCGTCTGGATCGGGAAAAGAATACGCTGCAGCGATTTTTCTCATCAAAGGAATGAACAAATATGAATGAAACAGAGAAGACAGTAGCGCATTCGTCTGTGGCGTATTTTCTTCAAAAGGCCAATTTGCTCACACCGACGCTTCAGCGTGTGGATGTGCATCCGGTTTCTTTAATTGAATTATATCAGGGGACAGAAGACTGGACATTTCGTGAACAGGCGCCGATCGATCAGCTGTTTACAAGGACCTTTCAAAAAGGCGATCGTGTTTTGATCGATTTCGGAACCCATTGCGTCGGGTATGTCCATCTGTCCATTTCGCCGGTCGGAAGTCCGCCGGATGCGCCGGCATACATCAAAGTGAAATTCGGCGAGCATCTTTGTGAAATGGCAGAGGACAGCTCTGACTATCACGGAAGTTTGAGTGCAAGCTGGATTCAGGAAGAGTTTGTGCATGTGGACGTCATGCCGGCAGAGCTCGATTTAAAACGGCGCTATGCATTTCGCTTCATGGAGATCCTGATAAAAGACACCTCTCCAAAATATCAAATCAAGATTGATCATCTTTTTTGTGAAACTGTTTCAAGCGGTGACATGAACAAAGTATCAGAGATTTCCTGCAGTGATCCGCTTTTAAATGAGATTGACCGTGTGTCTGTAAAGACGATGCACGACTGTATGCAGGAGGTTTTTGAAGACGGTCCGAAGCGTGACCACCGGCTGTGGATCGGCGATCTGCGGCTGCAGGCGCTGACCAACTACGAAACGTTTCAAAATAACGATCTTGTCAAACGGTGCTTGTATTTATTCGCAGGACTTTGCCAGGAAGATGGCAGAGTCAGCGCCTGCGTATTTACAAAACCGTCGCCGATTACCGACAATACGGTACTGTTTGATTATTCTCTGTTTTTTGTTTCCTGTTTGCATGACTACTATATGCACACGAAGGATTTCGCGTGTGTAAAAGAACTCTGGGAAACGGCGTGCCGTCAGATTGCGATTGCAAAAACCTATTTGGGAGAGGACGGTGTCCTGCGCGATCGGAGTGACTGGTGGTGTTTTGTAGACTGGAACGATGTGCTCAATAAACAGGCCAGCGCACAGGCAATCTTTATTTATGCAGTAAAACAGGCATGTACGCTCGCAGATGTGCTTAAAGATGAAGAGAAAAAACGGGAATTTGAGGAATTGTCGGATACACTCATCGACGGCGCAAAGCGTGTGCTGTGGGATGCTTCGAACGGGTTCTTTGTAAGCGGCGCACAACGTCAGATTTCGTGGGCTTCGCAGGTGTGGTTTGTACTGGCGCAGGTGTTTTCTAAAGAGGAAAACGCATCGCTTTTAAAACGGCTCATCCGGAAAAATCCGTGCGTGAAGATGATCACACCGTATCTCTATCATCATTTCATTGAAGCACTGTGGATCAGCGGAATGCAGACAGAGGCGATTGATTATCTCAAATCATACTGGGGCGGCATGATCGCAGACGGCGCGGATTGTTTCTATGAATTATATGATCCGGCGGATAAACTGGCTTCTCCGTATGGCTCACGTGTAATCAACAGCTATTGCCATGCATGGAGCGGTACACCGGCTTACTTTATCCGAAAATACTTGTGCTGACACCAAAAAAAGGCAGGCTTTTTGATATGATTCGGCAGGAAATTTTAAAGGAACTGCTTCCGTTTACAGCGGAAGAGCTTGAATTTTTAGACGGAAGAAAAACAATCAACCGCGACTAGGTGAATGTAATCAACAGCAGTAAACTGCTCACGCAGGGCAAACTTATCACTATTCGTCCGCATACACGGTTTGTGCATTTTCCGGAACATACTCACGACTATGTCGAAATGGTCTATATGTGCGCGGGCAGTACGACACATCGGATTAACGGCAGAAAAGTGGTATTAGAAGAAGGCGATTTGCTTCTGTTAAGCCAGCACGCGCGGCAGGAAGTATTTGTTGCGGGAGAAAAGGATATTGCAGTCAATTTTATTGTGCTGCCCGAGTTTTTTGACAGTACGCTCCGGATGCTCGGAGAGGAAAATTCGCCATTAAAACAGTTTGTTGTGGATTGCCTATGCGGCGGAAAAGAGACAAAGGAGTTCATGCACTTTAAATTAAACGGTATTCTTCCGGTGCAGAATCTGATTGAAAATCTCTTGTGGACATTGATTCAGGACATGCCCAACAAGCGCAGCATCAATCAGACGACAATGGGACTCTTATTTTTGCATCTTTTAAACTATACCGATACCGTTACCTACGACAGCGAAAATGAAGAAGCTGTCATCAAAGTGCTTCGGTATATTGAGGGCAACTACCAAAACAGCAGCTTAACAGAAGCCGCCGCGTTTTTGCACTATGATTTGTCGTGGCTATCGCGGCAGATCAAGAAAGAAACCGGAAAAACATATACGGAGATTTTACAGGAAAAGCGGATGACAAAAGCGGCGTTTCTCTTAAAAAGCACGAATTTAAATATTGCAGAGATTGCAGCAGCTGTTGGCTACGATAATTTAAGCTACTTTTATCGATTGTTCTTTCACACTTACGGGCTTTCACCGAAAACCTATCGGACAACGTGTGAATAAACAGCAGAAGGGGATTTTTTGAACGGATATCTTGCGGTCGATATCGGTGCGTCGAGCGGCCGTCATATTTTCGGATGGATGGAAAACGGGAAGCTTTTCACCGAGGAAGTATATCGCTTTAAAAACGAGATGAAGCGTGAAAACGGTTCACTTGTCTGGGATATAGAAGCGTTGTTTGAAGAAGTATTAAATGGCATTCGCGCATGCAAAGAACAGCACAAAACACCAAAGACGATCGCGATTGACACCTGGGCAGTCGATTATGTGCTGATGGATGCACAAAACCATCCGATTCTTCCGGTTTATGCGTATCGGGATGCACGCACGAAAGGAGTCCCGGAAGCGGTAGAAAAGCTCATTTCCATGGACGAGCTGTATCACCGTACCGGCATTCAAAAGCAGAACTTTAATACGATTTATCAGCTCTATTGCGATCAACAGGTCGGCCGGCTTAAAAATGCCGCGCATTTTCTCATGATACCGGAATATCTGTCGTACCGACTGACCGGAATATGCAGAAAAGAGTATACCAATGCAACGACGACAAACCTCGTTTTCGCCGATTCCTGCGAATGGGATGAACAAACAATCAATACGCTTTCGCTTCCGTGCCGTTTGTTTGACCCGCTCAAGATGCCGGGCGATTTGATCGGGTCGTTTTCAGAGGAAGTGAAAGCGGCGGTCGGGATGGATTGCAATGTTGTCTTTTGTCCTTCTCACGACACCGCCAGTGCGGTTGCCGCATGTCCGCTCGAAGAAAACGCAATCTATCTTTCGTCGGGAACGTGGAGCTTAATCGGCGTGGAAACTAAAACATGCATTACGAACAAAGAAGCACAGATGCACAATTACACAAACGAAGGCGGCATTGATCTTCGGTATCGGTTTTTAAAAAATATCATGGGGATGTGGCTGTTTCAAAATATCAAACAGAATCTTCACAACGAATATTCGTATGATGCGCTGATGCAGCTAGCGAAAAGCAGTCAGGTCGTTCGCTGTTTTGATGTCAATGACCCGGATCTCACAGCGCCCGAAGATATGATAACGGTAATCCGAGAAAAACTCGGTGATTTATCACTCCCGCTTGCTGATTTGTTAAACTGTGTCTATCACTCATTGGCGGCAGCATATGGACAGGCTGTCGATGAACTCGAACAGATCACAGGCCGGCAGTTTGACAGAATCCACATCATCGGCGGCGGAAGTCAGGACAGCTATCTAAATGAACTTGTTTGCCGGTACACAAAAAAACGTGTGTTTGCCGGTCCTGTGGAGGCAACTGCAATCGGAAATCTGATGTCGCAGATCATGGCCGATCAAGCATTATCGCTTAAACAGGCAAGAGCGGTCGTTTCCCGCTCATTTGATATCAAGGAGGTTTTTTAAATGAATGCGTATGAACGTGCAAAAGAATGGTATGCGTCCTATGGTGTGGATACGGAGCAGGCACTGAATATGCTGCGTGACATTCCGATTTCCGTTCATTGATGGCAGGGCGATGACGTCACGGGATTCGACCAGCCGCAAAGCTTGTCCGGCGGCATTCAGGCAACCGGCAATTATCCGGGAAAGGCAACATCTTACGAAGAACTGATGCAGGACATAAACAAGGCATTTTCACTCATCCCCGGCAGAAAAAAATTAAATCTTCATGCAAGCTATGCGATTTTCGAAGACGGAGAATTTGCCGACAGAGATCAGATCAAACCGGTTCATTTTAAAAAATGGGTCGAATATGCCAAAAAACGGAATCTGGGCATTGATTTTAACCCGACGCTGTTTTCCCATCCGATGGCGGACGATAATCTGACGCTTTCTTCACCCAATCCAGAGGTTCGTCAGTTTTGGATCAATCACTGCAAACAATGCATCCGAATCTCCGAATATTTTGCAGAGGAAACCGGAATGCCGTGTGTCATGAATATCTGGATTCCGGACGGATATAAAAATACACCGGCTGACCGGCTTGGCCCGCGCGCACGCTTTAAAGAAGCATTGGATGAAATTCTGAGCATTCCATATGACAAAACAAAGGTGTATGTAACGCTCGAGTCAAAGGTATTCGGTATCGGACTTGAAAGCTATACGGTCGGTTCCTCGGAATTCTGCTTAAGCTACGCAAAAGAAAAAGGAATCACACCGCTTTTGGACAACGGTCATTATCATCCGACCGAGCTTGTGAGCGATAAGATTTCACCCCTTTTATTGTTCCATCAAAATCTCGCACTGCATTTGACTCATTCTGTCCGTTGGGACAGCGATCATGTTGTACTGCTCGATGAGGAAACGATGGAGATCGCACGGGAGATTGTAAGAAGTGGTGCACTCAATCGCGTATTCATTGCAACCGATTATTTTGACGCTTCGATCAATCGGATTGCTGCATGGGTGCTCGGTGTGCGGAATGTGCAAAAGGCATTGCTGTGTGCATTGCTTGAGCCGTCGGCAGTGCTCAAAACATTGCAGGAAAGCGGTAATTTTACAAAGCTTATGGTGATGAAAGAGGAACTCAAAACTGCGCCGTTTGGTGACATCTTTGCAGAATATCTGCGGCGCGAGCAGATACCGCTCGATTATTACAAAGAGATTGAAGCATATGAACGGGAGGTTTTGGTGGCAAGATGAAAGATATTTTAACAGCACCGTTTGTCGAAGAGATGAAAAAGATGACAGCCAACATGTATCGGCTCGGCTGGGACGAACGAAACGGCGGAAACATCAGCTATTTGTTAGACGAGAACGAAGTGTCGGAGTATTTGGATACAGCACATGTTTGCAGAACGATACCGATCGGGTTTTCTGCACCGTCGCTGATTGGAAAGCTGTTTATCGTGACTGGTACGGGAAAATATTTTAAAAATGTGGCAGACGATCCGCAGACGAATTTAGGTATTATCCGAATTGCAGAAGATGCGCAGACCGCGGAGCTTTTATGGGGATTTGCGGACGGCGGCAAATTTACGTCCGAACTTCCGGCACATTTGATGAGCCATATGGCAAGACTGGCTGTTGATCCGCAAAACCGTGTCATCATGCATACGCATCCGACCCATACGCTTGCAATGAATTACGTACATGAACTGGACGAAAAGGCGCTAACACACACGCTTTGGGAGATGTGCACGGAATGTATTGTGGTATTTCCGGATGGTGTCGGCGTACTCCCATGGATGCTCTGCGGCACGAATACGATCGGTGAGGCAACCGCGCAAAAAATGAAAGAATTCCGATTGGTTGTATGGGCGATGCACGGCATTTACGGCGCAGGAAAAACACTCGATGAAACGTTCGGACTGATTGAAACAGTCGAAAAAGCGGCGCAGATCTATATGCTGACCGCTCATCTGCCGCGGATCAATACCATCACAGATACACAGCTAAAAGACTTGGCAGAACTTTTCGGTGTTTCCTACCGAAAGGACTTTTTAAACCTGTAACGGAAGCAAAGGAGAATCACTATGACACTGACAGAGAATGTTTCTGCAATTTTGCATGAAAAACCGTATGACTATATGCCAGTTGTTTCGTTTGGTTTCTGGAATGAAACGCTTCAAAAATGGGCAGAAGAAGGACATATCACAAATGAAGAGGCACAAGGCTATGCACAGTACGGTGACAACTCGCCGTCAGATCAGTCTGTGATGAAAAAGCTCGGATTTGATTTTAACTGGAATTCCTGCTTTGTCACAAACTGCGGATTGTCCCCGACGTTTGAGCCTCAAGTTTTAGAGCGGCGTGCCGATCAAAGTTATGTCATGCGTGATGAGCAGGGACTTATCGTGCTTCAAAAAGACGGGATTGTTTCGATCCCTGCTGAAATCGGAACAACGCTCACAGATCGCGATGTTTGGGAGAAGGAATATCTACCAAAACTTCAATGGAACAAAAACCGTGTGGATTTTGACACATTAGACCGTATCAAGACGCAGGAACGAACGATTCCTGTCGGCATTCACTGCGGTTCGCTCGCCGGATACATGCGCAATCTGCTTGGATTTGAACAATTCTGCTATTTGCAGGCGGACGATGAAGACCTCTTTGCGGAAATCGCGGATACAATCGCAGAGCTTTGTTATCAAAATACGAAAATGGCTTTAGAAAGCGGTGTGTCATTCGACTATGCGCATTTCTGGGAGGATATCTGTTTTAAAAACGGTCCGATGATTTCACCGGAGGAGTTCGACCGGTACTTTGGCCGTCACTATAAACGAATCACCGATCTTTTAAGTGGGTATGGAATTGATATTGTTTCGGTGGATTGTGACGGCTTGATTGATGCACTTGTCCCGGTGTGGCTCAAAAACGGTGTCAATACCATGTTCCCAATCGAAGTAGGAACATGGAACGCAAGCATTGCTTCGTGGCGTGCACAATACGGAAACCAGATCAAAGGTGTCGGCGGAATGAACAAAACGGTCTTTGCAAAAGATTTTGAGGCAGTTGATCGTGAGATTGAGCGGCTCATTCCGCTCATCAAAGCAGGCGGATATATTCCGTGTCCCGATCATCGAATTGCACCTGACGCAAAATTTGAAAATGTGCAGTATTATTGCAGGAGATTAAGAGAAGCTTGCTTGAAAGAAACGAAATAAAACAGTTTCACAGCAAATCAAAGAATTGTCTTTGATTTGCTGTTTTTTTGCTGCATAACAGCCAAGAAATGCATTTGCTTTATGAAAAACAGAAGAAAATATGGTCTATCGCTTGAATTACAAACGAAAAATTGATAAACTATAGAATAGGAAAAAGAAAGCAAAGGGATGACGTATATGAATTTTGTGGAAGCGTTTTTTAATCAAATTTCCGGTGTGCTTCGCACATTTTCTATTTTTGATGCGATTGATATTATTCTGCTCGCATACGTTACCTATGTTGTAATCAATTTTGTGAAAGAAACACGTGCAGGACAGCTTGTAAAAGGTGTTTTGCTTCTTGTTGTTTTTTATTTTCTTGCCGTACAATTCAATTTAAAGGCAATGAGTTTTTTATTCCAGAATATTTTTCAAATCGGAATCATTGCATTGATTGTACTGTTTCAGCCTGAGATTCGCCGTGCGCTTGAACGTGCAGGACGAACAAAGGTTGCTGACTTGAATGTATTCGGTACGGACAACGCAGAGCGGATGCTGGCTACTTGGGAGCATGGCATTGAACAGATTTGTGAAGCTGTCCGCAGCCTTTCGAAAACAAAAACAGGTGCACTGATTGTCATTGAGCGAAAAACAAAGCTCGGCGAGCAGGTGGATACCGGTGTGCTGCTGCATGCAACGATTAGTACAGAATTGCTGTTAAACATCTTTTTTGTCAATACACCGCTGCATGACGGCGCGGTAATCGTTCGTGACGGCAGAATTTTAGCAGCAGCTTGTTTCTTGCCGAAACCGCAGAATGAGGAACTGATTGCAACAAACTTTGGTTCCCGTCACCGTGCAGCGCTCGGCATCAGCGAAGTTTCCGATGCAATTACCATTGTGGTTTCTGAAGAAACCGGCACGGTTTCCACAACAGAAGACGGTCAGATGATTCGTAATTTCACGCCGGAATCGCTTGCAGAGCATCTTCGTGCAAAATTGATTCCCGCAGAAAAAGAGGAAAGCCGTACGAAGAAAGTGGTCAGGAAGTTTACGTTTTGGAGGAAGAAAAAACAATGAAATGGAATTTTACTTTTTCAAAACTGATCGAAAACAAAAAATTCTTGATTGCACTTTCTGTTTTGATTGCTGTGATTGCATGGTTCACCGTTGCAACAACATTTGATCCGTATCAGGAGCGGGTGATTTCGAATGTACCGATTACACTCAATCTTGCAGGAACCACTGCCGAAGCACAGCAGCTGAGTGTGATCGATGGGCAAGATACTACGATTAACGTAAAAATTCAAGGAAAGCGGTATTTGATTGCAGATGTCACCGCAGAAGATCTGGTTGTAACGCCAAACCTTGCAACGGTTACAGCACCCGGACAATATGAAGTTTCGCTGAATGTTCAGTCGAAAGATCCGAATGAGACGGATTTCACCATCCGCGACTATACGCAGACGGTAACACTGCGGTTTGACCATGTGAAATCTGCAAGCTTTGATTTAAAAGCAAAAGCAGAGTTTGTCACGGCGCAAGAGGGATATATTAAAGAAACACCGACAGCAATTCCGCAGTCTGTTATTATTACAGGTGCGCAGTCAGAGATCGAGCAGATTGCAGAATGTGTGGTGGAGTATGATAAATCGGCTGTTTTATCAAGTACCTTGACTGCCGAAGGAAAGCTCGTTTTATATGATGCTTCCGGTAAAAAGCTTGATTTAAAATATGTTTCATTCTCTGAAACAAAATTCCAGATTACGGTACCGATTTATCTTGAAAAAGAATTTCCGATTGAACTGAGCTTCATCAATGCAAACGGAATCGATACGTCGAAATTCAGTTATACACTTTCGACCAATACGGTGCATTTAGCCGGTCCGGAGGAAATTATCAGCAAACGTGAAAAAGTAACGATTGGTCCGCTCGATTTGACAAAGCTTGATGTTGGAAGTGTGTTCACGTTCCCGCTTGATTTGGATGCAGGTGAAATTGACATTGATAATGTAGGTGAAGTGACTGTCCAGATTGACAGCAGTAACTTTGCAAAGAGTACGATGCAGATTGCAAAAGATAACATTGTCCTTAAAAATGCACCTGCTGACTTAAATGTCACACTGCACAGTACTTCCATCAATAACGTCAAAATGGTCGGTAGCAAATCTGATATTGAATCGCTGACAGCAAGTGAACTGTTTGCATCCGTGGATTTATCGAATGTTGAGGAAGGAACTTCCCGTGTCCGCGTTTCGATTTATGCAACCGGAAACAAGTTTGTGTGGGCAGTGGGCGAATATTATGTGACAGTGAAATCAGAGAAAAAAGCATAAAAGGAGAATCTATGCCAGTTATTGTTTCAAATATTCGAATCGGACTCAATGAACCCGATGAAACGGCGTTTGCGATTGCCAGAAAGCGATTAAAGGTTTCTGGCGATCAGATTGCATCCTGCTATTTTTATAAACGTTCGCTGGATGCAAGAAGACGAAACAATATTTGTTTTGTCATTTCGGTTGTAGTAAATCTTCATGGAAACGAACAGCAGATTGTTTTACGGTGCGGTGATCCGCAAATCGTATATAAACCTATTGATACACTGGATGTAACAATCGGATGCAGTCCTTTGCTGCATCCGATTGTTGTGGTTGGAATGGGACCGGCCGGGCTGTTCTGTGCATATCTGCTCGCAAAACACGGATATCGTCCGGTTTTATTTGAACGCGGCGGCTGTATGGAAGAACGTGCAAACGCTGTTGATTCCTTTTTTAAAGGCGGTGCGTTTGATTCGTGCTCGAATGTGCAGTTTGGCGAAGGCGGTGCCGGTACGTTTTCGGACGGGAAGCTCACCACTCGGATTTCGGACGGCAGGTGCCGGTTTATATTGGAGGAATTTGTCCGCCATGGTGCGCCGGAAGAAATTCTTATAACCGCAAAGCCGCATATCGGCACCGATCAGCTGCGCGGAGTGCTCATTTCCATGCGCAAAGAGATCGAACGCTTAGGCGGCAAAATCTATTTTAATAAGCAAGTCGAACAGATTCATGTAAAAAACGGCGCCGTCTGCGGTATTACGGTGGATGGGGAAACGATTGATACCGAACAGGTTGTACTGGCAATCGGTCACAGTGCGAGAGATACATTTCGTTCTCTGCGTCAGTCAGGTATTCCAATGGAAGCAAAGGAATTTTCCGTTGGAGTGCGAATCGAACAGCTGCAAGCAACGATTGATCGTGGACTATACGGAGAACTGGCAGGTCATCCCCGGCTGTCGAAAGGAGAGTATCAGCTTTCGCATCGGCAGGATGGGCGCTGTGTCTATACATTTTGCATGTGTCCGGGCGGCTATGTAGTGCCGTCCTGTTCCGAGGAAAACACCGTTGTCACAAACGGCATGAGCGAACATGCGCGTGACGGAAAAAATGCAAATGCGGCGCTCGTGGTATCAGTTGGTACTGCTGATTTTGGAAATGATCCGTTTGGCGGGATGATTTTTCAAGAGGAACTTGAACGAAACGCCTTTTCGTTGGGTGGCGGTGAATACCGTGCGCCTGCGATGAATGTCGGCGCTTTGATGGGAAAACAGTCGGAACATTTGCGCATTGCTTCTGTAACACCAACATATGCACGCGGCGTGACTGGTGCATCGTTTGCGTCGCTGTTTCCGGCGCCGATTCTTTCCATGCTGCAAACGGGGCTATATCGTTTTGATCGAAAGCTTCCCGGCTTTTCATCGCCGGAAGGAATTTTGACCGGTCCGGAAACGCGTACGTCTTCACCGATTCGGATTATAAGAGATCTAAAAACATACCAGTCGATCGGTGCAGCGGGACTGTATCCCTGTGGTGAGGGTGCCGGATATGCCGGCGGCATTATGAGTGCCGCTTGTGACGGTATCCGTGTGGCACAGGCAATCATGGCGCAGTTTGCGCCGATGGAATAAAGAAAGGGCATGAAGCTATGAACGAATCTGAAGCAAAACAGAGAATAGACGAGTTGTGTGATTCTCTCAACCGCTACAGTTATGAATATTATATGGAAAATCAGTCGAGCATCAGTGACTATGAGTTTGACCGATTGCTAAGCGAATTAAAACAGCTCGAAGCGCAGTTTCCGCAGTTTCTCCGTCCCGATTCACCGACGCAGCGTGTCGGCGGCGAGAGCGACAACACGTTTGAAAAGGTCACGCACACCGTACAGATGGGCAGTTTGCAGGATGTATTCAGCGAAGAAGAACTCCTCTCCTTTGACAGCCGGGTGCGGGAAACGCTTATACCGGAATATGTGGTGGAACCGAAAATTGACGGGCTTTCCGTTTCGCTTGAGTATGTAGACGGTGTGTTTACACGCGGTTCGACCCGCGGCGACGGTTTTGTCGGTGAAGATGTGACGATGAATCTAAAAACGATTCATTCTATTCCGCTTAAATTAAAAGAATCGATTCCGTTTTTGGAAGTGCGCGGAGAAGTGTATATGCCGCGGGAGTCGTTTGAAGCGCTTGTTGCAGGACAGCTCGAACGCGGTGAAGAGCCGTTTAAAAATCCGCGGAACGCGGCGGCAGGCTCACTTCGGCAGAAAAACTCAAAGATCACTGCACAGCGCAAACTCGATATTTTTGTATTTAACCTTCAGCAGGTGGAGGGTGTGTCATTTGAAACGCATAGCCAGACACTCGACTATTTAAAATCGCAGGGATTTCAGGTTTCTCCGTCCTATCTGCAGTGTGAAACGATGGAACAGGCGATCGAAGAAATCCGTAAAATCGGGCAAAACCGCTATGAATACCCGTTTGATATCGATGGCGCAGTTGTAAAGGTGAATAACTTGTCAGATAGAGAGCGCCTCGGTGCAACGGCAAAATACCCGAAATGGGCGGCGGCATTCAAATATCCGCCGGAAGAAAAGGAAACAACGCTTTTGGATATTGAAATCAATGTGGGACGTACGGGCGCGCTCACACCGACTGCCGTATTTGAACCGATTACGCTTGCAGGAACGACTGTGAGCCGGGCGGTGCTTCACAATCAGGATTTCATCGACGAAAAAGATATCCGCATCGGTGACGTGATTCGGGTACGAAAAGCCGGTGATATCATTCCGGAGGTATTGTGCAGCGTTTCGCATGCGCAGGATAGTGTGCCGTATCAGATTCCGCGCAGCTGTCCGTCCTGCGGTGAACCGGTTGTGCGGGAGGATGATCAGGCGGTTCTGCGGTGCGTTAATCCCTTGTGTCCGTCTGCGGTGTTTCGGCAGATTGTGCATTTCGCTTCCCGGGATGCCATGAATATTGACGGCTTAGGTCCTGCCATGATTCAAGCGCTGATTGCCAACGAGCATATTGAATCGGCAGCCGATTTATATACACTTAACCGAAGTGAGGTCGAAGCGCTTGACCGTGTCGGTGAAAAATCGGCACAGAATTTGTTTGACGCGCTGGAAGCATCGAAGAAAAATCCGCTCTCAAGGCTTGTTTTTGCGCTTGGTATCCGCAATATCGGTCAAAAAGCGTCAGAACTTTTGGCACAAACGTTCCATACAATGGACAAACTGGCTTCGGCGGAGTATAATAGCATTATGGAAATCGACGGCTTTGGCGAAACGATGGCACAGAGCGTCGTGGAATATTTTTCACGTCCGCAGGCAATTGAACTGATTCAAAAGCTAAAAGATGCAGGACTGCGGATGGATGAGCCGCAAAAGCAACAGGAAAGTGCTGTGTTTGCAGGGAAAACGTTTGTTTTGACCGGTACGCTTCCGACGCTTTCACGAAAAGATGCGGCAGCAAAGATCACTGCAAACGGTGGAAAAGTCACTTCCTCGGTTTCCAAAAAGACAGATTTTGTGGTGGCAGGCGAGGATGCCGGAAGTAAGCTTACCAAAGCTCAGTCGCTTTCGATCCCTGTTTTGTCGGAAGAAGATCTGCTTCGCATGATAGAATCGGCGCAGTCCGATGCAAATACACAGGAGGGTTCTCATGAAGGTTGATGTAAAACGTCTTGCAAAACTTGCAAGAATCCGGATTTCAGAAGAACAGGAAGTCCGCTATGAACAGCAGATGCAGGATATTATCGAAATGGTGGAAAAACTGCCGCCGCTCGAAAGCCGTGACAGTCTGGTTGATCCGGACCATCCGATGACATTGCGCAAGGATGTTCCGTCAGCACCGTATAAACGCGACGACATTTTGAAAAACGCACCGCAGGTACAGGCTGGCTGTGTTGTTGTGCCGAAAGTGATCGAATAAATAAAGGAGTACAAAAACGATGGAATTATATAATCAAACGGCAGCTTCCCTTGCAAAAATGCTTCAGAACAAAGAATGCAGCAGTGTGGAAGCAACGCAGTCTGTGCTTGATCGAATTGCCGCAGTCGAAGATACCGTTGGTGCATTTGTCACCGTAACCGGCGAAGAAGCACTGCGCCGTGCAAAAGAAATCGACGACCGTCGTGCGGCAGGTGAGGAACTCCCACCGCTTGCAGGTGTGCCGGTTGCAATCAAAGATAACATCTGCACCAAAGAAGTCAAAACAACTTGTTCGTCGAAGATGCTTGAAAACTTTGTTCCGCCGTACAACGCAACGGTTATGGAACGGTTAAACCGCGAAGGCGCTGTCATGGTCGGCAAACTCAATATGGATGAATTTGCAATGGGTTCTTCCTGCGAAACATCCTATTTTAAAAAGACGAAAAACCCGCATAATCCGGACTATGTGCCGGGCGGCAGCTCGGGCGGCAGTGCAGCAGCTGTTGCAGCCGGTGAAACGTTTGTGTCGCTCGGCTCGGATACCGGTGGTTCCATCCGTCTGCCGGCTTCCTACTGCGGCGTGATCGGATTAAAACCGACCTACGGCAGTGTTTCCCGTTACGGTCTTGTCGCGTTTGCATCGTCGCTTGACCAGATCGGCCCGTTCGGCCGCAGTGTTGCCGACGTTGCAATGACATATTCCGCAATCTGCGGTCACGATCCGTATGATGCAACTTCCGCAAACCGTGTATATCCGCGGTTTACAGTTGGCGGCTCAGGCGACATGAAAGGCAAAGTCATCGGTATTCCGAAAGAGTATTTCGGATTAGGTGTCAGCGCTGAAGTGCACGACCGTGTGATGAAAGCAGCTGAACTGTTCGAGAAAAACGGCGCTGTCTTAAAAGAAGTTTCGCTTCCGAGCACACCGTATGCGCTGTCGGCTTACTACATCATTTCCTCCGCAGAGGCATCGTCGAACCTCGCGCGTTTTGACGGCGTCAAATACGGCTACCGCACACCGGAGTTTGAAAATCTCACCGATTTGTATGAAAAAACACGCAGTGAAGGTTTCGGCGACGAGGTCAAACGCCGTATTCTGTTAGGTACCTTTGTACTGAGCAGCGGGTATTATGATGCGTACTATAAACGTGCAAAACTGCTGCAAAAACAGATTCAACAGGAATTTTCCGAAACATTTTCCTCGTGTGATCTTTTGCTCACACCGACTGGCACCGATACTGCGTTTAAGCTGGGCGAAAAAGAATCCGATCCGCTTTCTATGTACGCAAACGATATCTGCACTGTCACAGTGAATATTGCAGGTCTGCCGGCAATCAGTGTGCCGTGCGGCAATGCTGCAAACGGACTGCCGGTCGGTATGCAGCTCATTGCGCCTAAATTTGAAGAACAGCGTCTGTTCACGGCAGCCGGCTGCTATGAAGCACTTACAGAACAGCCGCTCTGCCCAGTGGCATCACTTTGATCGGGAGGATTTGTACCTATGAATTATGAAATGGTCATCGGCTTGGAGGTTCACGCAGAGCTCTCCACCGAAACAAAAATTTATTGCAGCTGCAAAAATGAATTTGGTTTTGAAGTAAATACGCGCTGCTGCCCGATCTGCACCGGTATGCCGGGCACACTGCCGACGCTCAACGAAAAAGTCGTCGAGTACGCAGTGAAAATGGGCTGTGCGCTGCACTGTGATATCAACCAGGTCTGCAAACAGGACCGTAAAAACTATTTTTATCCGGATCTGCCGAAAGCATATCAGATTTCGCAGTTTGATATTCCGCTGTGTGAACACGGCTATGTCGATGTTCTGGTTGACGGCAAAGAAAAACGCATTGGCGTTACCCGCATCCACATTGAGGAAGATGCAGGCAAACTGCTGCACAACGACAGCTTTGCCGGCTCGCTTGTTGACTTCAACCGCTGCGGCGTTCCGCTGATCGAAATCGTTTCTGAGCCGGATATGAGAAGCCCGCAGGAAGCAAAAGCATATCTTGAAACGATCCGTTCGATCTTGCAATACTTAGATATTTCCGACTGTAAGATGCAGGAAGGCTCGATTCGCTGCGACGTCAACGTTTCGGTGATGAAAGCCGGAAGCGATGAATTCGGCACACGCTGTGAGATGAAAAACGTCAACTCGTTCTCGGGTGCTGTTCGTGCGATTGAATATGAGGCAAAACGTCAGATCGAGGTGCTCGAGGCAGGCGGCGTAATCGAACAGGAAACACGCAAATGGGACGATGCGAAGGGCGAGAGCATTCCGCTGCGCAGTAAAGAAGACGCACAGGATTACCGCTACTTCCCGGAACCGGATTTGCAGACCATCTTACTGACAGACGAGTTTGTGGAGCACATCCGCGCATCAATTCCGGAACTGCCGAATGTGAAAGTGGCGCGTTATCTGCGTGACTATGGTTTGCAGCAGATTGACGCAGAGCAGCTGGCGGACGATCCGCAGAAAGCGGCATTGTTTGAAGAAGTGCTTGCAGAGAAAAAATGTACGCCGAAATCCGTGTGTAACTGGATTCTCGGCGATATCGCAAAACTCATGAACGAGAAAAACTGCACACTTGCGGATCTTTCGATCAAAGCATCTTCGCTCGCATCGTTGCTTTCCATGATTGAATCCGGTGCGATTTCCAATGCAATCGGCAAAAAAGTGTTCGACCTGATGCAGGAATCCGACAAAACACCGGAAGAAATCGTCAAAGAGAACGGTTTCGCACAGATTTCCGATGAAGGCGCACTGCTTGAAATTGTCAAAACCGTGCTTGCTGCAAATGAAAAATCGGTTTCCGATTATCGCGGCGGTAAAACGAACGCACTCGGATTCTTGGTTGGTCAGTGCATGAAAGCATCCAAAGGTAAGGGAAATCCGGCAAAAATGAAAGAATTGCTGCTTTCGATGATCGAAGAAGCATAAGTAATAACAAGGCAAAAAGCCGCCGCCGTATGCGGCGGCTTTTTCTTTTAAAAAAGGAGTGAAATATCGAATGAAACGGCTGATTGAAATTTGCTGCTGCAGTGTGGATGATGCCATTACTGCCGCGCGTAATGGTGCAGACCGTATCGAACTGAATACATCCATCGAATGCGGCGGACTTACACCATCGATCGGGATGCTTGAAACGGTGAAAGCACACGTTTCGACTCCGGTAATTGCGATGATTCGTCCGCGTACCGGTGGGTTCTGTTATACTTCATTCGAATTTGAATCGATGAAACGGGATGCACAGCGACTGCTTGACTGCGGTGCAGACGGAATTGCCGTCGGTATTTTGAACGAAGACGGTACATTCGATCTTGAGCGAATGAAGGAAATGGTAAATATTGCGAAAGGGCAGGGCAGGGAAGTCGTATGCCATCGGGCGTTCGATGTTTCCGTAGATCTTACCGTTTCTGCACAGCAGATGATTGATTTGGGTGTGACACGTATTCTCACCTCCGGTGGATGCGCACGCTGTCTGGAAGGCGGACTTGAACAAATCAATGCGCTGTATCATCAGTTTGGCGATCAGATTGAATGGCTTGCATGCGGAAGCATCCGTCCAAACAATCTCGCTGAGATTCTTGCACAGACTGATGTCCGGCAATTCCATATGGCGCCGATGATGACCGTTGCTGACCAGAGTATGAACGGAAAGATGATTCGATTCAACGGAACACCGGAAGAATCATCATATCGAACGATTGATCCCGAAATGGTGCAGGCGGCGTGTAAAATCGCTGCGCAGGGATAACCTGAAAATCTGATACCCTCTATTTCGCTAAATGAAAATTTAGCGAAATAGAGGGAGCAAAAAAACGAGGAAACCATATGAATATATCTTATGAAGCTTATCCGAGCGTACTGCGCGATTACTTTTTTTATATCCGAACGATCAAAGGACGCTCACAGCGAACCGTTGACGGATATGCAATCGATCTGCGTGGATTCTGCCGATTTTTATTAAAACAACGCGGATTGTTTTCGGACTGTGAATTTTCAGAAATTCCGATTGATTCGGTTACAGTCGATCTTTTAAAAACCGTTACACTGTCTGACGCATATGAATATCTGCATTTCGTTTCAGATTCATGCGACAATCTGCCCAAAACACGTGCACGCAAAGTTTCGGCTTTAAAATCTTTTTTTCATTATTTATCAGAAAAATCGCACCTGATCGACTATAATCCGCTCACAGAATTAGAAGTTCCGGCGGTCAAAAAATCACTCCCGAAATATTTGACACTCGAACAATGTTATGCGCTGCTTTCCAATATTGACGGTGATTTTCGTGAGCGCGATTACTGCATGACGACGCTTTTGTTAAATTGTGGAATGCGACTTTCGGAACTTGTGTCGATTGACTGTGCGGATATCCACGAAAACACCTTGAAATTATTGGGAAAAGGAAACAAAGAACGCATTGTCTATTTAAATGATGCGTGTTTAAGTGCAATCGAAGCATATCTCCCCATTCGTGCAAAACTTGCAGCCAACGGAAAAGACAAAAATGCACTGTTTTTAAATCGGCGCGGCACACGAATCGGTGCACGGCGTGTTGAACAGATTATTGAAGCGCAGCTTGCAAAAGCAGGACTCGCACAATATGGCTTTTCGGTGCACAAATTGCGGCACACTGCTGCAACGATCATGTATCAGTACGGAAATGTGGATATCCGTATTTTGCAGGAGATCCTCGGTCACGCAAATCTTGGAACAACGCAGATTTATACGCATATTTCCGATGATCAAATGGAACAGGCGGTAAAAAGTACCCCCCTTTCGAATTTGCAGCCGCCCTCACCTGCTTCTAAAAAAACGTCTGATGAGAACGCTGATGATGAGGAAAGCAAATAGTGTAACATAAATAGTGTAACATAAAAAACAAAGCGGTACTTTCAAAAAGTACCGCTTTGTTTTATTCAAAAAGGGGGATTATTTTGCAGAGTTCTCGTATGCTTCGATCATTTTTTTGACCATCTGGCCGCCGACAGAACCAGCCTGTCTGGAGGTCAGGTCACCGTTGTAACCCTGTTTCAGGTTGACGCCCACTTCGTTTGCTGCTTCCATTTTGAAGCGCTCCATTGCTTCTTTTGCCTGCGGAACCATAATCTTATTCGATCTAGCCATTTTAAATATTCACTCCTCAATTTGTTTGGTTGTGTTTGCAAACATAGTATGTGAGGAATGACATGGATTATCAAAGGAAAGTTTTTGAAAAATTGTTTCCGGAGAAATATCGCATAACAGCAGCGCAAGTACGCATGAAAGTATGAAAAAAGGATGTTTTACTTCAAAGGGAATCGGCATTTCAAACGGATCAATCAACTGTCCATCCAGTGTTTTCACTGTTCGGTTCAAAGAAATCATGCGCTGTGCGGACAAAACACTTGAAAAGCTGATACAGTCATGTTCGCCAAATCCACAGGAATAGACGATTTGCGCATGCTGTTTCATCAAGCAATCGGAAATACCGGATATATCCGAACTGATTAAGATTGGAACATTTGGATTAACAAGTGTGATCGACTGCATTTCTTTTGAAACAATCAATACTGTACTTGATGATAATTTTTTTGGAATTTCAGAACAAACAAAAAAAGAAATTGCACCATTTGTAACACGAAAGATGCAATCAGCCAATTTGGATGCGATTTTTGAATGTTCGTTTGGTGTCAAATAGACGATTTGTTTCACGCAAACTTCCACCTTTTACCGGTTTGTTGTATTTTGATTGTTTCCTGAAAATAAAAAAATATCCGCCGAAAAGCGGATATTTTTTATAATCATTTTGTTATTTCGATTCATTCATGGAATCAAAAATAGACGCACAGAAAATGGTGTCCGCATGAGGAATCACATCACTCTCGAGTTTTCCCTCGTTTACGCAGCGAACCATTTCTTCAATCTGATACTGGAAGCCGTTATCCCGCCGGAAAAACACTTTCTCAGCCAATCCGTTTTCATCATATCGTTCGCAGGAATCGGCAAAGTGCGGATCTGCAATAGAAATCCGGCCTTTTGTGCCATAGACGTTCAAAAATTGTCCAACATTGGTTGTTACGGTTGTCTGCACATTTGCCACGCAGTCCGGATAACAAAGCGTGATATTGTTCACCATGTCAACACCATTCTCATCCCGCAGTACGTAGCTATGGTGTGATGCAACCGGCTTTCCGATGAGATAAGTTGTCAACTCAATACCATAAACAGAAATATCATACATTGCGCCGCCGCCCAGTTTCGGATTGCGAATTCTTCCGTTCGGATCTTTGCTCGATGCAAAACCAATCAGGAAATTTGCAAGGTTTACATCACCGATTAAACCCGCATCAATCCACTCTTTTGCCTTTTTGATTGCCGGCAAAAAGCGCGACCACATTGCTTCCATGCAAAAAAGGTTCTTTTCTTTTGCAACAGAAAATACCTGCTCTGCTTCTCTTTTTGTCATAACAAATGATTTTTCGCACATTACATGCTTGCCATATGAAAGCGCCAGCATCATATTTTCAAAATGAAAATTGTGCGTTGTTGCAATATAAACACCGTCGATATCCGGTCTTTTAAGCAATTCTTCATACGAACCATAACAGTCGAAATTCCCGCCTGTTTTCTCAGCAAACTGCTGTGCTTTTCCCGGTGTGCGGCTTGCAACAGCGATAACTTCTGCACAGTCTGTGCGGGTTGTTGCGTCGTAAAACGTTGCAGCAATATTACCGGTTCCTAAAATACCAAAACGAAACATTGAACAATTCCTCTTCTCTTCTTAGTGATCCTTTTTTGGTGGATTATCCGTGGCGTTTCACACGGCGGCGGTGTTTGATGTGTTTGGCTTCTTTTTCTTTTTTCGCATCTTCGTATACACCCACCAGATATTTTGCAAGTGCTTCACATCCGTAAATCTTCACCGAGTTAATGACAGAAGCCGTCAGTGCTTCTTTTTCCTCTGGTGTCATTGCCTGATATTTTTTGAAGATCGAATACATCTGCTCTGCATTTTCATAAATATAGCCGTTTACACCGTCAACAACCTGTCCGGCATTCAGCGGGTCTTTGATATGTACAACCGGAAGACCTGTCGCCATTGCTTCTTTCATGGAAATGGAGTTTGTATCCGACAAAGAAGCTGTCACATACAGCTGGCAAGCACCGTAGTATTCCGGTAAATCTTCGTGCTGGATCGCATCTGTAAAGATCACCTGCTCATCAATATGCAGTGCTTTTGCCTGTGCCTGCAGTTCCGGCAGCGAAGGACCGCCGCCCAAAATCATCAGTTTTAAATGATCGTCCGGTTTTACAGTCTCTGCCCAGTAATCGAGCAGAACATCGACACTTTTTTCCTTGCCCAGCCGGCCGCAGAAGCATACAACGGTATCTTCCGGCTGAATGCCGTACTGTGCACGAATGGAAGCAATTTTTTCACGGTTTAAGCTGGACGGATTGAATACATCAAGCTCCACCGGATTCGGTACAACGTTGACGCTCTTATTCACGCCGCACATATCAAAATATTCCTGCACCTTTTTGGAAGGACCAGTCAGCGCATTTGCCGATTTTGCAAGGAATTTAAAATAACGGTGTGAAATCCGTTTTAACAGCGGAATCATCTTCTGTGGTACGATGTAGTAAAGATAATCGTCATACATCGTATGCAGCGTGTAAACAAGCGGAATCCGCAGCTGTTTTGCAATCAGCGCACCGGAAAGGCCGATGCCGAACTCCTGATGAATATGGATAATATCCGGTTTAAAATGCTTCATCATGCGGTAGCGCTTACCGCTTAATGGTGCTGCCAAACCGAAATTATAGATTTTCTTAAGCTCTTTTGCCGGACAATATAAAACACCGTCTTTGATATAATGATGATGTGCATGGGTGTCAACGGTAACCACCAAAACCTCATGGCCGAGTTTTTCAAGGCCGTCATGAAGCGCCTTTACATGGGTGACAACACCATTGATATACGGAAGATATGTTTCTGTAAACAAAGCGATTTTCATAGGACTGACCGCCTTTGCACGATATTTTTGTTTTGTTTACAGTCATTATATCAAAATTCGTTGAATAAGTAAAGCTTACATCACTTTTTCAAACTCATTTTTAAGCCTTGTGAGAATTCGTTTTTCAAGCCTTGAGATATAGGACTGTGAAATCCCGATACGGTCTGCCACTTCTTTTTGGGTTTGTTCTTTTCGTCCGTTTAAGCCAAAACGCATTTCCATGATCATGCGCTCTCGGTCTGAAAGTGCATTGATGCAGTCGAGCAGCAATCCCTTTTCCGCTTCCTGCTCAATTTCACGGTTGACGGTATCCGAATCGGTTCCGAGTAAATCGGAAAGCAGAAGTTCGTTTCCATCCCAGTCAACATTCAGCGGCTCGTCGATCGAAATATCATTTCGGCTTGGCGAGGTTTTGCGCAAAAACATCAGAATTTCGTTTTCGATACACCGCGACGCATAGGTTGCCAGCTTGATTTTTTTGCTTGGAACAAAGGTGTTTACTGCTTTAATCAAACCGATCGTTCCGATGGAAATCAAATCTTCAATACCGATCCCGGTTGATTCAAATTTTTTTGCAATGTAAACAACCAGGCGAAGATTATGTACAATCAGCGTGTTGCGAGCATCATGATCGCCTTGTTCCAGTTTCAAAAAAACAGTTTGTTCTTCTTCCTTTGAAAGCGGAGGCGGCAGACTGTCCGATCCGTTGATATAATGAATTTCATCCGGTGGAAATAAGAAAAACTGCAAGCGTGAAAAAATCTGTCTGTTTTTAAGCATCCATTGTTTACCCCATTCTTTGATCCAATTTTGCTGTTTCATCAATCATCGCTCCCTTTTATTGTAGAAAACATCACACAGATGATATAAGCGTCGACGGAAGAATGGCATCGTAGCTTCCGTTTGACAGTGTATGTTCCGTCACTGCAACAACAGCACGCTTTTCCTCTCCGGAAACCTCAATGCGATCCGGACAAAATGCCGGCAAAATCGATGTTCCGGAGATTGTCTGCACCGGGATCATTCGAAACGAACGATATGCCGGATGATTCTCGTGTGCAGGGCGTGTACCGTTTTGCATTGCACTGCACAGTGCTTTCCATTTAAGCGGCAGCGCTGATCGGATAGCATCGTATGCCACAACGATCACCGGCAGACCGGAAAACGGATCGTTTAAACGGTTGCCGGTGTCAATCAATGCAGAAAGAATTACTTGTGTGCAGCCAACTTGAATATGTACAGAAGCTGTCTGATGGCGATCTGTTCGCCGCGCGACAATCCGGCAAACCAATCGAATCAGCGCATATGCAATGACCGAAAGCACGACAAGCGAAATCGCGGAGAAATGAAAATATACAATCCCATTGCGAAACACCATTCCGCGTGCAGGAAACAGCAAAAAAACGGCTGCCATGAAGCCTGCAAAAATGAAATTGACCAACAAAAATGAAAGAAACGCGCGGAAGAATAATCGGTATTTTTTTCGCTTCAAAAATACAATGCCGGAAAGTGATAATCCGAGCATGAGTTTTGTCAGTATTGATTCGATTGGATTCATCTGAACAAAAATCAAAAGAGAAGCAGCAGATCCTGTGATGGTTCCGAAAAACAGCCTGATCCGGCTGGCAGGAACACCTGAGAGAAGCGCGGCTGATTTTAAAAGTAAAAATGCGATGATCAAATTTAAAAACAGCAGCACATCAACATAAACAGTTTGTTTCATGTGATCTCCTCCCTGTTTTCTTATTGTAACAGCAAGCGGCGCAAAAAAGTGTCGAAATAAATCTCAGAAAATATGCGTTTTTGGTTGACGAACGTATTTTTATCAAGTATCATAATAACCGTTTTAAAACAAACAAATCGTTCATAG
The DNA here is from genome assembly GCA_949299455.1 of uncultured Oscillospiraceae bacterium. Classification (GTDB taxonomy): domain Bacteria; phylum Bacillota; class Clostridia; order Oscillospirales; family Ruminococcaceae; genus Paludihabitans. The sequence continues at coordinate 32,536 of CASGAN010000016.1, forward strand.
AGGTGTTTTTATGAAATTGAGTTTTGTAGATATCATTGAAAAATACGGTCCGACACTGTTAAATACCATACTCGTTTTGGTCATCGGCTATGTCCTTTCAAAGCTGATTCTGTCGCTTACAAAACGGGCAATTCAAAAGACAAGATTAGACCCTGTGTGTCATAAGTTCATCCTCTCCGTTTTAAAAATTACGCTGTACACACTTGTCATCATTATCGCAAGTTCCAATTATGTGAATACCAGTTCGCTCGTTGCCGCGTTGAGTGTTGTCGGTGTCGCTGTTTCGCTTGCAGTCAAAGATAGTCTTTCAAACGTTGCAGGCGGGTTTATCTTATTGTTCACAAAGCCGTTTAAAGTCGGTGATTTCGTTGAAATTGACGGCTTGAGCGGATCGGTTCAGTCGATCACTATTTTGCAGACAAAACTTCTGTCGTTTGATAACAAGGCGCTCTTTATTCCAAACGGACAAGTTGCAGCCGACAAAATCATCAACTACTCTGCAGAAGAAAACCGGCTTTTGGCGATTCCGTTTTCGATTGCATACGAAGCAGATCTGCTCAAAGCAAAGCAAATTCTAAAAACGATTGTTGAAAGCGAAGAAATGGCGCTTTCAGAACCTGCTCCGCAATTCGTTGTGACAGAGCATGCCGACAGTGCAATTAAAATTTCGGTGCGCGTCTGGGTGAAAACGAGTGATTACTGGGCGCTTAATTTCCGCCTGCTTGAGCGGGTAAAACTTGAGTTTGATAAAAACGGAATCAGCATTCCGTTTAATCAGCTGGATATCCATATTGTAAAGAATGAAGAAAAAATTGTAAAGAATGAAGAAAAATAATTTTTTGGGGGGATTTTTGTGACATCCTGTCTAGTGATTTATCAAAATGAAACGGCGGTTCACGCAAAGCTTACGCAAGAACTTCGCAGCCGCGGATATGAGGTCGCAGAGTTAAACTGGCGCACAGCCTGCCTACCGCAGACAGATGATACAGCCGATTTGATCGTGGTGGAAGATGCAAAGCACTGCCCTGCCGGTTTAAAAGAATATTTGTACAAAGCGCTTTCGAACGGGAAAAACGTGCTTGTGCTTGGTGGTGTTCCGTTTCATGAGGAATATTATGCACAGGACGGCGAATTTCTTTCGCTGTCCGCACTTTCTGCTCAATTTAAAGAAGGCAGCTTTTCAAAACGCACTTTGCTGGACTTTTCAAATCCGGAAGTACTCTCTTCGTTTGTGCCGGATACAAACAATCCTGACAGCAAGGAAGTAGAATTGACTGCTTCCCTGTCGGTTGTTGCGCATGAATCGTTTTCACACTGTCTGCGCTGGTATACAGATCGCTTTTATATCAATGAAAGCTTTGAAGCGCCGGTGTCGTTTGAAAACGACGAAAACGTGATCGGCTTTTTCCATTGTGCAGACGCACAGACAAGAATTATCACGATTAAGCTGATTCAAGAGGACGGCTTGATTTATCGTGCCTGCGTCACACCGAAACCGACTTTCTCGTTTTCGATGCTCGATGCGCATGATTTTACCTGCATGAACGGAAAACGAGGTGAAATTCCACCGCTTGTCAATTTTAGAAAAGTCAAAAAAATTCAGTTTGGTCATGCGCTTTCCCATGCGTACTCCTGTGCAGGCGAGCACAGTTTCTATATTGCTGATTTGTGCGCAGGAACCATTCCGTTTTTAAAACCTGCGAAAATCGCAGTGGACGGACTATGCCCGCAGTATCACTTTTTCCCGATGAACAACATGCAATCGGCGCGAGTGTATGAAAAGCAATCGATTCTTTCTTACGCACCGGTTCCGGATGCTTCTGAGATCTATTCATTCTCGCCGCGTGCACAGGGACTTGGCGTCGACCACAACCGCCGTTCCCGTTTCATTCCGCTGATTGAAACCATCGGTGCAGACGGACTGCAGAGCGGATTTTTGGCGTATATGATTGTAAACCGTGGTACCTCTCCCCGCCCATATGCGTTAAACGGTTCTGCACTCACAGTGTTTACGGTGAATGATGAATCGTTTTATTTAAACGGCGGCATTGATTTTGTCATGCAGGCGGTAGATGCGATGTGTGCACCGGTTCTGCTTGTGGAGGGTGGCACAGATTCGTTCATCTATCAAGAAGAACAGACAAACGGAACGGTTGGCGCGCTGTGCAGTGTAAAACCTGGAACAGATTTGTCCGGATATGAAATTCACGTAAGCGCACCCGGCATCGAGCAGGTTTGGCCGCTTTCTGGTAGTACAGTCGTATCCGAACAGAATGGATTTTCATATCTGCGCGCGGCAATGCCGTTTACACCGGCGGAAGGCGCTGTTTGCGTCACTCTTGTAAAAGACAGCGTGACAAAAGACCGGATCGTTCATTCTGTTTCTGTCTATCATCCAAAACCAGTGGAAGAACGCAGATTTGCATCGCTTCATCCAACCGATAACGAAATCATGATCGACGGAAAACCGGTGCATTTCTTTGGCGTCAACTATATGCCATGCTATGACGCAACACTCGATGATTTCTATGCGTTTGAGCACTACGTTTCTTCCTTCTCCTATGATCCGGATGTCATCGAACGCGATCTTTCGCGTATCCGTGCAATCGGGATGAATGCAGTTTCTATTTTCTATTACTTTGATCCGTCGGTTTCGTCGAGCAATATGCTCCATTTAATCAGCCGTTGTCAGGCGCACGGATTATATGTCAATTTGTCGATTCGTCCGCATGCTAACCCGTTTGACTTCTCGAAAGAAGAAGTGGAAGCGATGATCAAAACGTATCATTTTGATGAAAATGATACAATCGTCGGCTATGATATTGCATGGGAGCGGTATGTCGGCACATACGAGCCGTGCTACGGAAACTTTAACGGCAGAAAATCATTCGATGCGGCGTGGCGGTTCTTTATCAAAAACCGATATGGCAGTGAAGAACGTGCAGAATCATTGTTTGGATGTGCACTTCCCCGCAATGAAGCCGGTGAAGTCATCGGTTTGTCCGATGATCAGCTGCGGCACGACGGCGCACATACCAAAATGGCGGCAGCATATCGGTGCTGCATTGATATGGAAGTTCGCCGCGCACATGTTGCCGCATGTGATTTTATTCGTTCCATTGATAAAAATCATTTAATCAGTGCGCGTTCCGGCGATGCTTCGACGATTCCGCTGGTCGATCCGGGCATTTACGGATATGACTATGACGCCATGGCGAGCGGTGTGGACACGCTTTCGCCGGAGAGTTATGCGCTCTCGGATGATATCAACAGCCTCTGGCAAGGCGTATTTACCAATACCTATGCGCGTTATGCAAAGAAAAATACTGTGATTCAGTGGATGGAATTTGGAAAGTCGATCTGGACTGGTTCAAACTTCAATGACAACACTGTGATGCGCAATAGACAAGCCTCCTATTATCGTGCATTTTTCGATATGCTGTTGGCAGGTCATACAGCCGGGGCATTTTGCTGGTGGTGGTTTGGCGGCTATCGTCAAGGCGAAAACAGTGATTTCGGTATTATTGATCCGGACGGAAGCGATCGTCCTGTTACGAAAGTGATTCGTGAATATACAGATCGCTTCATTCATGCGCCTGCTTTGAAATCACCCGCACAATATATCAAAATCGACAGAGATCTGCATGCAGATGGACTGCGTTCTGTGTATCAAAGTGTTCAGCCTGCACTGTTTGACGCGATCCGCAAGCAAGAAACCATTGCGTTTTGTGATGAAAGTTTCGGCTGTACTTCTGCCGATGTACCGCTGACGGAAACCGGCGGAATGGATGCAGCAGGCTGCTCGCCGCGTTATTTGGATGGATTTATTTCCTCTGCTCAGATCAAAACGAACGAGCAGGTGTTTGAGGTGAACAACGGCGGATGTGTGAAGATCCCGAAAAACACAGCGTTTACCGTTCATCTGACCATGCAGAATACCACCGATGCACTGTGGCTTGCAGCAGAAGGTCAGGGTCAGGTGCAGTTGATTGCCGAAAACGCATGTGTGAACGTTCTTCCGCTTTCTGAGGAAAAAGCTAAAAACGAATCGGCAGTATTTGTGCTGTCTTACGATGAATCGTTTGAAGGAACGGTTCATGCCGCATTGCATGCAAGCGGCCGAACCATCTTTGGTGAGCGATTCGTGTGCACAATCGTTCGTGTATAACAATCAAAGATACAAAAACGCTCCATCGATAAAATCGAGGGAGCGTTTGCTATTGCTGTTTTTCTTATGCGCGAAGCTTCATGATTTGATCCAGCAGACGATGCGCGGTTTCGTCTTTTGAAAGCAGCGGGAGCGCTTCCATATCATTTTTTGAAATCAGCGTAATCCGGTTCGTGGATGTGCCGAAGCCCGCGCCTTCCTCTTTGATGCTGTTTGCCGCAATCAGGTCAAGATGTTTTTTCTCGAGTTTCTTTTTAGAATTTTCAATCAAATTCTGTGTTTCCATGGAAAATCCGCACAAAAACTGACCATCCGGCTTGTGTTCACCGAGCCATGCAAGAATATCGGCTGTGCGCATTAACGGAAGCACAGCGTCTGATTCGTCGGACCGTTTTTTGATTTTTTCATCCGAAACAACAGCCGGACGATAATCTGCAACTGCCGCCGCTTTGATAATAATATCCTGTGCATCACTCCGCGAGGTCACCGCATCAAACATCTCCTGTGCAGAAATGACAGGGATGGTATTCACATATTGCGGTGCACGAATCGCAGTCGGGCCCGAAACAAGTGTAACTTCTGCACCGCGTGCCGCCGCTGCGCGTGCGATTGCATATCCCATGGTACCTGTGGAATGATTCGTCAGATAACGCACAGGATCGAGCGCTTCCTGTGTAGGACCTGCCGTGACAAGTACACGCAGTCCGGTCATATCTTTTTCATGGACAAGTGCATGCATCACACTTTCAAGAAGCACTTCCGGTTCGGGCATTTTGCCTCGTCCGACCGCACCGCAGGCAAGACGCCCAGTTGCAGGTTCGATCACTTCCCATCCATAATGCCGCAGCGTATTCAGATTATCCTGCGTTACCGGATTATCATACATTTTGGTGTTCATCGCAGGTGCGGCGATTTTTTTGCAGTTGCACGCCAGCACCGTTGTGGAGAGCATATCGTCTGCAATGCCATGCGCCAGTTTTGCCAAGATATTTGCGGTTGCCGGCGCGATCAAAATGAGATCTGCCTGATCTGCCAGTGCCACATGTTCGACTTGAAAGGTGTGATTGCGGTCAAATGTATCTACAACCGTGCGGTTGCCTGTCAGCTGTTCGAATGTAAGCGGTGTGATAAACTCGGTTGCGTGTTCTGTCATGATAACATGCACATTACAGTGCTGTTTGACAAGTGCGGAAGCAAGCGCTGCCGCCTTATAACAAGCGATGCCGCCGGTCACACCGAGAAGAACGGTTTTATTTTTTAACATCCATGTTCGCTCCGTTTCATGCTCTGTAAGCAGAGCCTTTTGAGTGTATTATAACAAATGAAAATGAAAAAGTAAACGACGCTTTGAGGTATTGCAATCGCTTTCATTGTTGAGTATAATGTAAGGGGAAAAACATCCCAAAAAAGAGCTCGCCATACCCTGCCGGGATGACAGAGCATCGGTTCGTATGTTTTTTCAAATCATTTATTTTCGCGCTGTATCGAAAAAACGAACAGCAGCAGGAGGTTTTTTATGATGAACAATCAGCAAACGTCCCAACTGGGACAAAAACGGTCAAACAGCAGTGTGTACAGTCTGGTTTTACTCTCACTGTTTACAGGAATCATTATTTTGATGGCGTGCACACCCATCGGACTGATTGATCTGCCGTTTATCAAAGCAACCATTCTTCATATTCCGGTCATCATCGGTGCAATTTTGCTTGGCCCAAAACAAGGTGCTTTTTTGGGGTTCGTTTTTGGACTCACAAGCTTAATCAAAAATACGATGGTTCCCGGTGTTCTTTCGTTTACATTTTCTCCTTTGATTCCGGTACCCGGTACAGATCACGGAAGTCTGTGGGCGATTGTTATTTCTCTTTTGCCGCGTATGCTGATCGGTCCGATTGCATGGGCTGTGTATGTGGGACTCAAACGTCTGTTCCAACGCTTAAAAGGCGGACAGGTTATTGGCATGGTCGCTGCAGGTATTATCGGAGCTTTTGTTAACACTGCTTTGGTGATGAGTTTGATCTTTTTCTTGTTTAAAGATGCATATGCTGCAGCAAATAATCTTGCCATTGATGCAGTATTGGCTGCAATCTTAGGTGTTGTTGCAACAAACGGTGTGCCGGAAATGATTGCCGCGGCAATTTTGGTTCCTGCAATCACCGTTCCGTTATCAATCGCAATGAAACGCAGCAAACGTTTTTAAAGGAGACAGCACAATGATTCTTACACTCGATGTTGGCAATACAAATACAGTGATCGGCGGATTCGAAGACGGCACATTGCAGTTTAGCCTCCGCATGACAAGCGACCGAAACAAAACGATTGATGAATATGTTTCGCATCTGCGCCTGCTCCTCTCAGAAAAATCGGTTGATTTTTCGAAAGTAGAAGGCGGTATCATTTCGAGCGTTGTGCCGGAGCTTCGATATGTCCTTGGCAAAACAATGGAAGTACTCACAGGAAAACAGTTCATGATCGTCACCAATCAAATGAAGCTTGATATGGAGATCAAAATGGACATTCCTGCACAGGTGGGTGCTGATTTATTGGTGGATGCGGCAGCTGCGCTGTCGCTGTACCGTCCTCCATTGGCAATTTTTGATATGGGCACTGCGACAACAATGTCTGTGATTGATAAAGAAGGCAACTACATTGGCGGTGTGATTATTCCGGGCCTTCGGCTTTCGATGGATGCACTGTCTGCGCGTGCAGCACAGCTTCCGTTTATCAACTTGGACGAACCGCCGCAGCATTTGATCGGTAAAAATACGATTGACTGCATGAAAGCAGGCGCTGTTTACAGCAATGCTGCGATGATCGATGGTCTGATTGATCGGGTGCAGGAAGAGCTTGGAGAACCGGTGACAGCGGTTGCAACCGGTGGCTTAATGGGCGTTGTTCTTCCTTTTTGCAAGCATACGATTCACTATGACGAGAATTTACTTCTGATCGGTCTTTTGCGTCTCTATGAATCGAATTTATAATTTGATATTATAAAATAAAAATCCCCCGGCAAAGCCGGGGGTATTTCATATGCGGGCAAAGCCCTATATTATTAGCGGCACGTGTCACGTCACGTTGGTACGGTCTGAC
>CASGAN010000017.1 GCA_949299455.1 uncultured Oscillospiraceae bacterium
ATAAACATACTCGTGTCGAGAGTCAATATGTCAAACGGGCTTAGCCCGCCTGCGGAAATCAAAGCAGCTTAGCCGCCGCGACCGCAGGCTTTTTATTTTATAAGGAATCAAGAGCCCGCGACGAATCAATGTGCCTTAGGCACCGCGTTCGGACTCTTTTCTTTTATGTAAATAAACGTACTCGTGTCGAAAGTTAATATGTCAAACGGGCTTAGCCCGCTCCCTTTCCTGGGAATCTTTCTGAAGCCTTGACTTTTTGTTGAAAAGGATATACTAGTTTATTGGGGATTTTTGTATAAAGGAAACGAAAACACGGGAAATTTGACCCATATTGTCCGGTCCATTCTCTTTTCGGATTTTCAGTGACAGCAATCATTCGTAAAACCCCAGAAAAAGAGAATTTGCACCTGCCAAAAATCCTTTAACAGTGCAAGTTTCTAATGAAAAAAGCTGAAATGATGCACTGAAAAAAATTTTTTTAATTTTTTTTCGAAAATATAAAACCTTTTTGGAAGTTCATCTGTCATAGTCGTGTAAAGCGAGGTGAGATGAACGAAAAACAGTATGATTCAATGGTTTGTATGTCTGTTTAAAAAAGGAATGGACGAATACACAGAAAACCAGCAGCAAAAGAAAAAAATGTTTCGCAATATCAGGAAGAGCAACAATCAGGAGGGAAAAAATAAAAATGAACTACACGCAGGCAGTAGCACTCGCTAAAGCGGGAAAGGAGGAAGGCTTTCAGTTTTTATACGAAAGCACCTATAAAAACAAATACTATCTCGCGTTAAAATATCTCAAGGATGAGCAGGCGGCACAGGATATTTTGCAGGATGCATATATCAAAGCGTTTGACAAGCTGGATACGCTCCAAAATCCGGAAACGTTCCCTGCATGGTTCGGCGTGATCGTTGGCAATCTGGCGAAAAACAGACTGCAGAAAAAAATCCGTTATTGTTTTCTGACATCGCAGTCAACGATGAAGAAGAGCCTTTTGAATATGAAATCGAAGACGAAGCGGTCGACTATCAGCCGGAGCTTTCTTACAGCAAGCGTGAAACCCAGCAGCTGGTACACGAAATGATCAACGCACTTTGAGAGGAGCAAAGAGTCTGCATTTTGATGTATGAGATCGAGGGAATCCCCATCAAAGAAATTGCGGCGGCACTTGGCTGTTCGGAAAATACGGTAAAATCCCGATTAAATTATGGCCGGAAGAACCTGAAGAAAAAAGCAGAAGAATTACAGCGCAAAGGTTACAAGCTCTACGGTCTGCCGGCACTTCCGCTGCTGCTTTTGCTGCTCGGCAAGGAAAAGGCGTTCTTATCCGCAGACGGGCTGCTGGCGGCGGCACAGAGCCAAACCGCACAGCATCTCATTTCCCATACAGGCGCAGAAAAATTTTCCGCTGTCAAATCAGCCGCCTCACAAAACATCCTGGAAGGCGGAAAACAGGTTGCAATGGGAATCGCCAAAAAAGGATTCTTACATACCGTGGCAGGAAAAGCAGTCGCGGTTTTAACCGGAATCGCCGTAATCGGCGGTGCTGCGGGAACAGCTTACTACATCAGCACACAGGCAGGCACACCGGATTTTGGCACAGAAATCAGTTCAAGCGTTGCCGACGATCAGCCGCAGGAATCGCTTCCGGACACAGAAGGTACAGAGGAAGAAAACACCTCCTCACAGGAAGCGGTTTCTTCTGAAGAAAGCGATGAAGTCACATTTGATGAAACGTATGCAGCTGTTCTTGAAGCGATCAGACAAAAACAGCCGGGATATACGTTTGAAAACGACTTTGATTACACCGGAAAGATCAAATATTTTTATCAGGACTTAAATCAGGACGGCATCAAAGAACTGATCGTCGGCGCAGAAGGTGGAGACGGACCGTTTATGATTATGGACTGCAAGTTTTACAGCTATCGAACAGACAGCAACGATCCTCAGGCGATCGAGCTTCCGGGTGCACAGTCTGTATGGATTGCATGTTTGCCGAAGGACGGAAACGGACTGTATTCGCTGCTTGTGTCGCGCGGAACAGGCATTTATGACTGCAGACGCATCAGTATGGAGAACTACCAGATCAAATCGACATATTTGCCGGAGTACGATTTTATGATGGGATCTGCCGAAGAAGATGCGTTCATGCAGGAAAACCCAAGAGTCCAGTGGATCGATTTAACATAGGATTTCATTACAGCGAACACGCTGTAATCATCAAATAAACAATGTAATATCAATGGATTATCAGGAGGAATTTATGATGTATTGTCCAAATTGCGGAGCAAATATCAAAGAAGGCGCAACATTCTGCGACCAGTGCGGCGTATCGCTGCAAAATTCACAGATGCAGCAGACAGCAGGCTGTGAAGCGGAGGGAACCATGCCGCAAGACACCTTTACAGCACCGGTACAAGTCCCTAATCAAAACACAAATTACTACGGCGCACCCCAGTACCCGCAAAATACCTGGCAGACACCCAATCAATACGCACAGCCGCAACCGCAGCCGATGAATTACGGCCCGGGAAATCAGCCGCCGTACAGTGCTGGAAATCAGCCTTTCCATATTCCGATCAGAAACTATGATCCATCCAAAGACTATACACCGATCGGCATGTGGGGATATTTCGGCTATCAGCTCTTGTTTGCAATCCCGTTCATCGGTTTTATTCTGATTCTGATTTTCTCGTTCGGCGGAACAAGAAACATCAATTTGAGAAACTATGCACGTTCGACATTCTGCTTGTTGATTATCGTACTCGGCGTTGTGGCGCTCATCGCGCTGTTTGGACTGATTACCTCGCTGGCGGTGGCAGGGCATTAAAGCCAAACAGACGAAGATGTTCTTCCGATACGCAAGAACATCTTGTAAGCGGCTCTGCGTTAAAAACAGCGGCAGTATCAAACGCGGCGGAGATTATTCTCTCCGAATAGTCGCGCCTGCTGATACTGTAACGATACACACAAACAATTTATAAAAAACGAACCTGTCCGTTTGGACAGGTTCGTTTTTCTCTTACATACAGCTTTTTCGCTGCCATTGCCCGATTTCACCCGTTTTGCAACCTCGAATTTACAAATTGACAGCTTTACATGGTAGCACGCAACCGCCCGCTATGCTATACTAAACGCAAACGAGGACGATTCCTTAATCAAACAAACGGGGTGAATCAAATGATTTTAGCTGAAAAAATTATCAAACTCAGAAAAAAGAACGGCTGGTCACAAGAAGAACTGGCAGAGAAATTAAACGTGTCCCGTCAGGCTGTTTCCAAATGGGAAGGTGCTCAAACGGTTCCCGATATCGGAAAAATTCTTCAGTTAAGTGAGCTGTTCGGTGTATCCACCGACTACTTGTTAAAAGATGAAATGGAAGCCGAAGAATTTACCGAGCAGGTATCCGATTCTCCGCTGCCGCACGTCACACTCGAACAAGCCAACGTCTATCTCGCACAGCGAAAAAAAGCCTCTGTCCAGATTGCGTTCGCAACATTTTTGTGTATTCTTTCGCCGATTCCGCTGCTTATTTTGAGTGCGGCATCCGAATCTCCTGCTATAAAAATTTCCGAAAGTGCCGCAGCTGCAATCGGTGTCCCGCTTCTCCTTGTGATCGTGACGATTGCAGTGGCATTGTTCATCTTCTGCGGATTTCAAAACACACCGTTCACCTTTTTGGAAAAAGGACCGTTTGAATCCGAATACGGTGTTACCGGCATGGTAAATGAACGGAAAGCCGCCTATTTCCCCACATATGTCAAAGGAAACATCATTGGCACCTGTATTTGCATCCTGTCGCCAATTCCGCTCTTAGTGGGCGCTTTTTTGGAAAACGTATTTCTGCTCATCTGCTTATTATGTGTCACCATGCTTATCGCCGGAATCGGTGCCTCCTGCTTTATTGTAGTGGGTGTTCGGTATATAAGTATGCAAAAACTGCTCAAAGAAGGTGAATTCCAGCCTGAGCAGACAGAAAACAGTAAACAAGAAGAATGCAGCAAACAGGAAGAAGCACTTTCTTCCGTCTACTGGCTGCTGACCACTGCGCTGTATCTCACCGTCAGTTTTCTCACCGGCAGATGGGGCCAAACATGGCTGATCTGGCCGGTTGCAGCCCTCCTATACGCCGCCATTCTTTCCGTTTATCATCTGGTGGTTAAAAAATAAAGAATTACAAAAGCAAAATGAACCTGTCCAAACGGACAGGTTCATTTTTTATGAAGATCGTTTTCTTCTGTACATCATCAAGCTTCCGCCACCCAGAGCTGCACAGGTTAAAAGAATGGCACCTGTAAATACGTTTTCATCCCCAGTATCCGGCGATTCTGTTTCTTCCTTGCCGTCCTCCGGATCTGTCTCTGAAGTTTCTGCCGGTTTAAGCTGTGCCACCGCCTGTTTGAGCGCTGTCATCGCCGCGTCAACTTGCTCCTGCGTTGCATCCGGATTTTCAAAAACTGCTTTCGCCTGTTTGAATGCCGCCTCATATGCTGCAAACGATTCTGCGGTATAATCTGCTGCACTGAGGTCACTATATTCCGTGATGATCTGTTTAAGCTCCTCTTTGTCCGTTTCCGGTGCAGGTGCGATTCCATCTTCTGTTACATGAAGTGTGATGAGCGTTTCCGGATTGTACGTCCGGTATTCTCCAGTAGGATTCCCCTCGGAAACGAATACTGAGTTACAACTCCAACATGTAGCAAACTGTTTGTAGGTAACTTTCAGTGTGACAGTACCTGTGCCGGTAAACGTCAGCGTTTCGGCAGAATGCAGTGTATTAGAATAGTCCTGTTCGGACTGTTTGACAATCTCCTGTCCTTCCACTACTTCCACACACGGCAGATAGGCGATTTTATGCAGGAGGTCGAAATTGGAAGAGTCCATTTTCAGCCATCCATTTTCATCATAATTGTTTTCATCCAGATAGTAAGCTGTATCTCTGTTTTCGAGTGCGGTGTTGGTCAATTCTGTGGTAAACCGAAGGGTACTGCCTGCTTTCACATATTCCGGCGCATTCGTCTCAATCACAGGTTCTTCCACTGTAACGGTGAACGGTTCACCGACTGAAATATACTCATCTTCATTCGGCGCATCATCCCAACTGCCATCCCCATATGCATATGCAAAATCGAATGACAGCTTACCCGGTGCATAGGCTGTTTGATATTCTGGAGTAAACATAATAATCGCTTGTGCCGTGCCGTTTTCATCAATGGATGCATAAGGTCCTTCCCCTAGATGCGACGGATAAAACATCGAGTACAGATCCTGCTCATCCGCTGTGTGATAATAAATCCCCGGCTGACTCGGATCTAAGTGGTCAAAATACGCGATACACTCATATTCGCCCATTGATGCCGGGAGTGTTTCCCCGATTTTGATCGACTCCGGCAAATTATATCGAACCGAAACAGGTTCTTTTGCCATTGCCGGAATGGCTGCCAGTGTTCCTGCGAGCGACAAGGAAACAATGGCTGCACAAAGCTTTTTGAACTTCATAATATTTCCTCCCCTTGGTAATTTGCCTTCATTATATTACTATTTTTTCGTTTTGTCAACGTTATTCTAGTTCAAAAAAGTTTGAACCATCAACTCCTTTTACAATAATAAAAGGAGTTGATAACATGAACTTAGGAGAAATTTTGAGAAACCTGCTCGATGAACGCGATATGACGCAAAAGGAGCTAGCCAAAACATTAAACATCGCCGCTTCTACTTTAGGCGGCTATATTCAAGGGTATAGCGAACCCGATTTCGAAACGCTGAAATTGTTGGCTTCTTATTTTGATGTTTCAACCGATTATCTTTTAGATTTCCAGCGAAATCGCTCTTACACCAGAAATCAGCAAGAGCTTCTGCGTATTTTTGAATCTCTTACCCCGGAACAACAGGCGCTCTACATCGAACAAGGAAAAGCCATCTTAAAATTCAATCAAAAAGAACATGCAAAATTATCGCCATCGATTACGAGCGAAGATAGTCACGCAGGATAAAAAAACAGCGGGAAACGGTTCCCGCTGTTTTTTATTTGATATTATTTTGTTTCTTCCCGTTTTTCCAATACAGTCTCCGCCTCTTGCTCTACAGCAACTTCCTTTTTGACATTTTTGATCTCCCAGTGAATCAAGAACGTCAGCGCCGCACGCAGCAGAATAATCGCACCGACAATTAAGATTTCACTTAAATCACGCACCACCACAGTACGCAGAATCTCACTGCCAAGCTTAAACTCAAGTCCCATTGCCATGCCCTCCGCAAGCTTTAGCCGCGTGAGCGGATCTCGTTTTATATAGTGAATCACACCCTGAATGCCCGTCACCACAAGTACGAGCACACCAATCAGCTCAAACAGAATAATCGCCGCGTTGCCGATCACCATGAGCGCATTATGCATCCATTCCATTGATTCATCCTCCTGTAGTGTGGTTTAGATTGCGTGTATAACAAACGAAAGCAGAATCATCACTGCCAAAAACAGCACGTTGAGCGCAAAAAACAGTCCTGTAAACCGCTTTGTGTCAGGTGATTCGCTCTTTAAGTACAGCTTGAACGAGATAAGACTTGCAAGCGACGCAATCGGTGTGCCGAGTCCGCCGATATTTGTGCCGACAAGCAGCGCAGCACCGTTTTGCGTAAATCCCGAAAGCAGAACAGCTGCCGGCACATTGCTGATCACCTGGCTCGCGGCCGCGGCAGTGAGCATCGGATTTGCAGAAAGCATGGAGGAAAGCAGGTCGCGCACCGCCGGGATCTGTCCCATATTGCCCGAAAAAATAAAGAAAAAGATAAACGTCACAAGCAGACTGTAATCGACCTGCTTAAATGTCTGCCGGGAAAAAATGAGCAGGCACAGTATCATAATCCCCACCAGCACATCTGTCCGAAACAGCCGCAGCACACACAGCAGACACAGAACAAACAGCACCAAAAACAAAAAGAGCGACCGTTTTTGAAGCGGCGCAGGCGATGTACCGACCGAAACCGATACCGGCTGATTTTTAATCACAAACACACCCGCCATCAAAAGCACCAGACTGCACACGCCAAACGGAAACACCGTTTTGAAAAAGTCCCAGAACGAGAACGAATACGACGCATATAAAAACAGATTCTGCGGATTGCCGAACGGAAGCACCATACTGCCGGTGTTGGCGGCAATCGTCTGAAGCACAACAACATACGGAATCGTCTGTCTGGCTTCACACAGCGACAAAATCAGAATCGCAAACGGTACAAACGTGATGAGTGCAACATCGTTTGTAATAAACATGGACGTGAAAAACGGCAAAAGCACCAGACTCATGCACAGCAGCCGAATGCTCTTCTGCCCGCTTAACAGTACTTGCGCCATCCGGTTGAATAACCCGCTCGCCGAAAGGCCCGCTACCACCGCCATCAAACAAAACAGCAGTCCAAGCACGGACCAGTCGATATAATCAAAATACGCTCTGCTCGGCGGCACAAACAAGCACGACACCGCCGCACAGAGAAACGACAGCACCAAAATCAGTTCCTTTTTCACCCACGCGGTGATCCGCTGCCCCATACGCTTCACCCCAAATCAAGCTCTTTCGCGTTTGAGTATAGCACAAATGAGAGGAAAAATCCACAGCGGATGTTTTGTCACTCGTCTTTGTTTTTTGTATTGCGAAAATTATTTATCGCAAAACGATAAATTTATATTGACAAACGAAAAAACTCGGTTATAATAAAAGGCAAAAGGAGGTCATGTTTATGAAACCCAAAACCATGGCACTGTGGCTGTTTGCCGTTATCATCGGCATCGGCTTGTGCGGAACTGCTGTTTTGTTCTACGTCATCCCGACACTTGCATCCTCTGTCTGCCGCGAATTTCCGGAATTTGCAGGTGCATTCTGGCCTTGGATGATCTTTTTGTGGATCTCTGCGCTTCCCTGCTACGCCGTGCTCTGCTGCGGCGGTGCGATTGCCGCGGCAATCGGAAAAGAAAACGCCTTTTCTCATCAAAATGCGCGCCGGCTTTTGACGATTGCGCACCTTGCCGCCGCAGATACCGTGTTCTTTTTTGCAGGGAACGTGGTGCTGTTCCTGCTTTCTATGAGTCATCCGTCCGTTTTCCTTGCCGCAATGGGGATTTGCTTTGCGGGCATCTGCGTTGTGATTGTTGCGCGCACCCTCGCTTATTTTACGCAGAAAGCCGCCGTTTTACACGAAGATGCCGCGCTGACAATCTGAAAGGAGGCGTTTTGCGATGATTCAAATCAATATTGACGTGATGCTCGCCAAGCAGAAAATGAGTGTCACCGAACTTGCAAACCGCGTCGGCATCACACTTGCAAACCTTTCGATTTTAAAAAACGGCCGCGCCAAGGCGATAAAGCTCGAAACACTCGACAAAATCTGTGCCGCGCTCGACTGCCAGCCGGGTGATATCCTCACATTTCTCCCCGAAAGCGAGGAATCCGAATGAAACGGTTGTGCACATTCTTTTTCTGTCTGCTTTTGTGTCTGGTTCTCACCGGATGCGGTATCGTTTCCCATAGTGATTCGTTTTTATTACTTCAAAAGAGCCTGACCGAATATGGCACCGTCACGCGTCACATCGACACACACGGCGGATTCCACGGCGACGGCATCGAATACACCTGTATCACCTATGACGAAGCCGCGGCAAGTACCGTCGAATCCAGCATCAAAGCTGACCCGCGCTTTTCTCCTCTGCCGATGGACGATACACAGCTTTCCTCCTGTGACAACGCAATCGCATATGATGTACCGCTCCCCTCGTCTGTCCGGTCATCCGGATGGTACGCATATGTTGACCGTTCACCAGCAGACAGCGAACATGTTTTAAACTTCACACTCATTTTATATGCAGAGCCGTCGCACACGCTCCATATCTGGCGGGCAGATGCATAAAGCGAAAAAACGCACCGGAAAACCGGTGCGTTTTCTTCAGATTTTCAGTTTTCGTTCCAAAAACGAAACGAGTGCGTCGCCTTTTAACAACAGCAGGATTCCTGCCGCAAAAATAAACAGGCTGATAAACTGTGAGGTGGACAAAAAGCCGATGAATCCGCGTTCTGCATCGTCATAGCGCAGATATTCGAGCAGGAAGCGTGCCACGGCATAATAGCAAAGATAAAACGCCACGCCGTCTGACCGCTTGCATTGCTTTCTGTTTGTAAGCCACAGCAGCAGGACAAACAAAATCAGGTTTGTGCATACCTCCAAAAGCTGCACCGGAAAAAGCGGTATCCCGTTTGGCGCAATCTGTGAATGCGAAAACGCAATCCCGAGCGGCGGATCACACGGAATCCCATAACAGCAGCCCGACAAAAAGCAGCCGATTCGGCCAATGCCGTGAAACACGGGAATAATGACAATCAGACGATTTGCATAATCGAACAGATGCAGCTTAAACTGCCGGCAATAGATCATCGCACCCGCAATACCGCCGATCAGTCCGCCGTAAAACACAAATCCACCCGAAAGATACCGCGCCGAAAACGTCTGCACATCGGAAAACAACAGCGGCAGATCACGAATCAATGCAGGCGACACCTGAATTAAATAGAGAAGCTTTGCACCGGCCAATACACCGACCATGCCATACAAAAGCATGAACATCGTGTCCTCAGCTGAATGTGCGGGCGATTTTCGCACCCGCAAAAAAGCGATCAAAAACGCGGCACCCACGCCAATCAGCGCACAGATGCCGTATGTCGGAATGGAATAGCCGAACAAGGACAATGAAGGGCACATGAAAAAATCTCCTTACTCATACAAGAAAAAATAAGGCATACGTGTGCCGTATGCCTTATTTTTCATTGCTTGTTTCTCAATCAATAATACAGCGGAAGGCTGCTTGCTGCACAGCCGATCGAACCGATGACTACTGCACAAGCGACAAATACGATGCCGCCGACAACAGTGCCGATGATCGACAACACAAGACCTGCGGTCAGCATACCGCCGACAAAGCCCTGTTTTTTCGCATTGACTGCCAGAATAATACCTGCGATACCTGCCAGCAGAGAAATGAAAGCAGAAACGCCAAACCAGAAGAACACGCATGCTGCAATGCCGCAAACGAGCGAAGCGATTGCCAAGCCTTTGCCCGGCTGGTTCATCGGCGGCTGTCCATACGGCTGCTGATACTGCGGAGCCTGCTGGTACTGCGGCTGCTGGTATTGCGGAGCCTGCTGATACTGCGGCTGCTGGTACTGCGGTGCCTGATACTGGTTGTTATTGTTGTTGTTATTCGGGAATTGTTGATTATCCATCGTAACATACCCTCCTCTTATCCTATAATTTATTTTATGATAGCGCACTGACACTGAATTGTCAATAGCATTCAGATAAAATATGAATAAAATATGTCCTTACAAAAGCATGCTTGCAGGCTTTTAAAAACTGTGCTACACTGAAAAACAAAAACGATTGGGGAACCACCATGAAAACCACGATTTTATTTGACTTAGACGGCACACTTCTGCCCATGGATCAGGAATTTTTCATGAAAGCATACTTCGACGCATTGGGGAAAAAATGTGCGTCGCTTTCGCTCGATGCACAGGCGATGATCGGTGCGATCTGGACGGCAACAAAAGCCATGATGAAAAACGACGGCAGCATGACAAACGAAGCGCGCTGCTGGAACGTGCTGAACGAAACGATGGGCGACGCCATCGCCGGCAAAAAAGAACTGCTCACATCCTTTTATGAACACGAATTCTGCAAAATCGGCGATTTTGTCACACCCGACCCGCGCGCAAAACAGTGTGTCACACGCTTAAAGGAAAAAGGCTACACCCTCGTTCTGGCAACAACGCCGCTGTTCCCGCGGGCCGCAACACTCGAACGCATCCGCTGGGCAGGCCTTTCGCCGGATGATTTTTCGCTCATTTCCACCTATGAGGATTTTTCATTCACAAAGCCGAACCCGGATTACTACCGCGAAGTGCTTAAAAAATGCAATAAACAGCCGGACGAATGTTTGCTTGTGGGCAACGACACGGTCGAAGACATGGCGGCGGCAAAAGCCGGCATCTCGCTGTTTTTCCTGACAGAACATCTCATCAACCAAAACAACACCGACCTTTCCTCATTCGAACACGGCGATTTTGATGCGCTGTGTGCATTTGTGGAATCGCTCCCGGATGTAAACTAAACGATATTTGCAAATGAAAAGCGTTTTGACGTCACCGCGTCAGGACGCTTTTTTGCATTTGTCCTGCAATGAGCCTCTCCCCGTCGGAATAGCCCTCTTCTCTGCCGGCAAGCTCGTGCACAAGCATGGCGCGCAGTTCGTCGATCCGGTCTTTGCAGGCAGGATCATCGATTCGGTCATGAAGCTCGTGCGGGTCTTCGCTCAACAGGAAATACTGCTCTTTTCCGCTCTCCATAAACCAGATGAATTTGTCCGTTTCGGTGACAATGTACTGATTTCCGATTGTACCGCCGCTGTGCTCGCCGTGCAGAAACGGATGCACTGCGTCCGTTTCCCCGCGCAGAACAGGGACAAGCGAACGGCCGTCGAGTGTGTCGGGAATCTGTCCGCCCGCAAGATCAATGAGTGTCGGCATGATATCCTCGAGGCACATGACACCTTTGTGCGTCTGCGGTGTACCGAGTCCCGGTACGCGGATGAAAAACGGAATGTGCGTACTGCCCTCATACGGACGGATTTTCCGATAGGTGTGATGATCACCGAGCAGTTCACCGTGGTCAGATGTAAACAGGATGATCGTATCGTTTAACAGACACTCCCGTTCGAGCGCCTGCAAAATCCGCCCGATCTGATGGTCAAGATGGGTGATGCACGCATAGTAGCCGATCTGCGCCTGCCGCATCAGCTCCGGATCTGCCGGGCCCTCTGCGCTGTCATACACACGTCCCGTGCGCAGATATGTTTCATTATCCGCCCAATCACCGACAACAGGAGGTATAATCTCAATATCTTTATACATATCGAAATAGCAAGCCGGTGCGTCAAACGGCGGATGCGGCCGCACAAACGATGCAAACAGGAAAAACGGCTTGTCACGGTCACGCTGTCTTAAAAAATCAAGACAGCCGCGTGCCACCCAGTTCGTCGGATGGCTCTCCTCGTCATAAATCCATGGACGGGCAACGAATGAATTGCACTCGACACCGGTTGCCGTCACATCAGCATCAATTCCCTTTTCGTTTTTAAGCCAGTGGAAATAATCGTCGGCATTCTCCTGTGTATAACACGACGGCGTGTCACTGCGGCGGTAATAAGCGATATAGCCGTCATGGAGCTGCACGTTTTCAAATCCCATACGGTTTCTCGGCGGATGGACGTGCATTTTTCCGACACACTGTGTCTGATAGCCGGCTTTTGTGAGTTCGCCTGCGAGTGTGACAGGAAAGTCAAAGCGCACGCCATCCTGATAGCCGACGCGTCCGTTGTGAGCGGGGTACAGTCCTGTCATGAGCGCCGCGCGTGCCGCGATACATGAAGGACAGGTGGTGTATGCGTGTTCAAAAAAATGGCCCGTCGACGCGATCGAATCGAGATACGGCGTTTTGACGTTCGGATGTCCGGCAAAGCCCATGCAGTCACCGCGCATCTGATCGGTCATCAAAAAGAGAATGTTCGGCTGCTTGTTCATTGAGTAAAAAACCTCCTTTGTTTTATGCATAGCAGAAAAATCCGGGGGAAAAATAAGCAAAAAGGGGGAACCGCCATGAAACCATTGCTTTCACTTTCTCATGTGCAAAAACGGTATACATCACACGGCTTATCGGTGCCGGTGCTTCACGATTTAAACCTCACAATTGATCCGGGCGAATTTGTGACGATCTCGGGCAGCTCCGGCTCGGGAAAAACGACGATGATGAACCTGCTCGGCTGTCTGGACACGCCCGACAGCGGCACATATCTGCTCGACGGCGCGGACGTATCTGCACTGTCCGAAAAAGAGTTAAGCCACATCCGAAACGAAAAAATCGGTTTTGTGTTTCAGGGGTTTCACCTGATTTCGTGTTTGACTGCGCTCGAAAACGTCGAGCTTCCGCTTCGGTACCGCGGCATTTCCAGGGAAAAACGGCACAAACTCGCGCAAAACGCACTAAAACGCGTGGGACTTTCGACCCGGATGCACCACCTGCCCGCAGAGCTTTCCGGCGGACAGCAGCAGCGTGTGGCAATTGCGCGTGCCGTTGCAGGTGCACCGCCGCTCATCTTAGCAGACGAGCCGACCGGTAACCTCGACAGTGCGTCCGGCGCAGAGGTGATGAAGCTATTGACCGAGCTTTGGAAAAACGGTGCGACGCTCATCCTCATCACGCACGATCCGGCTGTTGCCGCCGCGGCGCCGCGTCAGATCCGCATCTCTGACGGCGCGGTCATGAGCGACCTTCGGCTGTGATGCACGAAAGAATGAGTTTGCACAGCGTTTCGCTCTCGCCGCTTTGAATCAGTGTGACGTTATTTCGGCTGTCGGTGATCTGCGTTTTGCCGTATCGCTCACCGCAGTCAACCGTGATGCCGCACTGTATGGTTTTAAAATATTCAGGGAACAGATAGTAGAGCACGGCGGTCGAATCGTGCATCGTGGAACCTTCCTCACCGTAGCGCGTGCAGTTTTCGTAGTTTGCCGTCAGGATTTTTTGCATCAGCGATGCAAGCGGTGTGTGCACGTCTGCCAATGCGTTAATCTGTTCCATCGAAAATGCGACGTGGTTTGTTGTATCAAGCGGCACGAGTGCCACGGGCAGTCCGGATGCAAACACCTCGTCGGCGCTTTCCGCGTCGCAGTGGATGTTAAACTCCGCATGCGGCGTCACATTGCCGCACGCAATGCCGCCGCCCATTGTCACAACACGTGCAATGTGGGACGTGACATCCGGATATCGTTTTAACAGAAGCGCCAAGTTTGTAAGCGGTCCCAATGTGATATAATCGACCGTTCCGGCTTCTTTGATCGTGTCATAGAGCGTCTTCAAAAAATCATCGCTTGCAAGCGGCGCCTTTGTCACGGTACCGAGCGCCATGCCGCCTAAACCGTCTGCGCCGTGAATATGAGCGGCGTCCTCATAGTCTCGCATCTGCGGCACAACCGCACCCGGTAAAACGGGCACATCCATATCTAACAGCTCGCACATCATCAAGGCGTTTTTGACTGTCTGCTCCGCTTTGATATTGCCGTATCCCGCCACAATGAGCCGGGCACGCTCTTTGCAGAAATGATGCAGAACAATCATCGCAACGGCATCATCAATGCCGGGATCTGTATCTAAAATAATCGGATTTTTCATAAAAACTGCTCCTTTTTTGTTTCTATTGCCATCATATCATACCGATTCGGTGTTGTAAACCGCTTGTTGGTTTCTCTTTTGTGTGTTACAATATTGTTAAAACAATATTTGCCGCTCGTTAAAAAAGAGAGACAGATGCGGCGATCAAAGGGGATTGGGTTTTTATGATGATGAAAAAGCTGCTTGCGCGCTTTTTCTCTGTCCGCTACATGTTAAAGCCTTCACAGCGGACAGACAAACCGCTCCCGCCCTCCAAAGAAGTGTATGCACGGCAGTACCGGATGTCGTGGCCGTGCGCGCTCGAGTCGATTCTTGTGAGTCTCATTGGCTCGATCGACACGATGATGGTGGGCGGCATCGGCCCTGCGGCAATCACAGCCGTGGGTCTTACGAATCAGCCGAAATTCATTCTGCTGGCAGTGATTTTTTCACTCAACGCAGGCGTTACGGCGGTGTGCGCACGCAGAAAAGGACAAAATGATCACGAAGGTGCAAACCGTTGCTTACGCCAGTCGTTTATGCTGAGTCTGTCGCTGTCGGTTTTGATGGCAATTATCGGAACGATCTTTGCGGAACCGATTCTGCTGTTTGCCGGTGCAGGCTCTGACACGATTGCCGATGCGACCGCATATTTTCAAATTCTGATGATCAGCATTGTGTTTATGTCTATAAGTCTTACGATCAACGCGGCACAGCGCGGTTGCGGCAACACAAAGCTTTCCATGCGCACAAACGTCGTTGCAAACGTGGTAAACGTTATTTTCAACTACTTCCTAATCAACGGCGTCTGGATTTTCCCGGAGCTCGGTGTACGCGGCGCGGCGATTGCAACCGTCATCGGCAACATTGTCGGATGCGGCATGTCACTCCTCTCTGTTGTCCGGCACACGCATTTTCTCGATCTGCGCGGCAATGTGAGCTGGGGATTTGACCGCCGCACGATGAAATCACTCGTTTCCATCAGCGGCAGTGCGATGGTGGAGCAAGTGTTCATGCGCATCGGCTTTTTCACCTATGCGAAAATCGTTGCAGGACTTGGCACCATCCCGTTTGCGGCGCATCAGATCTGTATGAACATTATCAACCTTTCGTTTGCGGCGGGCGACGGTCTTGGTGTTGCGGCATCGTCGCTTGTGGGACAGAGCCTCGGCGAAAAGCGTCCCGACATGGCGATTATCTATGGCAAGGCGGGACAGCGCATGGCATTTTGTGTGTCTACCGTTCTGTTTTTCCTCTTCATCTTTGCACGGCACTTCCTTGTTTCGCTGTTTACAAACGATGCAAGCGTCATTGCCATGGGCGGTGTCATCATGATTATCATCGCGTTCACCACCCATATTCAGACGGCACAGGTCGTCTACTCGGGCTGTCTGCGCGGTTCGGGCGACACAAAATTTGTAGCCCTCTCCTCGTTTGTGAGCATCGGCATCATCCGCCCGCTTCTTTCGTGGGTATTGTGCTTCCCGTGCGGCTTAGGGTTAGTCGGTGCATGGCTTGGCCTGTTCGGCGACCAGACGATGCGGCTTATCTTCTGCATGACGCGGTTCCGCGGCGGAAAATGGACGAAAATTGAAGTGTGACGCACATGGAGAAATCAAATGAAAACAATCTATCTCATCGGCGGAACCATGGGTGTTGGCAAAACAACCGTATGTAAGCAGTTAAAACAAGATTTCTGTCACAGTGTCTTTTTGGACGGAGACTGGTGCTGGGATGCCAACCCGTTTCTGGTAACCGAAGAAACCAAAGCAATGGTGCTCGATAATATTTGCTATCTGCTCAATAATTTTTTACATTGCTCAGCTTATGAAACGGTCATTTTTTGTTGGGTTATGCACCAGCAGTCCATCATTGATTCGATCATCGAAAAGCTGGACCTCACACATTGTGAACTGAAGTGTATTTCCCTGATTGCGGACGAAATCCATTTACGTGAGCGATTAACCGCAGATGTCGAAAAAGGAATCCGTACTGCTGATGTGATTGAAAGAAGCATCGCAAGAATCCCGCTGTATCAAGCGCTTGACACGATTAAAATTGATACCAGCAACAAAACGATTCCAATGATTGTCGATGAAATAAAGAAACTTCCATCCTGCAAATGATCGAAAACAAAATGAGGCACGCTCCTTGGGGAGCGTGCCTCATTTGTTTTACACAGCGTTTTTATCCCTTTGTTTTCTCTTGCCCATAGTGGTAGATCGCCCGGTATTTCCGGTAGCAGATCACACCGACTACAAGTGCCAATGCCTCTGCTACGGGAACGGCAATCCATGCGCCGTCCACGCCGAGCCACAGCGGAAGCAAAAGCAATGTGCCTACCAAAAAGACAAGCGTACGCAGAAACGATAAGAGTGCGGAAACGGCGCCATTTCCAAACGCGGTGAACATTGCCGAGAGGAAAATATTGATGCCCATAAACAAATATGCAGAGGAGAAAATCAAAAATCCGCGCTTTGTGAGTGCATAAACGGGACTTCCCGGCCGGATAAACAGTGACACTGCCAAATCTGCACCAAACACCGACAGAATAATCACCAAAACAGAACAAACAAGCATAAACCACAGGCTTGCTTTCACCACATAGCGAAGCTGCTGCTTGTCACCCGCACCGTACTTATAACTGATGACTGGCGCGATGCCCTGTGAATAGCCGAAATAAATCGCGGCCTGAATAAACTGGACATACAAAATCACAGTGATTGCCGCAACGCCGCCTTCGCCTGCATAGCGCAGCATCGTGAGATTAAAAAGCATCGTCGTAATCGCAACCGAGAGGTTGTTGACAAGCTCAGACGAGCCGTTTGTACAGGTATGAAGCAGTTTTCCACCCTCAAATTCCGGTTTTGCAAACCAGAGCGTTCCTTTTCGGCTCGCAAAGAAATAACCAACACCGTAAAGTCCCGGAATCATATAGCCGATACCTGTGGCAAGTGCCGCGCCGGCGATTCCCATATGAAACACGGCGATAAACACATAGTCTAAAATGATGTTTGCAATGCCGCCCAATGCCGATACCAAAAGTCCGACGCCCGGTTTTCCCTCAGTGACAAAAAAGTTCTGTGTTCCGACCTGCAAAAACAGCATTGGCGCAAACAGACAGAGTACGGTGAGATATTCTCTTGCATACGAATAAAGCGTTTCGGTCGCACCGAGCATGGAAAGAAGCGGGTCCATGAGCAACAGGATAATCGCTGTGGCAGCAATACCCATCAGCGTTCCCACAATGTAAATCAGTGAGAAAAACCGCCGTGCTTTTTCCGGCTGTCCCTCACCGAGCATCCGGGCGATGATGGCGTTTGCGCCGGAAGTGAACATCAGCGAAAGTGCAAGCACCACACTCATCACCGGATAAACGACGTTGACGGCCGCCAGTGCATCCTCGCCAATGAGCCGCGACACAAACGCGCCGTCGACCGACGTATAAAGCGACATGAACACCATCATCACGATGGTCGGGAATACAAACAAAAGCAAGCGCGGCAGATTAAACTTCTGTGCCAGTTTTGTCGACTGCATGGGTTTTGATCTCCTTTGCATAAAGTTCGTCTAAATCGGAAAGCATCGTACAGAACGTTTCGATTTCCTGCGGGGAATATTTCTCACACATCCGCTGTGCCACTTTTTTGCCCATTTCATCGTAAAACACATATTCCGGAAGTGTTTCTTCATTGACATACAGATAGTGCACGCGTTTATCCGTTTCGCTCTGTTTCCGGTACAGATAACCTTTGCGGATGAGTTCATTCACCTTCATAATGACGGCCGGTTTTGAAATATGGAGCACATCGGCAAGCGATGAAGCCGTATAATATCCGGGACGCCCATAGATCAAATCCACATACAGAAGGCTTCTGTATGTAAGCCTTGATTCCGGACCGTATCGGTTCATCATATACATCTCGTTTAACGTATAGTCATGGAAAAACCGGCTGACGGTCTTGATGAGCTTTTCTTTCATGCGTTCCACCTCAAAATAAGTTCAATTTACTTATATAATATCGCTTATCTTTTTTATTGTCAACATCTTTTTGCGCTTTTTCGCATTCTTTCTCTTGTCATCGCTTTAAAGGAGTGATATAATATATAGTTAATAACCGGATTTCACCGGCATTTTATTATCCTGACGGAAAGAAGGCTGTTGTTGATGGAAGAGATCAAAGTGACCCTCACCGAAACACCAAAGCAAAAACCTGCCGAAGACGCACTGGGATTCGGCAAATATTTTACCGACCATATGTTCATGATGGACTACAACGAGGAAAAAGGCTGGCATGATCCGCGCATTATTCCGTACGGACCGATTGCGCTTGATCCGTCTGCTTCCGTGTTCCACTATGCACAGGAAGTATTCGAAGGCTTGAAAGCATACCGCACCGCTGACGGCACGATTCAGATGTTCCGTCCGGAGGAAAACTTCAAACGCTTAAACAACTCGAACGACCGCTTGTGCATTCCGAAGCTCGACGTTGATTTCTGCATCAAAGCACTCTCGAAGCTTATCACCATCGAAAAAGACTGGGTTCCGCACGCAGAGGGCACTTCCCTTTACATCCGCCCGTTCATTTTTGCATGCGAGCCGGTTTTGGGCGTTCATCCGTCGAAAGAATATAAATTCGTCATCATCCTCTCGCCGTCCGGCTCTTACTATGCAAGCGGCTTGGCTCCGGTCAAAATCTATGTGGAACCGGAATATGTCCGCGCAGTCCGCGGCGGCACCGGCTTTGCAAAAACAGGCGGCAACTATGCTTGCTCCTTGAAAGCACAGCAGGAAGCAAAAGGCTATTCGCAGGTACTGTGGCTCGACGGCGTTGAGCGCAAATACATCGAAGAAGTCGGTGCAATGAACGTGTTCTTCGTCATCGGCGACGAGGTTGTCACACCGGCACTTTTGGGAAGCGTACTCCCGGGCATCACCAGAAAATCGTGCATCGAGATCCTGCGTTCATGGGGATACACTGTAAACGAGCGCCGTCTGTCGATCGACGAAGTGGAAGAAGCGGCGAAAAACGGCCAGCTTAAAGAGATGTTCGGCACCGGTACCGCGGCAGTTGTTTCTCCGGTCGGCGAGTTAAAATACAAAGACGACATCATCGAGATCAGCGGCGGCAAAATCGGCGAGCTGACCAAACGGCTCTACGACGAACTGACCGGCATTCAGCTGTCGAAACGCGAAGACCGTTTCGGCTGGGTCACAAAAGTCTGCTGATTCCCCCGACAAACACAAGCAAAAAACGGCGCCGGACGGCTGCCGTTTTTTCTTTGCGGAAAGGAAGGTTTCATGAACAAACGAAACTATCAGCGCGAACTGGACGCGTGTATTGCGCGCCACGAAGCCGCCGGCGAACGGCCCACACTTCTGCTCCATGCGTGCTGTGCGCCGTGCAGCAGCTATGTGCTCGAATATTTATCGAAATATTTTGCGATCACGCTGCTGTTTTATAATCCGAACATCTCGCCGGCGGCAGAGTACGAAAAACGCGCGGCAGAGCTAAACCGGCTCATAAACGAAATGGCGCTTTCCTCGCCGGTACAGATTGCGTCCTGCGATTATGACGCGTCGGAATTTTTTGAAGCAGTCAAAGGGTTCGAGCAGGAACCCGAGGGCGGCGCGCGCTGCACGGTTTGCTACACGCTCCGGCTCAAAGCAGCGGCAGCATACGCCAAAGCACACGGTTTTGACTATTTCACAACGACGCTGTCGATCAGCCCGCTAAAAGATGCGGTGCGGTTAAACACGATCGGCGAAGCGCTCGGCAAGGAAGTAGGCGTTTCCTATCTCTGCTCCGATTTCAAGAAAAAAGAGGGCTACAAACGCTCGATTGTGCTCTCAAATGAGTACAATCTCTACCGGCAGGACTACTGTGGCTGTATTTTCTCAAAACAGCAAAAACACAACCCATAAAAAAACAAACCGGCGTTCTGAACACCAGAACGCCGGTTTGTTTTTGGATACCGTGTATCCAAATTTATCACAGCACTTTAGACAAGAAATCTTTCAGTCGCTCGTTTTTGGGATTTGTAAAAAATTCTTCAGGTGCAGCC
This sequence comes from uncultured Oscillospiraceae bacterium, assembly GCA_949299455.1. Taxonomy (GTDB): domain Bacteria; phylum Bacillota; class Clostridia; order Oscillospirales; family Ruminococcaceae; genus Paludihabitans. The sequence continues at coordinate 20,314 of CASGAN010000017.1, forward strand.
TGCTCGAGCACTTTTCCGCCGTCCATGAACAGAATGCGGGTGCCAACCTCGCGGGCAAAGCCCATCTCGTGCGTGACGACCACCATGGTCATGCCGTCATCGGCAAGCTCTTTCATGAGCTCGAGTACCTCGCCGACCATCTCCGGGTCAAGCGCACTCGTCGGCTCGTCAAACAAAATCACATCCGGATTCATCGCCAGCGAACGCACGATTGCGATACGCTGTTTCTGTCCGCCCGAGAGCATGTTCGGGTAGATATCCGCTTTGTCAATCAGTCCGATTCGTGTGAGCAGCTCGCGTGCACGCGCTTCGGCCTGTTCTTTTGTCTGGAGTTTGAGCATAACCGGCGCCAATGTGATATTCTGCAGCACGGTCAGATGCGGGAAAAGGTTGAAATGCTGAAACACCATGCCCATCTTCTGACGGATGCGGTTGATGTTGCATTTTTTTGTGTTGATCTGCTCGCCTTCAAACCAGATTTCACCGCTGTCAGGCGTTTCAAGCAGGTTTAAGCAGCGCAAAAATGTACTTTTTCCGGAACCGGACGGTCCGATCACGACCACTTTTTCGCCTTTTTGAATCGTTTCGGTAATCCCGTCAAGCACGACGTTGCCGTCAAAGCTTTTTACAAGATTTTTAACCTCTATCACTGCGCGCCAGCCTCCTTTCGAGCAATGCAAACAATTTTGTCAGTCCGAATGTGATGAGCAGATAGATCACTGCAACGGTAATCAGCGGAATCCACGCATTGTAGGTGGCGTTACGGATCAAATCGCCCGATTTGTTCAAGTCGGTGACTGCGATAAAGCTCAACACGGATGTTTCTTTGATGAGTGCGATAAACTCGCTCGTATAGGTCGGCAGCGCCGTTTTGACTGCCTGCGGAATGACAATGCGCCACATGGTCTGCGCACTGCTCAAGCCGAGCGAACGGCCGGCTTCCGTCTGGCCGATATCAACGCCCTGAATGCCGGCACGGAAAATCTCGGTGACGTATGCACCGGAGTTGATGCCGCATGCGATTACAGCGACCAAATGGCGGTCCATGCCAAACGGTGCAAAGATGACAAAATAGAAAATCATCAGCTGGGTTGCAAGCGGAATGCCGCGGATGATGGTTGTATATGTATTGGCGACGGCACGCAGCGCTTTTGATTTTGAAATTTTGCAAAGCGCCAACAGACAGCCGATCACAGTACCGATGAGCACTGCGCAGATGGCGATATAGATCGTGTTCCAAAGACCTTCCAAGAGCAGCATCCAGCGTCCGTCTTGAATCATGGTTCTGTAGAAATCATTGAAGATTCCGACAAAAAAGTCCACGCAATCATTGAAGATTCCGACAAAAAAGTCCACGCGTTTCCCTCCTTATGACACGGAATACCGGACGGGAAATGCCGGCCGGTACTCGTTTTTATGTTCCTGATTATTTTCTGACAATGACAACCTGCTCGGAAGAGTAGTACGGATCAGAGAAATCAACCTCTGCCTGACGATCCGGTGTGATCGACATGCCTGCTGCAACAAAATCGATGCTGCCTGCCTGCAGTGCTGCGATCAGTGCGTCAAACTCCATGTTGATGACTTCGAGCTGTTTGCCGTAGCCTTTTGCGATGTACTGCGACATCGTGATGTCAAAGCCGACCACTTCGCTGCCTTCGGTGTACTCAAACGGCCAGAAGGTTGCGTTTGTACCCATTTTCACGACACCGTCGCCCGATGTTGCAATGTTTTCCGGAATAACAATGTTGCCGTCTGCCGGCATGAACGCGCCGGTCAGTTTGTCGTAATCGCCGTTTTCTTTCATCTCAGCGATTGTTTTGTTGATCGAATCAAGCAGTTCGGTGTTGCCTTTTTTGACTGCGATTGCATATTCCTCTTTGGTGAAACGCAGGTCGAGGATTTTCAAATCGCTGTTCTGTTCAACGATCCGCTTTGCCGGCAATTCGTCGATGACAACTGCGTCAATCGCGCCGTTTTTAAGATCGAGTGCAGCGTCCATGCCGGATTTGAATGTGATGACATCCGAATCGGTGTTTTCTTCACACCAGGTCTGGCCGGTGGTACCCGACTGCACGCCGATTTTTAAACCGTTTAAATCTTCTGTGGAATTGATGGTGACCTGTTTTTTCTCAGCGCAGCCTGCAAAGGTCAGTGCACAGAGAACAACGGCCATGAAAAGTGCTGTGATTTTTTTCATAACGTGAGTTCCCCCTCAACAAATTTGTTCCCGTTTGGGATGATGGTACTTACTGTACCACATCTCTTTGCAAATTGCAAGCGTTTTTTGTATTTTTATAACACATTTATTCATTTTGCATGAGCATACCCCATGTTTTATTCATTTCTATGCAAAATATGACCGGTTTTCCGCTGATCGGATGTATAAAATGCACGCAGCTGCAGGTAAGCGCCTGTCTGCCCGGTTCACCGCCTGTGCCGTACATCGTATCACCGGCAAGCGGATGCCCGATATATGCCATATGTACGCGGATCTGATGCGTGCGCCCTGTTTCAAGTGAAAGCTCAAGCAGTGTATAATGCGTACTCCGCGCTTTGACCCGGTAATGCGTGACGGCACGCTGTCCGTCTGCACGCACGCCGCGTTTCATCTGGTGAGGAACAAGCTGCACGATCGGTGCATCCACGGTGCCCTCATCCTGCTCGACCATTCCGCAGACGAGCGCCGTATACGTCTTTTCGATCTTTCCTGCCAGAACAGCCGCCGCGTGGGTGTTTTTGGCACAGACACACAGCCCGTCCGTATCGCGGTCAAGCCGGTAAACCGGGCGGAACACGGCGTTTTCTCCCATATGCGCTGCATACACATTGGCGAGTGTATCGACCTGGTGCAGCTTAGACGGATGCGTCGCTAAAAACGGCGGCTTGTTGTAAATAATCAGATCATCGTCCTCATAGACAATGGGAACCTGCGTATCGGACGGTGTGGTCGTTGCCGTTGTATCCACAAGCATGATGGCAATCCGGTCGCCTGCAAAAATCGGATCGACCATGCGGATATGTGCGCCGTTTCGCTGCACACAATCGGGTTTTTGCTTTAAGCTGCGGATCGTCCGCCTCGAAAAGCCGTGCTCTCCCATCAAAAACCGTTCAAGCTTCATGCCGTCGTGCGTGTTGTCAATCGTATAGCAAAGCGTTCGTTCCATGTCTCCCCCTTGTTCAGTTGAGCGTTGTCTGTCCGCTCTGCAAAAACATCCGCTGCACACTTTTGCGCAGGCCGCGGTGCTCGTCCGATGAAAGCGCCGGATCATCCGCCAGAATCTGTTTGGCGCAGTCCTGTGCCTTATGCAGAAGGCTTGTATCATTTACAAGGTTTGCAATCCGCAGCTTCGGCAGTCCATGCTGACGGCTCCCGAAAAAGTCGCCCGGGCCGCGCAGACGTAAATCCTCCCTTGCAATCACAAATCCGTTCGACTCCCGTTTCATGACATCAAGCCGCGCTTTTGTCTCCTCACTCTGGTTATCGGAAACGAGAATGCAATAGCTTTCAAACGCACCGCGTCCGACCCGTCCGCGCAGCTGGTGCAGCTGGGAAAGGCCGAACCGTTCGGCATTTTCGATCATCATGACGGTGGCGTTTGGCACATCGACGCCCACCTCGACGACCGTGGTCGACACAAGCACGTTCGTTTCGCCGCTTGCAAACGACTGCATCAGCGCGTCTTTTTCCTTTGGTTTAAGCTTTCCGTGCAATAAGCCGATTTTGACATCGGCAAGCGACGACTGGGTGAGTGATTCCACATACTGCTTGACCGACGAGAGTGCCAGCGTTTCGTTTTCGTCAATCAGCGGGCACACGATATACGCCTGCCGTCCTGCTCTGATCTGCTCGCGCACAAATGAGAGTGCGCGGCGGCGCTGTTTTGACGAAATCACCATCGTTTTGATCGGTTTTCGGCCACCGGGCAGCTCGGCAATCTGCGAAATGTCGAGGTCGCCGTAGATGAGCAGTGCAAGTGTGCGCGGAATCGGTGTCGCCGACATGACAAGCAGGTGCGGATGATTGCCCTTTGCGCACAGTGCCGCGCGCTGCGACACACCAAAGCGGTGCTGCTCGTCTGTCACGACAAGTCCGAGCGCGTGAAACGACACTTCCTCCTGCAAGAGTGCGTGTGTACCGGCGATCACCTGAATCTCACCGGACGCAAGCCGTTCCTTTTGGTCGCGGCGGGCGGCGGCGCCCATGGAACCTGTCAGCAGTCCGCACGAAATGCCGAGCGGTGCGAGGATTTTTTCAAATGTACGCGCGTGCTGTTCGGCGAGAATCTGCGTCGGCGCCATCACGGCGGTTTGCAGTCCGTTTTTTGCACACACATACGCGAGCGCCGCTGCGACCATCGTTTTACCGCAGCCGACATCGCCCTGGCACAGCCGGTTCATCGGCACATCACCCTGCATATCTGCAAGCGATTCACGGATGGCAGTCATCTGCCCGTTTGTGAGCGAAAACGGCAGAGATTCAAGAAACGGCGCAAGCGACACATCAGACACAGAAACGGACGTCTGTACGCGGTTTTTTTGACGTAACAGATGCATCGAAAGCGACAAGGTCAGCAGTTCTTCAAAGATGAGCCGCTCTCTTGCAACAGCGAGCGCATGGCTGTCCGGCGGGAAATGAATCGTTTCGAGCGCATAGCGAAACTGGCAAAGCCCGTATTCCCGGCGCACACCCTCGGGCAGTTTATCGCTTAAACAGTCTCCCCAGACGTGCAGTGCTTCCCGCATATGCGATTGCACCTGTTTATTCGTGATTCCCTGCGTGAGCGGATAGACGGGATACATCTGCGCTGACTGCGCATCGGGGAAGATCTGCGGCGAACGCATCTCTTTTTTTAAGAACGTGCCGTCCATTTTGCCGTAAAAAAGGTACGTCTCTCCCTCCTCGAGCATAGCAAACTGATAGGCGGAATTGAAAATCGTGACCGTCATGGCTCCGCTGTCATCCGACACAAACACCCGGAAGATCGAAAGCCCTTTGCGGATACGCTGTTCGCCCTGCTTGCGTATGACGGTCGCCCGTACAACATACACTTCGCCCGGCTGGGTTTCCTCAATCGGGATCGGGTGCGACAAATCGAGATATTCGCGCGGAAAATGAAGCAGCAGCTCGCCGATGGTGGTAATGGACAGCTTTGCATACAGCTCCGCCCGCTTTTTGCCGACACCCGCAAGCTTTTCGACCGAATCGCGCAGTGTAAGCGCCATACTTTTCCTCCTTTCCCGCATACAAAAACAGGCAGGAATCCCCCTGCCTGTTTTTTCGCTTTAAAAAACGTTATTCGACTGAAATCATGTAGTAATAAACAGGCTGACCGCCGTTTATCAGGTTCACTTCAAAATCAGCGCCGTATTTTTCCGCCACAGCGTCACGCGCACGCTCTGCCTGCTCATCGGTCACGTCGCTGCCGTAGATGAGCGTGATGAAGCTTGCTTCGCGTTTTTTAATCAGGTGCTTGACCAGACGCATAAGCGCTTTCGTCAGATCGCGGTCGGTAAAGTCGAGTTTGCCGTTATCGAGCGCCAAAATCTCGCCTTTTTTGATCGGATGACCGTCAAATTCACTGTCGCGTGCCGCAAAGGTGATAAGACCTGTCTGAACCTGATCAAACTGTTTTGTCATCGCAACGCGGTTATCGCTGTAGCTCTGCTCCGGGTCAAATGCGAGCATTGCAGAAATGCCCTGCGGAACGGTGCGTGTCTGGAGTACACACACCTTGCGGTCTGCGAGTTTGACTGCCTGTTCTGCCGCCATGATGATGTTTTTGTTGTTCGGCAGAACGAACACGGTTTCTGCCGGTGTCAGCTCAATCGCACGCAGAATATCGTCGGTGCTCGGATTCATGGTCTGACCGCCCGAAACGACCTGATCTGCACCTAAGTCGGTGAACAGCTCGCGCAGTCCGGCACCTGCCGCAACTGCCACAAAGCCAAACGGTTTTTCCGGTTCCACCGGTGTGTAGCCGGCTTTTTGTGTTTTTTCCGCTTCCACAACCTTCGACTGATGCTGCACACGCATATTGTCGATTTTAATATTCACAAGCTGGCCGAATTTAAGGCCCTCCTGGATGGCGTTGCCCGGGTCGTTTGTGTGGACGTGGACTTTGATGATATCGTCGTCATCGACGCAGACCACGCTGTCGCCGATCGACTCAAGATATGCACGCAGTTTCATCGGATCTGCTGCATCCGGCTTTTTGTCGACGATGAACTCGGTGCAGTAACCGAATGTGATCTCGCCGTCTGCCTCTGCGACAACGCTTGCAGGCGATTTTTCTTTCGGTTTTTCCTCGTTTGCCGACTCGATTACCTCGCCGGTGCGGAAGGTGTGCGCCATGCCTTCAAAAATCACGACAAAGCCTTTGCCGCCTGCATCGACGACGCCTGCTTTTTTGAGCACCGGAAGCTGCTCCGGTGTTTTGTCGAGCGCTTCTTTTGCCGCACGAATAATCTCATCCATCACGATCTGCGGATCGTTTGTCGAAAGCGACAGCTCTTTTGCCGCCTCTGCTGCCAAACGTGCAACCGTCAAAATAGTGCCCTCGGTCGGTTTCATAACGGCTTTGTATGCCGCCTGCACGCCGATCGACAGCGCTTCTGCCAGGTCCTGGCCGTCTGCTTCCACTTTTCCCTTTAATCCCTTGGAAAAACCGCGGAATAAAAGCGACAGAATAACACCCGAGTTGCCGCGTGCACCGCGCAAAAGTGCGCTTGCCGCCACGTCAGCCGCTTTTTCGACCGTCGGATTTGTGAGCAGTAAAAGCTCACGCTTGCCTGCGCTGATGGTCATGGACATATTGGTTCCCGTGTCGCCGTCAGGAACCGGAAAGACGTTTAATTCGTCAACCATTTGCTTCTGGTTTTGAATATTGTTTGCGCCGGAAATAATGGCTTTCGCCAAAAGACTTCCATCTATCACAATCAAACACTCCTTGTTTCGTGATTCTCGTTATTCCTGTGCAGTCATGCCGTCGACAAAGACATTGACCCGCGCCACGGAAAATCCCGTGTTCTCCTCCACCGCAAAACGCACCTTGTGCGCAATGCTTTTGACAATTGCCGAAATGTTCATTCCATACGAAACGATGATATGCAGATCAATGATGAGTTTTTGCTCCTTGACCCGCACGGTTACCCCTTTGTTTTCAGGTTCTTTTCCGAACAGCTTTGAAAGAAACGTCTCTTTCCGTGAACTGTGGGAAAGTCCTGCAACACCATAGCAGCTCACCATTGCGCTTTTGACGAGACTGACAAAGTACGCCTGCGAAATGTCAATCACACCAAGATGATTTTCATATTTCACCATACCGATCTTCCTTTCCTGCCGCCCCCGCGGTCACGTTTCTCTGATTCCTATTATAATGCAGGCAGCCAAAAGCCGCAAGCATTTTTCGCCGTTTGGCTCGATTATGAACGATCCGCTGTTGTCTGCACCGTTATTTTGTGCGTTTGCGCATCAATTCTTGCAAGAAACGAAACAATTCCCGTGCTGCGTCCTGTTTTCTTATCGAGCGTGACACACACGCCGCCCATCACGCACGGTTCTTTTTCGTCCACCTCAAACCGCACCGGCAGATTCGTGCGAAGCCGCTCGATCACACGTTCCGGCTTTACGCCGAGCGCCGAATGTTCGGGACCGGTCATGCCGACATCGGTGATATACGCCGTGCCGTTTTTTAAAATCTGCGCGTCGGCTGTCTGCACATGCGTATGCGTGCCGAACACGGCGCTCACACGGCCGTCCAAATAAAATCCGAGCGCACGTTTTTCGCCCGTTGCCTCCGCGTGGAAATCGACAACCGTATACGTCGCGTCATATTGACGCAGAATCTCGTCCATCGTATCAAACGGATTTTTAAGCGGGTCTAAAAACGATGTGCCCATCAAATTGACGACGAGCAGAGAAAACGATCCGCCGTCATACAGGTAAACCCCGTTTCCCGGTGCGTCCGGACGATAATTTGCCGGACGGATGATCTGCTCGTGCGAGGCAAGATAGTCATACATCTCAAACCGGCGGAACACATGGTTGCCTGTGGTGATGACGTCCGCTCCGCTTGCAAACAGATGCTCCGCCGAACCGGGCAGAATGCCGTTGCCGATGGCAGCATTTTCACCGTTTACAATCGCGACATCTGCACCAAACTGCCGTTTTAGCTGCGGCAGACACGTCCGCACCATCTCGCATCCGCACTGCGACACCACGTCGCCGATCATCAGGATTTTCATGCTTCCTCCTGTGTTGTTTCTTTGGGCACACGCTGTGCGAGAATCCGCACAATGCGGCGCTCTTCAATTTTTGTCACGGTAAACAAAACGCCGTCCACAGTGACTGAAGGTTGTTCGCCGTCCTCAGGAATCCGTCCAAGCAGATTGATGACCAGTCCGCCCAGTGTGTCGGTATCCTCGTCGGCATCTAAATCAATATCAAACAGCTCTTCGACCTTTTCAATCGACACGCCGCCGTCAAACGAAACACTTCCGTCCTCAAGGCGTGCGATCTCTTCCTCTTCGCTGTCATATTCGTCCTGAATATCGCCTACGATCGATTCGATCAGGTCCTCCATCGTGGCGATGCCTGCTGTGCCGCCGTATTCGTCCACAATGACTGCCATATGCTGTTTCGATTCTTTGAATTGTTTAAACAGCATCCGACAGCGTGTCGATTCGGGCACATAAATCACAGAATGCATGTGTTCAGCAAGCGGCTTGTGCGAAAAATCACAGTCTCCCACAAAACGCAGCAAATCTTTTGCGTATACGACGCCGACAATGTCGTCGATGTCGTCTTTGTAGATCGGAATGCGCGAAAATCCCTCTTCGATGACGAGTGAAAGCACATCCGAAAGCGACTGGTCGATGCGTGCCGCACAAATTTCGGTTCGGTGCGTCATAACGGCGTCCACCGTGCGGTCGTCAAACTCAAACACGTTGTTGATCATCTCACGTTCCGACATTTCGATGGTGCCCATTTCGTTGCCGGTGTCCACCATCAAGCGGATATCCTCTTCCGAAATGCCCTCTGCCGCTTTGTTCGGGTCATGACCTGCCATGCGCACAAACAGCCGTGTCAGCGCTGTAAGCGGCCATACAACGGCGCGCATGATGCCGCCCAAAACCGGGAAAAGCCGCAGCATGAAATATCCGAATGATTCTGCGTGATAGGAAACAAGCTTTTTGGGGAACAGATAGCCGAATGTGACAAGAATCACCCATTCAAATAGGATGACACCCGCTGTGCCGAGTCCTTTAGCCCATGCGTCTGCCTCTGAAAGCCAAAGCGTCTGCACCGCATGCACAAATGTACCTGTGGAAATCAAAGCCGCCGCAATCAGCAGTGTGAGCGTACTTGCACCCGCATACAGTGAAAAATCAAACTGTTTTTTCTTGATGGCATAAAGCTTCTGCGCTTTTTCGTCCTCTTCCTCTTCCGCAAGCCGCTTTAATGTACTGCCGCTCAAAGACGCAACAGCCGTTGCTGCCGCCGAAAAAAACATAGCGATCAAAACAAGCAGCACAAATCCTGCTGCTGTCCAAATATATCGCCCTATGTCGTCCATGCATAAACTCCTTTCAAGGAAGGAAGCCTCCCGCGGTTCCCCGGCCTGCGCTCTGCCCTTCCTGCAAAGCTCTGCGCACTTTCAAAAACGCACAGCGGCCGGCACCCGGCAAAGTCCGGATGGCGGATATATAGAATGATACAGTATATATCATATCGTTTTTTTGCATGATTGTCAAACAAAGGCGCAAAAAAAGCAGGATTCCAAAGAATCCTGCTTTTTTGAAAACAACTTATTTTTCTGCTGCGGCAAGCTCTGCCTCGTGTTTTGCAAGGAGTGTTTTGATCTTTGCAAACGGATCGATGAGGCTGCTGGTCGAATTGTCGTGGTTTAATTCCTCGACGATATATGCCACATATTTGGTCATATCCACTTCGTGATACCACGGTTTTGCGCGAAGTGCATCGCTTCTGTAGATCAGGTTTGTGGTGAAAATGCCGTCGAACATTTTTTCTTCGTACATTTTGTCGAATGCATCCAGACCGTGTGTGAACAGGCCGAACGAAACGAATGCGAAAATACGGCGCGCACCGCGTGCTTTCAAGTTTTTGAAGATGTCGAGCATTGAATCGCCCGAAGCAATCATGTCGTCGACGACGATGATGTCTTTGCCCTCAACGCTGTTGCCCAGATATTCGTGCGCTTCAATCGGGTTTCTGCCGTTGACAATCACCGAGTAGTTACGGCGTTTGTAGAACATGCCGACGTTGACACCCAGCACCGACGAATAGTAGAGGCAGCGCGACACACCGCCCTCGTCCGGAGAAATCATTGCAAGCGACTCGTCCTCGATGCGGATATCCGGTACGACTTTGGTGAGTGCTTTGATCATCTGATAGGTCGGCTGGAAGCTGTCGAATCCGGACATCGGGATCGCATTCTGCACGCGCGGATCGTGTGCGTCGAATGTGATGATGTTGGAAACGCCCATGCTCACGAGCTCCTGCAGTGCGAGTGCACAGTCAAGCGATTCACGCGACGAGCGTTTGTGCTGTCTTCCTTCATACAGCATCGGCATGATGACGGTGATGCGTTTTGCTTTGCCGGAAGCTGCGGAAATCATACGTTTTAAATCCTGGAAATGATCGTCCGGGCTCATCGGGACGTCCATTTCGTACATTTTATAGGTCACGTTATAGTTAAAGCAGTCGGTGATGATATACAAATCCTTGCCTCTGACCGACTCGCGGATCAAACCTTTTGCCTCACCCGAAGCAAAACGGGAAATCACGGTGTTCACCACATAGCTGTGGTCTTTTTCATTGTGCCATGTGCGCAAGTAGTTCTCCACCTGCTCGACAAATGCTTCACAGCCCGGCATGCAGATAATGCCGAGATCGCCAATCGTTTCACTGTGCAAACGTTCCATAGTATCCTCCTGCTTTCACAAAGTGGTATTTTTGTCTTCCGCGCGCCGCAAACGAACAAAGGGCGCAAAACTCTATCTTTATCATAAAAAAACCGTCGCATTTTGTCAATGTAAACGCCTCATTCCGTTTGTTTTTTCTCCGTAATGCAAAAAACAAGCGTTTTTTTTCGTTTTTTGTGTGTCGTTGTCCACAAAGCCGAGATTCTTTTGCGTATTTCCATTTTCCTTTTCTTTACTCTTTTAGACGGCTTAATTTCTCAAACGGCAGATGAATCTGCGTCACATATTCCTGCGGCGAACGGGAGGTAAAGCTGTCGAGCACACAGTATTCATACGAATATCCGCACGGCGAAAGCCCGTTTTGATGCAGAAATGCAATCATCCGCTCATATGTTTCGCCGATTGTTTCGTATGTTCCCTTGTGATAGCCGCACAGATATTCGCCTGCCGGCTTTTTATGCACCAAAAACGCGCCGCATGTGTTCTTCGGCCGTTCAGAGAGCGGTAAAAATGCATATTCGGCGGCCGTATATGCACCGCGCAGAATCGAAGGTACCGGAACCGTCACGCCCAGCAGATACTCATAGCCGACCTGCGCGTCTGCACAGCATAAAAGCAGCTGCTTGGTCGCAAGATCGACGTCAAACAGCGTATGCGGCGGCGCGACCGGATGCATTGCCAGATACTGCGCGTACGGCTGTGTAAAAAATGCAATATCACCCGCACCGGTTTGCAGCGCGCGAAGCGTTTCGATTTTTTTCGAAAGCCGTTTGACGATGCGTTTTTTATGCGCAATCTCATCTTCGAGCAGCCGTTTTTGCTCCTCCATATACACGGCGGTGCCCACACCGTTTCGCCCATCCAGATACGCACGGATCTCCAAAAGGGAAAGCCCGATTTCCTTGAGCATCAAAATGGTGTCGAGCGTGGGAAGCTGTGCGGCACTGTAGTACCGGTATCCGTTTTTAGGATCGACATACGCCGGCGAAAACACGCCTTTTTTATCGTAAAACAAAAGTGTCTGTTTTGAAATGCCGTGAAGCTGCGCCATCTCACCGGCAGTAAAAAAGTGTTTGCGCGTCATTTTTTAAAACCTCTTGACTGTATAGTTACTATATCCTTTATACTATCGGAAGAGGCGAAAAAACACAAGGAGGAAATCATGCATCTTTTTTCACGGTATTCGCACTTTTTTTGCCGGCGCACACTGTTTCGCATCCTGACGCTTTGTCTTGGCGCCATGATTTTGGCGTTCGGCATGTTTCATATTCACAACCGCACCCACATCACAGAGGGCGGCATTTTAGGGCTTACGCTGTTTATCCAGCACTGGACCGGCATTACTCCCGGTGTATCGGGCATTGTACTCGACAGTCTTTGCTATCTCATGGGATTTAAACTGCTCGGCAAATCGTTTTTGGTGTTTGCCGCATGTTCCAGCGTCTTTTTTTCGATGTGGTACAACCTGTTTTCGATGATCGGCTATATATTCCCCGATTTAAGCGACCAGCCGCTGCTTGCAGCACTGATTGGCGGCCTATTCGTCGGTGTCGGTGTCGGGCTCATTGTACGCGCAGGCGGCGCTTCGGGCGGCGATGATGCACTCGCACTTATTATTCACAAAAAAACGCCGTTAAAACTCGCACAGGCGTATTTTATCACCGATTTTATCGTGCTCATGCTCTCGCTCTCGTATATTCCGCTTCATAAAATCGCGTGCTCGCTTCTGACTGTGACGCTTTCTTCTTTTTTGATTGGGAAAATCCACGGATTGAGCCTGCCGAAGAAAAAATCACAAGACAACCAAAGCCAAACGTGATATAATACGATGTGCGGCACAATCGCCGCATTCGTAAAAAGGAGTGAACCATCTCATGAAACTGGTCGTTTTGGACAGCTATGCAGCCGTTTCCACCGATTTATCGCTTAGCAATTTTCACGCGCTGTGCGATGAAATGGCAGTGTATGACCGCACCCCTGCCGACAAAATTGTTGAACGCATCGGCGATGCGGAAATGATTCTCATCAACAAAACCATCATCACCCGTACAGTCATGGAATCGTGCCCGAATTTGAAATACATCGGTCTGTTTGCAACCGGATATAACGTCGTCGACATCGAATGCGCGAAAGAGCGCGGCATCGTCGTTTCAAACGCGCCCGCCTATTCGACAAACGGTGTTGCACAGCTGACATTTGCATTTTTGCTTCACTTTTTCTCGCTTGTGACAAAACACAACGATGAAGTGCACCATGGCGCATGGTGTGAAAGCGAAGATTTCTGCTTCTATGACCCGCGCATCCGCGAGCTTGCCGGCAAAACCATCGGTCTGATTGGATTCGGCAACATTGCAAAGAAAGTCGCACAGATCGCGCAGGCGTTTGACATGAACGTGCTCGTCTACTCCCGCACGGTATATCCGCAGTACGAGTCGGACACGCTTCACTTTGTTTCCCTCGACACACTGTTAAAAGAAAGCGATGTCATTTCCCTGCACTGCCCGCTCTTTAAAGAAACGACGCGGCTTATAAACAGCGAAACAATCGCCAAAATGAAAAAAGGCGCACTGCTGATTAACACGGCGCGCGGCGGCGTCATCGACGAACAGGCGGTTGCCGATGCTTTGAACAGCGGCCATCTGGCAGGGGCGGGACTCGATGTGGCGACTGTCGAGCCGATCAACGAGGATTCCCCGCTGCTGACGGCGAAAAACTGCGTGATAACGCCCCATATTGCATGGGCATGCAAGGAATCCCGCGAACGGCTCATCGATATTGTGTATGAAAACACTGCCGCATTTCGAAACGGCGCACCGAAAAACAACGTCGCAGTCTGAATGACAAAAGCACCAGCCGCAGGGCCGGTGCTTTTTTTCGTTCAGTTCTCTTTTTTACCCGATTCCCGCCGCATCACATACGCTTCGACTGTATATGCTTCATTGCCGGGCATTTGTCCTGTTTCCAGCGCGGATACACGAAAGCCAAGTCCTTCATAAAATATACGCGCCGGCTCATTTCCTTTTAGCACTTCAAGAACGCAAATCTGCGGAAACGCCGCAAACATATGCCGGCACAAACAGCCGCCCACACCTTTTCGCATCTGTTCCGGCGCAACATACAGCCATGCCAATTCCTCCTCCGTACATGCGGAGAAGCCCACAACCTCGCCGTCTTGCTCCGCAACAAACAACCCCGGATAGTCAAGCAGGTTTTCCCGCTGTGCGGCAATGCGAAGCGGCAAAAACGCCTCGTCCAGTCCTGCGTGCGAAAGTTCGATTTTCCGGGCGCTGTCGTGTATGCGCTCGATTGCCGGCCAATCGGATTCCTGATAAGCTCGGATCACAATCATTTTATCTCCCCTCTCTTGGATCAGTCACACTTCTTTTTGCTGCTTCGGACAGATTTTTCCGATCCGCCAGTAATATGCAATCATCAAAAGGACTGCCGCGCCGACCCATGCGCCAACCTCGGCAAAATAGACGCCGTATTTTCCGGCGACGGCACTCAGCAAAAGCACCATGCCAATGCGCATCAGAAGTTCCACAATGCCCGAGATCATCGGGATCAGCGTATCGCCCATGCCTTGCAGTGTCGTTCGATAGACAAACAGCGCATACAGCACAAACAAAAACAAACTCATAATCACCAAGAACGGATATGCCGCATCGACCACCTGCGCCACGACCTCCGGCTCATCGGAAATAAAGAAGCGTACAATATAGCGTCCGAATGCAATGACCACCAAGGCGATGGAAAACGCAATGATAATCGAAATAAGGAGTGCCTTTTTGATTCCCTCACGGATACGGTCATATTTTTTTGCACCGAGATTTTGTCCGGCAAACGTACCCATTGCCGCCGCAAACGAAGAACCTGCCTGCTCCATCAGGCCGCACAGCTTATTTGCAGCAGTCACACCTGCGACAAAGATGTATCCGAACCCGTTGACAATATACTGCACAACGAGTCCGCCGCCGCAGATGACGGCGTTCTGGAGTGTTACCGGCAGTCCTAAACGCAAAAGCTCTTTGCATGTTGCACCGTCAAACCGCCAGTCCTCTTTTTGAAACCGGAGAATCGGAATGCGCACAACAGAAAACAAACAGAATACACACGAACAGCACTGCGCCATCACCGTTGCAATCGCTGCACCCGCGATGCCCCAGCCGAATCCCATGACAAACAGCACGTCCAAGCCGATATTGATAAGCGATGCAATCACCATTGCAACGAGCGGCGTTTTGCTGTCGCCGAGCGCACGAAGAATCGCCGCCAGCAGGTTATACGTCATGACGATCGGGATGCCCATATAAATGATGCTGATATAAAGATGCGCGCCGTCGATGGTCTGTGCAGGTGTATTGAGAAATTCAAGAAGCGGCCGCGCAATCAGCAATGCTGTCACCGTGAATACCACGATGGTTACAGCTGAGAGCAGCATCGACATCGTGACCGATTTTCGCAGTCCCTCATAGTCCTCCGCGCCAAAGCGCTGAGAAATGAGAATCGCAAATCCCTGTGTTAGACCGATGACCATGCCGAGCACCAGCCAGTCAAGCCATCCTGCCGCACCCACCGAAGCGAGTGCCTGGACGCCGACGCCGCGTCCGACGACAATCGTATCAACCATGCTGTAGAGCTGCTGAAACAGGTTGCCGAGCAGCATCGGCAGCGCAAATCCAACAAGCAGACGCGCAGGTTTGCCTGTTGTCATGTCTGTGATTTTTGCCATAAATATCCCCTTTATCTGATATATCTTTATATAAGCAAACAATATCATATCAAACGAACAGCGTCAACCATCTTTTTCGAAGAAAAAACAGAATTTTTTTAAAAAAACACTTGCAAAGTGATTTTTCGTGTGATATAATACCATTCGTACTCGCGGATATCATGAAATGTGATACGATGTGATCTGTACATGCGGATATGGCGGAATCGGCAGACGCGCTAGATTCAGGTTCTAGTCGGGGCAACTCGGTGGAGGTTCAAGTCCTCTTATCCGCACCATAAGAGGGCACTAAAAAAGATGCCTAAGCGAAAAACCTCGATTTTATCGAGGTTTTTTCGCATTTTCAGGGCAAGTTTTTCAGCATAGATTTT
>CASGAN010000018.1 GCA_949299455.1 uncultured Oscillospiraceae bacterium
AAAAGAAGCAGAGTTCGTCAAAACTCTGCTTGCCGGAAAACAGTTTGAATTCCCGGTATATTACGACGTAGAAAATGAACAGCGCATGGGCAAGCTCTCCAAAGAGACGTTAACCGCCATTGTCGAAACATTCTGTGAATCGCTTGAGGATGCCGGATATTTCGTCGGTGTGTATGCAAACACAAACTATTTTGTGAACAAGCTCGATCATGCGCGTTTGGCCGGCAAATATACGATCTGGCTTGCAGATTATCGCGGAGCAAACGCAGATAAAACGTTGAAACGCGACATTTTCCAATATACCAGCAAAGGCAGTGTAAAAGGCATTGCGGGCAACGTCGATGTAAATGAGTGCTATCGTGATTTTCCGCCTATCATCAAAGGTGCCGGCCTCAATGGATTTTCGGGAGAAACAAGCAAGCCGACACCGCCGCCAAAACCGTCCGTGAAAACATACACAGTGAAAAGCGGGGACAGCTTCTGGAAGATTGCAGCCGAACAGCTCGGCAACGGCAATCGGTATAAAGAACTTGCGGAATACAACGGCATGACCGCAAACAGCGTCATTCATCCGGGCGATGTGTTGAAACTGCCGGACGGATCAGGCAGTACGCCGCCAAAACCATCCGCGAAAACGTACACAGTGAAAAGCGGGGACAGCTTCTGGAAGATTGCAGCTGAACAGCTCGGCAACGGAAGTCGATATAAAGAACTTGCAGAGTACAACGGCATGACTGCAAATAGTGTCATCCATCCGGGCGACGTATTGAAACTGCCGTAAGAGGGAAAAACTTCATGCAAGTCAAATGCAAGTAAGAAATAAATAACAATCGCTTTAAATAAGGCTTTATAGTTTTTTCACTATCAGGTCTGGGGGTCAAGAGGCCGCGTGTTCAAGTCACGTTACTCCGACCAAATCAAAAAGCCCGCAAACATCGGTGATTCCGGCGTTTGCGGGCTTTTTTCTTTAAAGCCCGCAAACATCGGTGATTCCGGCGTTTGCGGGCTTTTTTCTTTTGCTTTTAAATCGCTTTTCTAGGGATTGTTTTTCGTAAAAAGTGCCTTTTTTCATGCCTTTTCGCAGAAAATGTGTCCCCCTATGTGGCTCCAATTAAACACTGTTTTGGGCGGCTAAATAAGCATTCAGTTTTGCAATATCGAGCGCCTTTTTAGATTCCTCTAAATGCGTGTATATTGATAGAGTAGTTTTTACGTCAGAATGCCCAAGCAGATACTGAGCGGTCAAAACGTCTACACCGGCGGTATGCAGCGTAGTGGCATAAGTATGGCGCAGATAGTGCGCGGTAAAGAATATAGATAACGGCACCCCTTGCGGATTATGTTTGTTTTGTCCTGCGGCAGCTCCGTAGTGCACATTGATTTCTACCAGATAGGACTGCCACAGCCGACGCCACGCAGTTTCGCTCATAAGCTTTCCCTGAGCAGAAGGACAGAACAGGCCGGCGCGATCCGGTAGAGTGGACAAGTAATCTGCCAGAATGTCCGGAATCGGCACAGTGCGCATTCCTGCAGGTGTTTTTGTTGTGTCTTTGATTTCAGGCCTGCCGCCATCCACGAAAATGACGGTCTTATTTACAATGAGTGATCTGTTTATGAGGTCAATATCCTCCCAACGCAGCGCAAGAACCTCGCCGCGCCGCAGGCCTGTATAGAGCATTATCATGGCTGCCGGTTGTGCTCGATGCGGCGTGTTTACCACCATATCAACCTCGAGGGCTGTCAGTGCCCGGCGTTTGTTTTCGGCAGCAGCCGGCGGGGAAGCGTACTGCGCAGGGTTAAAGTCACAGGCTCTATTTTTAATTGCATACGTAAATACTTGATCTGCAGTGATCCGTATCTTTTTCAATGTGCTTTTTGATAATCCCTCTTTCGAGGCATCTATGAGTACTTGCTCAATTTCTGCGGGCTGTATCATACCGATGGGGCGGGAGTAAATGGGGGACAGATGCTTAAGCATAGACCGATACATCACCATGGTACTTTTACCGACGGTCGATTCTTTTAAATTCACCCAAACTTCTGCCCATTCACCAAAAGTGGCTGTTTTTCCTGGAATCCGTCCTTTTGCCAGTTCGGCGCGGATCTCAGCCGCTTTGGCGTCGGCCTCTTTTTGTGTTTTGCCATAGCAGTATTTATACCGCGGTTTTCCTTCGGCGTCTTTTCCTAGATAGACGCGTACACGTACCCGGCCTCGATCGTCTCTTGCATTCGTTTTCTTCGGCATACTTTTCCCTCCTAACAGAAAACCCCGCTATGTGCGGGGCTTGTTTTTTATTGTGTACAATTTTCGCAAGGTGTCAGCCCGCGCCGTAATGCTTCGGCGAGTGTACACTCGTAATAGGTTCCATTCCCACAATTGTTATCAAAATGATACCGTTTTCCGGTTTTTGTCCGATACACTTTAACGTCCTCATTCGGATCGCTCGACTCTGCGGGAGGAGTTTTGCTGGATTCCGTCGTCGGCTGTGGTGCTTTACTAGATTCTGGCTCCGTTACAACCGGCGCCTTGCTCGACTCCGTTACGGTGCTTGATTCTGTTTCGGTAGATTCCACGCTTTCTTCTTTAGATGATTCCTCTATAACCTCAGAAGACTCTGGCGCAGAAGATTCTTCTAAGATGCCATGGTTTTCAGTGATTGCACAGCCTTCTAAGAGGATGCCTGAAAGTCTTTCCTGATAAATGCCCTTAATGGAAACTGTTTCGCCCTCTGAGGCAGTTCCTTCGAGCATCTCGCATTGTACACTGATTGTTGGATGCCCTGATTCTAATATAACTTTTCCACTGCGCACAGACTGGACGACACCTTTTATTTCCACAACGGCATTTTCGTATTTCTGATTCGTTGCGTCCCTGTCCGCCTCAAATTCCTTCACCAGTTCTTCTGCAGTTAAAGAGAATTGAGGTTCTTTATTACGTGAATCGACCGTCCAACCGGACGCAACACCGATAATATAAAAGCCTACAAGAACCGCAGCAACGATTGCGCAAATCATAATGATTTTTTTCTTATTTGCGGGTTGTTTCGGCGGCGGAGGCGTCAGATCGGGAGAGTCCTGCGTATAAGACATATCCGGATCGGTCTGAACTCTCCTGTGCTTCGAGGAAGGCCCTCCAAACGTTTTAGAATACGACACTCCTGTACCAGGCACCCCCACAGAGGCGGTTTTCCTACCCGATGAATTTACGGAAAAGCGAGCCCCTTTACCGCCAAAACTTAACCCCATACTTTTCTTTGACAGGTTGAGGCGAACACCCGGCGCAAGCTTAAACGACTTTCGAAATCGAAACCCCATATTTCCACTCCTTTCTTATTTCATCCTCATATTACCACAAATATTTTCGCAAAGCAAACAATTTTTCGCAAAAAAGCAAGAATCAGAATGAAAAAATCGAACAAGTGTTCTATAATAGTGGTACAGTATAACGAAAGAGGTGGTATGTATGGAATACATCATGGAATTGATAAAGGCCGCGAATAAGAGAGAACAACGGATCATCCTTGCCTTTGTATTAAAATTACTGCACAAACCACCGAAAAAAGAGTAAAAGAAAAGCTGATCGAAAGATCAGCTTTTTTTCTTCCCTTCGAGCAGGTCGTTTGCAAACTGCTCAAGCACTTTCCAGCCGTTTTCGTCCAGCCGGGACAGCGCACCGATGAACCTGTGTTTAAAATCGTCGGATTCTTCGGAGAGCAGCTCGCCCATAAACGATGCGATCTCCTCATCGCGGCTCATCTCAACGAACATTTCACCCTCGCCGGTTCTGAGCCACTGCTCGTTCACGCCGAACTCGCGGCAGATTAGAGCTATAACAGTGTCAGAAGGCACTCTAAGCCCTGTCTCGTAACTTGTCACGGTGTTGGGCTTAATGCCAATCTTGTCAGCAAACTCAGCTTGTTTCAATCCGAAAGACTTTCTTATTTGTTTAATTCGCTCGTCCAATTTCTCGCCTCCTTTAGCTTTATTATAATAAAAAACATTTACACAGTCAATATTTTTCTTGAAAAAGTCTTGACACATTTACTTAGTAAATATATAATATAGACACAGTAAAGAAAAGAGGTGAGAGAGATGAAGACATACGACGGATGGCAGTCCGACGGACCACCGGAACCTTTACCGCCCTACGTTAAGAAGCTTAAAGACGAAGCGGATATGATGCGATATTGCTTCGATACTTTACGGGAAGAAACAAATCTTAAGATCGGAATGGTTTGGGTGGTTTTGGTTCCTGTATGCGTTGCCATAGGATTTTTAATTGCAAAGGTTTTTTAAATCGATTGGAATGAGGTGAGAGAGATGAAACGGAAAACATTTATCAAAAAGCTGAGAGGCATTACAACAGAGGTTCACTGTCTGAACAAAGCGCGCGGGGTTGGTGGATACAATCCAAAGTACTGCATCTTCACAGGAAGGGATTTTGTGCTCCCGAAAGGATATTCCTATCAGGAATTATACGACTTTGTGATGTGCGGTTGGGTGGTCCTTGGAGCCGATTTTAGCAAAAATGAAAGGATGTGAGATTATGACCTTAACGGAAAAAGCAACGCTTGAAAGATTAGCGGAACTGGTAAAACAGCTTGACAGCACACGTAAAATCGCACTGCTGAGCTACGCAGAGGGCATCGTCGCAGGCCAGCAGATCAAATCAGCATGACGGGGAGGAACAACGGATGAAAAAACGGCAAGGGGGTCTTGTAACAGACTGGACAAGGCTTCCCATCACGCTCACCACCCGAGAGGTCGCAAACATCTTGAGGGTGTCCGACCGAACCGTTCAGCTGCTCGCCGACAAAGGCGAGATTCCGGCAGTACGTGTCGGAAAACGCTGGCGATTCACGAGGGAGGTGATCCGCAAATGGGTCACTGGTTCTTAAAAAGAAAAATGCCCGGCGCGGACAAAGCCGGCACGGGCACAAACAAAACAACACACCTACATCATACCAAACGCAACCTGATATTGCAAGTCATTTGCTTCCTTTTTCAGCTTATCTTCGCGGGGGCTGTCGCATTCTTCACGTTCTACGGGGCGGTTGCATTTTATGCGGTGGCTATAGATGACGCTCTGGCAGGTCTCATTGTAGCAGCACCGGCAGCCGTCGTCAGCGGCGGGTGCATATTTCTTACGATCCGAGGTGCAAACGATGAAAATTAAAATCTATCATCTAGGGCAGGTTGTTCGGGTTGAAGAATTTCAGACTCTGAAAGCTTTACGGGCACGGTATATCGATCTGCAGCGTTATGAGAGTGTTTATGCGCAGGTCGTACTCAAGGGGAAAGCGCTGACGACTGCCCAGGCTTATAAAGCGCTGGATGTACGGCTGCCGTGTGTGGCCTACCGCGTAACAGCAAAACGCCCCACATTGTGCCCAGTCTGTGGAAGCATTGATTCAAACGGAAAAAACTGCTCGCATTGCGGCAGTGAGATTTAAAGGAGGATTCATCATGATTGAAATTAAAGTAACAGGTTCCACGCCGGCGGAGGCACTGTCGTTGATGCGTGCATTCGGCTTACAGCTCGCAGGCCTTGACGATATTTCGGCACCGGCAAACCAGCTGATGCTCAAGGGTAGCGAAATCACGTCCGAGAAAGCCCAGGAAACGCCTATGCCGTTCGCGCCGGTGATGTCCGAACCGAACACAGAAGCACCTAAAATTATTCCTCTGACTCCGGCAGCTCCAACGGCACCTGTAACACCCCCTGCGATTCCGTCGGCACCTGTAGGGACTGCAGCTGTACCTTTGGCACCGGCGCCCGCGATCTCGTTGGAACAGGTGGCAAAAGCAGGCGCCGATCTGATCAGCGGCAACCCAGCGAAAATGCAGGAACTTGTAGCACTGCTGCAGCGTTTTGGTGTTCCGGCAGTACAAGCACTTAAACCGGATCAGATCGGAGCCTTCGCAACGGAGCTTCGCGGATTGGGGGCGCAAATCTGATGCCGGAACAACATGCTTTTTTAGGAGCATCAAGCGCGCATCGGTGGCTTAACTGTCCGCCGTCGGCGCGTACTTGCCAAAACTTCCCGGATACGAAAAGTGAATACGCCGCAGCCGGCACGCTGGCGCATAGTATCGCGGAGCTCAAAGCGCGGAATTACTTTCTCGGAGGGATGACCCTGAAAGAATTCAAACGTCAGCTTAAAGACCTAAAAGCGCAGCCCGAATATGACAAGGGTATGGACGCCGCTACGGATATGTATCTGGATCATCTCAGAGAGGTGTCTTTAGAGTTTCCGAGCCCGCCGTTCGTAGCGCTAGAGACCAAAGTCGTGTATTCCCACATTGCCCCGGCGGGATTTGGTACGGCCGACTGTATCATGGTTGGCTCTGGCAGATTATGCGTTGTCGACTACAAAAACGGCGCTGGCGTCGCTGTGGACGCCGAAGACAACCCGCAGATGATGCTGTATGCCCTGGGTGCTTTGCACACATATGACGCCGTATATGGCGACAGCATCGAGCGGGTACGCATGGACATTGTACAGCCAAATGCCGGCGGCATCAAAACGTGGGAAACCTCCGTCGCTGAGTTGAATCGATGGGGCACCGAATATGCAGCACCTCGGGCACAGCTCGCCTGGGAAGGCAAAGGGGAATACGCCGCCGGCGAATGGTGCCGGTTCTGTGCGGCCAAAGCGCAATGCCGTGCAAGAGCCGAGCAGTATCTTTCGTTGGAACAGGAGAAAAAAGAACCGGCCCTGCTGACGTTTTCGGAGATCGGCGACGTATTGTCCCGGGCACAATCACTGGCGAGCTGGGTAAAACAGCTGGAGGAGTTCGCGCTACACATGACCCTCGAGGGGCACAGCATTTCCGGCTGGAAAGCTGTAGAGGGCAGGGGCTCCCGTGAATGGGTCGACGGAACGGACGCCGCTTTTGAAAAACTGGTAGCGCGGGGAGTGCCGAATGCACTGCTTTGGGAGCAAAAACCCGTAACCGTTGCCGCCTTGGAAAAAGCCCTGGGCAAAAAAGCGTTCGCAGAATCCGCCAAGGACTTAGTACTCACAAAACCCGGAAAACCGACCCTCGTACCGGAATCAGACAAACGGACGGCATATAACCCGGCTGCACTCGCATTCACACCTGTAGAAGAGTAAAAGGAGTTTTTATTATGGCTATCACAATTTCAAACGTCAGACTTTCATACTGCAATCTGTTTCAGCCCCAGCAGAAACAAGGACAGGAAAAACCGAAATACTCGGTAACAATCCTGCTGCCGAAAACAAACACCGCCGCAAAAGCACAGATCGATCAGGCAATCGCGCAGGCGATCGAGCAGGGACCCGCAAAAGCGTGGAACGGTGTACGCCTGCCGCAGCCGGCGATCTGTGTACACGATGGTGATGGCACAAGACCATCGGACGGAATGCCTTTCGGAGATGAGTGCAAAGGCTGCTGGGTGTTCACGGCATCCAGCCCGAAACCGCCTTTCGTTGTTGACGGTCAGGTGCAGCCCATCATTGACGCCACACAGGTATACTCAGGCTGCTGGGGCAATGTAAATGTGCACTTCTTCCCGTACAACGCGAACGGCAAGAAGGGAATCGGCTGTGCGTTAAATGGCGTACAGAAGATCCGCGATGATGAGCCGCTCGACGGCCGCATTACCGCACAGGAAGCATTCCAAGCTGTTGGAACACCTACCACAGGACCTTATGGAGCAGCCATGCCGGCAACACCGGGGGCGGCTGGATACGTGCCGGGAGTGCCGGCAACACCAGGAGCCGCAGCGTACACACAAGGCTTGCAGTATGATCCGATTACCGGCGCGATGATCGGAGGCTAAAAATGGAATCTGTACGTCATTTGTCAATAGACATTGAAACGTACAGCGACATAGACATCTCGAAAGCCGGGCTCTATAAATACGCAGAGAGTCCGGCTTTTGAAGTTATGTTGCTTGCGTACAGCGTCGACGGAGGTCCTGTAGAAGTGATCGACTTAACTGAGGGACCCTTTCCAACAGATCTTTATACGGCGCTCATCAGTCCGGAGTTCGTCAAGCACGCGTACAATGCCGCGTTTGAATGGTACTGCCTGTCGAAGTATCTACACACCGTACTGCCGCTTACACAATGGCGCTGCACAATGCTGCACGGTTTATACTGCGGGTATCCTGCGGGACTGGCCGCAATCGGAAATGCGCTCGGGCTGTCGGAGGATAAAAAGAAAATGGCAGCGGGCAAAGCACTTATCAAGTACTTTTGTGTACCCTGCGCCCCGACTAAGAATAACGGACAGCGCACCCGGAACTTACCGCACCATGCACCGGAAAAGTGGCAAACGTTTAAGGAGTACTGCGCACAGGATGTACGTACCGAGATGGAAGTGGAAGCGAGACTCTCTGCTTTCCCTGTGCCCGAGGAAGTACAGACGCAATGGGTAACAGATACCCGCATCAATGCAAGAGGCGTGAAAGTAGACACTGAATTTGTCACTGCGGCGCTTGTGCTTGACGATCAGTCGAGGGAACAATACCTCAAAGAAGCAATGGAAATCACAGGGCTTGATAACCCAAACAGTGTAGCAAAGCTCACCGAATGGCTGCAAGCGGAAACAGAATTGGATATCAAAGATCTGCGCAAGGACACTGTTTCCGCGCTTCTTGGAAAAGAGCTGCCAAGCGACAAGGCGCACAGAGTGCTCGAGATCCGAAAGGCACTGAGTAAAACATCAAACAAAAAGTATGAAGCAATCCGAACAGCGGTATGTGCAGATGGACGTGTCCGGGGGTTGCTCCAATTTTACGGAGCGAACCGGACGGGAAGATGGGCAGGTCGAATCGTACAACCGCAGAATCTTCCGCGCACTTACATAAAGGCAGATTTGCTGCCGATAGCGCGCACACTGGTCAAACAAGAGGATGCTGCGTCGCTCCAGTGGGTGTTTGGTTCTGTACCGGACACACTTTCGCAGCTGATCCGCACGGCACTGGTCGCGTCACAGGGGCGTATCTTGCTGGACGCAGACTTTTCCGCAATCGAAGCACGCGTTATTGCATGGCTGGCAGGAGAGGAATGGGTGCTCGAAGTGTTTCGCACCCACGGAAAAATCTACGAAGCAACGGCAAGCCAAATGTTTGGCATCCCGATAGAGCATATCAAAAAAGGCAGGCCGGAGTACAGCTACCGCCAAAAAGGCAAGGTCGCAACCCTCGCATTAGGATATCAGGGCGGACCGGGGGCTTTGATCGCGATGGGCGCGTTAGATAACGGTTTAACCGAAGAAGAGCTGCCGGAGATCGTTGACCGCTGGCGGAAAGCAAACCCGCATATCGTGCAGCTGTGGAACCTGGTAGAAGCTGCAGCGCGTGAAGCAGTGGAAACCGGCCGGCGCATCACTTTAAGAGAGGGAAGTATCGTTATTGCCCGTGAATACGATCCGATGCACGGGCTCAACTTTCTGACAATCACGCTGCCAAATGGACGGAAACTTTTTTATGCTAAGCCGCATATCGGTGTCAATCGGTTTGGGCGGCCATCGCTCTGCTATTATGGCATGGATCAGACGAAAAAGTGGGGGAGGCTTGAAACTTACGGCGGAAAGCTGGTCGAAAACATCACCCAGGCGGTTGCAAGGGACTGTCTGGCCGAAGCGATTGAACGGCTTGAACAAGCGAATTTCCCGGTGGTTTTCCATATTCACGACGAGATCATTGTGGACGCTCCGAGCGATAAGCAGAACTTGTCCGAAATGGAGCGACTCATGGGGCAGACTCCCGTTTGGGCGCAAGGGCTGCCGCTAAGTTCAGACGGATGGGCAAATGAATTTTTCAAAAAGGATTAAACGGAGGTGTACTGGGATGCGGTACTACGACCCAGCAACGTATAAAGAATATCCATCACTTGCAGCGGCGCGGGATGATGCATGCGCGAAATACACTCTTTGTGAGGGCTGTCCGGTGGCAAGTGTAAAACAGAATCTGCACTGTGATGAAATCCTGCTCGATCACCCGGAGGTGCTGATTAAGGCACTTGAACTGCGGGTTCTTCCAAGCTCATATATGACGGGAATTTGCGAGGTCCTTGCTCCTCTTTGGGGCGCTCATATAACGGCTTTCTGCGGCAGACCGGGTGACGACGCAATAGATGTGGGACCGGAGGAAGTAGCCACGATGCTTTTAGCGTATGAACGCATAGCACTGGCTTATGCAAATTCGGAGACGGGCGAACAAACATCGCGAGAGCGCATTAAAATGTTGGCGATAGATTTCGCAGAAGCTATGGGGGTTCTGCAATGCAATACGACAGACAAATAACAATAACAACCGGTGCTAATCGGCGCGCGACAAAATGGCGTCCGCAAACACTAAAGCTTTCGGAGCTGTATGCGCGCCTGAGCACCCCGACACGATCAGTAGAAACGATCGCTGAATATCTCGCAATGCCAAAGGGGAAACAGGACGACCTCAAGGATGTCGGCGGATTTGTCGGCGGATCTCTCCGCGGCGAACGGCGCAAAGCGGATGCTATAACGGGGCGCGACATTATCACTTTGGACCTTGACGCTATCCCGAGCGGTGGAGCTGCCGCGGTAAGTGCACGCGTCAGTGCACTAGGCTGTGGGTTCTGCATTTATAGCACCCGCAAGCACCGCCCGGAAGCACCTCGCCTGCGGATCATCGTTCCGCTTGATCGAACCTGCAGTGCAGACGAATATGAGCCCTGTGCCCGGCGTCTGGCGGAATGGATCGGGATGGACTACACGGATCCCTCCACTTTTGAAGCCAGCCGGCTGATGTACTGGCCGAGCTGCTGCGCTGACGGAGAATACCTGTATTACGCAGAAGACAAGCCCTTTTTGTCGGTTGAGGGAATGCTCGCCACTTACACAGACTGGCGTGATATGACCAGCTGGCCAACAGTACCGGGGGCTGTCCTGCCGGCGAGGCTGGCCGCAAAGCAGGGAGACCCGGAAAGCAAAAAAGGCGTTGTCGGCGCATTCTGCCGTACATACAGCATTACTGCAGCGATGGAGAAGTTTCTGCCGGGTATTTACGAACAGTGTGACAATGCTGCAGATCGGTACACCTTCACGGGAGGCAGCACAACCGGCGGTGCGGTACTTTACGACAATGACAAATTTCTGTTTTCTCACCACGCGACAGATCCGTGCGGCGGTAAACTGGTCAACTCGTTTGACCTGGTGCGGCTGCACTGCTTTGGCGATCTGGATGACGATGCAGAGCCCGGCACGCCTACGGTAAGACTGCCGAGCTACACCGCAATGACCGCCAAGGCTTTGGAGGACGAAACGGTGGCCGGAATCTTGTCCGATGAACGTTATATGGCCGCACAGGAAGCTTTTGACGCAGTACCACTGCCGGAAGGCGAACAGGATGACGGTTCCTGGCGTCGGCCGCCTATGATGGAGCTCGACGGGCAGGGCAAGCCCGTGAAAAGCATGAAGAATCTCCGCAACGCACTGGAGCATGATCCCAGGCTAAAAGGCCGACTGCAGCTAAACCTCTTTTCCGGCCGGATCGACATTACCGGGATGGTTCCGTGGAAGCGTCCTGGGGATTCAAGCACTTGGAATGATGACGATGTAGCACAGCTGCGCATCTATCTGGAGCCGCTGTTCGGCAAGGTGCCGAAAAACGATATCCTTGACGCAGTCGCAGCCGGCGCGAGCGATCAGGCATACCACCCTGTTAGAGACTATCTGAACAACCTGCAGTGGGATGGTGTGGAGCGGCTTGACACCTTATTTATAGACTATCTGGGTGCTGATGACTCCGCATATACACGTGCGATCACACGGAAAGCCTTCACAGCAGCTGTAGCACGCGTGATGACGCCGGGATGCAAGTATGACACTATGCTCGTATTGGTGGGCACACAGGGCCGCCACAAGTCCACAATTCTTGCAAAGATGGGTGGAGCATGGTTCTCTGATTCATTGCGTACTTTCGGAGACAAAGACTCTATGGAGACCATTCAGGGCACTTGGATCAACGAAGTAGCGGAGATGCAGGCGCTTAGCAGAGCCGACGTTGACGCCGTTAAGATGTTTTTATCCAAAACAAACGATTATTACCGCGCGGCATATGGGCGCTATACAGCCGATCGGGCGCGGCAGTGTGTGTTCTTCGGTACAACGAACAGCCGGGAATGTTTAACCGATTTATCCGGCGGCCGGCGGTTCTGGGTGCTGGACATCGACTGCCGGGAGCGCAGGAAAAACGTGTTCGCCGATTTAGACGGTGAACGGGATCAGCTGTGGGCAGAAGCCAAAGCGCGTTGGCAGACAGGGGAGCCATTATACTTATCCGGGGAACTGGAAATCGTGGCACGGCAGATGCAGGAAGAACACCGGGCGAGTCATCCGTGGGAGGGTCTCATTCAAGAGTTTTTGGAGGAAGATCTTCCGGAGGATTGGAACCGCTGGGATCTGGCGCAAAGGCAGGCATACAGATGCGGAGGCATCCGATATACGGGCGAGAAGGTACCAAGAGAGCGAGTCTGCGCAGTAGAGATTTGGTGCGAAGTATTAGGAAAACAGCGCGGAGATATGCGCCAAAAGGACACCAGGGAAATCAATCAGCTGTTGGAACGAGTGCCCGGATGGGTGCCCGAAGGGGTGCGTATAGCAGGAAAAGCATACGGAAAGCAAAGATGCTTTTGCAGGCTAAAAAGAGCAACAGTTGAAAAAAAAGAGGGCAACACTTTAAAGAGAAACACAGCAACACTTTAATAAAACGAAGTGTTGCCCTCGAAAACCCAGTATTCAAGCGGGTTTGCGGGGTATAGTAACACTGTTACACTTTATATTATATATAAATAAATATGGCGTATATAGACGCTATACACGCTATACGCGCTATGTATACGCCTATGTACGCGCGCGCGAGCAAAGTGTTACCGTCTTTTTGAGGGAGGAAACATCATGCGGGAAGCAGAGATCGAGAAAAGATTGAAAAACGGAATCAGGCAGATCGGCGGCAGGTGCTATAAATTCGTGTCGCCCGGGAATGATGGCGTGCCGGACCGGATCGTTGTTCTTCCGGGAGGTCGGATCATTTTCGTAGAACTGAAAACTGAAACAGGCAGGCTCTCACCGCTGCAGCGCATCCAGATCACACGGCTGCAGGAGTTGGGCACTGACGTGAGAGTACTGAAAGGGCTCACAGAAGTAAATCAATTTTTGGAGGAGATGAAGTCAAATGCAATTCATACCGCACCAGTATCAGCAGTATGCAATTAACCGAATCGTATCTGACTATAAGATCGGCCTTTATCTGGATATGGGACTGGGGAAAACAGTCATAACTTTAACCGCAATCAACGAGCTGCGGTATAACCGCTGGGCGGTTGCAAAGTGCCTCGTGATTGCGCCGAAGAAAGTGGCCGAAGCTACCTGGCAGCATGAAGCGCAGCAGTGGGATCACCTGCAGCATTTGAAAATTGTGTCGGTGTTAGGGTCTGTGACGAAACGAGTACGGGCGCTTAATACGCCCGCAGATATCTGGGTAATTAACCGAGAGTGCCGTGGCTGGTCGACTATTACCGCAATACCTGGCCGTTTGACATGGTGGTGCTGGACGAAAGCAGCAGCTTTAAAAACAGCCGGTCACAGCGGTTTCGTGCATTGAAACTTGTGCTGCCGCGGATCACACGCTTAGTGGAGCTGACCGGTACACCGGCGCCCAACGGGCTTGAGGATCTATGGGCGCAGATCTATCTGCTGGATTCCGGCGCGCGTCTTGGTAAAACGCTGACCAGCTTCCGGGAGGCTTTCTTTACACAGGATTATTCCTATCCCGGACAACCTTACCGGACCTACAGCCCGCAGGCCGAGGCCGATGAACGCGTGAAAAGCCTGATTGCGGACATTTGCGTCAGCATGAAAGCCGAGGACTATTTGACCCTGCCAGAGTACATAGAAGACGTTGTACCGGTACAGCTTGACGCAAAAGCGCGTAAAGCTTACGACACCATGGTGCAGCTGTGCAGCGGTGCAATGTACGACGAAAACAAGAACGTCGTTCCGATCCACGATTGCAAGATCGAAGCGTTCATGGAAGTGGTCGAGCAGCTGCACGGAGAGCACGCATTAGTGTTCTACTGGTTCCAGCATGAACAAGAGCGGCTGCTTGCGGCTTTGCAGTCTTCCGGATTGCGAGTGGCGGTGTACAAAGGCGATGCAGAGGCAGAAGCATGGAACCGCGGCGACATTGATTTGCTGCTGGCGCATCCGGCGTCCTGCGGCTACGGGTTAAACTTGCAGCGGGGCGGTCATCACATGATCTGGTTCGGCTTCCCAAACTGGGCGCTGGAGATCTATCAGCAGGCGAATAAGCGTTTGCACCGTCAGGGACAGAAATTTCCGGTTATTGCGCACCACCTCGTCGTCCAAGGCGGCATGGACGAAGTTGTGCTGGAAGCGCTGCATGACAAAGGAGATGCGCAGGACGCTATTATGCAGGCGTTACAAGCGAAGATTGAAAAATATCGAGGAGGAAAGAGCCATGCAAAGAAATGAATTGATTCAGGCGCTGCGGCAGTTGAAAGTACAGACCGGCAGTCTTGCATGCTTAGGTTGCGGGCACGAGCATAACTGCTCCATACACGGGTGCACGATCATCCGGGCGGCGGTGGAAGTCCTGGAGAATACACAGTGGATCAAGAGCAGCGAACGGCTTCCAGATGATCAGACCGACGGTGAAACAGTTTTGGCGATTGCATCCGGGGTATACAAAAACGTTACGTTGCTTGGATCCGTACAGCTTGCGGGATATTTCCCCGGAGAGGGCTGGGTTCTTGACGAATTTCCCGCCATGGAGCATCCTTCGGTCAGCCATTGGATGCCGCTGCCGGCGCCGCCTGAGAAAGGGGGTGATAATTATGATTGTGATAAATCAAGGTGATACACAGCCTTTACGTATTGAGCTTTTTACAGAAACAGGGGAGCCGTGGACTCCGACAGATGAGATCATCTTGTTCTGTATCTGTACAAAAACCGGCATACTGCTGTCAACGCGAGCAACTGCGCAGGGAGAGGTGTTTTTAAGCCACACAGACACTGACATCCCGGCCGGAACTTATCGTATTGAAGTACGTGTATTTTTGCCGGATCTCACTTATGTGGGCACACCAATTAAAGACACGTTGCAAATTATGGAGATGAGATCCAATGACGCACTATCAGACCCTGCGTGGGGTACTTGACTTTGGGGCGGCGCTACGCGGAACAGTAAAATCAGAGACAAAGCTGTCGGGTGTAATTGTACGAGACTCTGATGGCGGTATACCACCGTACGCTGGTGCTTATGAAGTAACACCTAAGATCGCCCCGCAAGTGCTCGAAACGCAAGGTAAACGTATGGAAAAAGACGTATCGGTAAACGGTATACCGGTATCAGTCGTCGAAAATCAAGCAAAAGGAAATACCGTATTTATCGGATGAACGAAAGGATGAATTTATTATGGCACAATACAATAGCAAGATTATTTTTGCAGGGGAAACACTGATCGATTTAACATCAGATACCGTCACACCAGATAAACTGACCAAAGGATTTACCGCGCATGACAAATCGGGCGCACCGATCACCGGCACAAACACGTTTGATGCGGATACTTCAGATGCAAACGCTACTGCGGATGAAATTTTGACCGGAAAAACCGGATATGTAAACGGTCAAAAAATCACTGGTACGATGCCGGACAATGGCGCTGTGTCTGGTTCGATTTCGAACAAAGACACACCTTATACCGTACCGAAAGGCTATCATGACGGTTCTGGTGCTGTCGGTATTGACCCTACGGAGAAATTAAAGCTTGTACCGGATAACATCCGACAGGGCATCACAATTTTGGGTGTAGAGGGCGCAATGTCTGGCACAGAAGATGTGAAAGCACAGTCAAAAACAGCAACTCCATCAAAAGAACAGCAAATCATCACACCGGATGAGGGATATAACTATCTGTCGCAGGTTACTGTTGAAGGAATTCCGTACAGCACAAGCGAAAACCCGGCCGGTGGAAACACAGTCACGATCGGATAAGGGGGGCATAAAAATGCCTGTAAACAGGGTTGACTATTTTGGAGAAACATTGATTGACATATCAGATAGCACTTTGACCGAAGAAAATTTGGGCGAAGGAGAGATCGGATACAATAAAGCAGGTGAAAGAGTGATGGGAACTGCTAAAATACAAAAACGCGTATACATAAACAACGATCAGAACGACACGCCAATTTCGGTAGGAGCGTTAAAAGAATTCTCTGTAAAAATACCCGAAAGCGGAATATATGCGGTTTCAGCGTCTTTTGAGTGGAATGTTTCAAATGCAAATTTGACTGGATATGCGGACTTGTTTGACGCGTCTTTGAGTTTAGTTATCGCGGTTTCAAGAAATTCGTTAACTGGCGGGGGAAGCCACAACGTATTTGCGGTATCAGAGTTTAACGCAAATGATATTGTGAAGTTTAGAGCGCGATGGAGCGGCGGATCAGGTTCTGCAACGGCTAAAAAAATAAGATTCAGAATTGCAAAAATTTCTGAGTAGGACTAATTAAAAAGGCATAAAAAACAACTAGGAGTGACATTATGACTGTTACAGAAGCAAAAACCTTTTTACAGAGCCTTCGATCCACCGCCAAACAGATTGCGGAGAAAGATCGTGTTCTGCAGCTGCTACGTACACAGTTGACACTATCCTCCGGGCAAGACAACTCGCCGCGGGTGAAAGCGTCGCCGGATCCAGGGCTTGAGAGGATCATGTGTGTCGTACTTGATCTGGAAGCAGAAAAGAAAGCATTGGAGAAAGAGTTTAGTCGTGATCGTGAGCTGACGCTGCGGTGTCTGTCACGGATTCAAAAAGGGCAATACTGCGCAGTGCTGTTTTTCCGATACATCTGTGCAGAGAGCTGGAACACGATTTGTTTGAAGCTGCATCTCAGCCGTCCATGGGTTATGCGCCTGCATAGACAAGCCGTAGCCCTATTCGCACAAGAGCTTGAGGAAAGCGTAAAAAGATACATGGGGGATACATAAAAGATACACGGGGGATACTTGTAAAACACTACTTGACAGTGTAAACTGGTAGTATGAAAAGTTGAGTAAGACAAGCACACGTTTTTGTTGCATACTTTTCTCCTTTACGGTGTGATACCGTTATCATCCGGCTACGTGCCGAAAGGCACGAAGAACCTCCGAGAGAAAGGCCCGGCGCAAGTCAGGTCTTTCTCTTTTTTTTCATATACAGAAAGGCGGTGAATACAGCGCAGATGGGGCGCCCATTCAAGTACAAAACGAATGAGGAACTGCAAAACGCAATTGACGAATATTTTAAAGCCTGCGAAGGGCGTATTTTAACAGACGCAGATGGATCTCCCATGCTTGATAAATACGGGCGGCCGATTCGAGAAGGTGCAAAGGCTCCAACGATCACAGGTCTCGCCCTGGCGTTGGGATTCGCCGGTCGTCAAGCACTGATGAATTATCAGGGACGAGCTCAGTTCAAGGACACGATTTTGCGCGCGAAGAGCCGCTGCGAAGCTTACGCCGAAGAGAGGCTGTTCGACAAAGACGGCACGCACGGCGCACAGTTCAGTCTGCGTTGCAATTTCGGGTGGAACGATAAAGCAGACGAAAGTTCAGAACAGGCATTGCAGAAACTTGACGATATCATGAAAAAAATCGGCGGTGTGGTCTGATGGGTTTTACCGCGAAGCAGCGTGAATTCCTAGACAACGCGAATCACCGCTGGAACATCAAAGAAGGCGCGACCCGCTCGGGAAAAACCTATCTCGACTATTTTGTAATCCCCAAACGCATCCGCAGCGTGGCCGGCCGAGAAGGGCTGGTCGTGATCCTTGGCAACACCAAAGGCACGCTGCAGCGTAATATCATTGAGCCACTGCAAGATATGTATGGCTCCGCTTTAGTCTCCAGTATTCGCAGTGATAATACGGCGATGCTGTTCGGCGAGCGCTGTTATTGCCTTGGCGCGGATAAAGCAAATCAGGTGGATCGGATTCGGGGCGCGTCTATCAAATACTGCTACGGCGACGAGGTTGCGACTTGGCACGAGGATGTTTTTACGATGCTTAAAAGCCGCTTAGATAAGCCGTACAGCAAATTTGACGGGACGCTCAACCCCGAAAATCCGCACCACTGGTTTAAAAAATTCCTGGAGTCGGACGCCGATATCTATTGCCAATCATACACCATTGACGACAACCCCACGTTAGATCCTGATTTTGTGACCAATTTAAAGAGCGAGTATGCGGGCACGGTTTACTATGACCGGTATATCCTGGGACGCTGGAAAGCCGCAGAGGGCACGATATATCGTGCTATTGCGGACAGCCCCCAAAGCTTTGTACTCGATACACCTCCACCGATCCTGTTTGCTACGATCGGCGTTGACTTCGGCGGCAACGGATCCGCGACGACGTTTAACTGCACTGGATTTACGCCAGGCTTGCGTGAGATCGTGACGCTCAAAGAATTCTACGAGCCAAAGACCATTTCGCCGGATGAGCTTGAGCACAGGTTTGTCGATTTTGTCGAGGCTTGTCAGCGCGACTATCTGGTGTACGACGCTTACTGCGACAGCGCAGAGCAGACGCTCATCAAAGGGTTGTCCGCTGCCTGCGCAAGACATCGGATCCCGATCAACATCCACAACGCGCGGAAGGGTCCCATAAACGACCGTATCCGCTTTTTCTGCCGGATGCAGGCAACAGGCCGGCATAAACTGCTGCGCGCTTGTCCGGTCACGCTGGAGGCCTTCCAGGCGGCTGTGTGGGACCACAAAAGCATCACAAAGGACGTGCGTCTGGATGACGGTAAATATAACATCGACAGCTTGGATGCGCAAGAATACGCAGTAGAGCCGTATATGCGGCAGATGATTGAAACTTTATAAAGGCGGTGGCCTATGTTTGAACGAATCAAAGAAAGGGTGAAAAACTGGATGCAGCGTGCGAGTGCAGAAGCAGGAATCGGAAAAGAGTATAAGGACATCTTTGAGCTCGGCGGCGTTCCGGCTTTTAACCAATTTTATTACTTCGGCATTTTTATCTGGAAGTACTTGTACAAGGGTTTTTATAAACCGTGGCACCGGATCGCAGCCCCGACCGTCGCGGATCCAAACCACCGGCGCGATATGGAACGCATGGATATTGCGAAAGCCGTGTGCGCTGAGCTTGCAGGTCTCGTTTGGTCGGAACAGTGCGAAGTACACGTATCTCAAGAAGGGGACGAAGAACAGCTGCTCGATGCCTTTGTAACAGATGTTCTGAAACAGAACGCTTTTTGGGCAAAAATGCAGGAGCATGTGGAACAAGTCCTCGCCCTCGGCGGTGGTGCTATCAAAGTGTGGTATGAGGTAAAACGGGATAGCACCGGCGCAGAGATTCCCGGCTCCGGCCGAATCCGGTTAGGATTTTGCATGGCAGATCAGTTTGTACCAACTGCCTGGGACAACGCGCAGGTTACGGACGGCGTTTTTATCTCCCGAGAGGCAAAAGACGGCTATTACTATACGCGTCTCGAGTGGCACAAGTGGGACGGGCTGACCTACTACATCAGCAACGAAGTGTTTCGGAGCGAACAGTCAAAAACGCCGACCACCGAACCGCAGGACATTCTGGGTTTTAGATACCCGCTCGACAACATTTATCCGTTCCTCAGCGCGGAGACACCGCTGGAAGGGCTGACTACTTCGCTGTTCGCCTACTACCGCACGGCAGTTGCAAACAACATCGACGACAATTCGCCTTTAGGTGTTTCAATTTACGCAAATGCACTTTCTACCCTTAAGGCCTTGGATGCTTGCTACGACAGTCTGATCCGTGAGATCCGGCTTGGTAAAAAACGTATCATAGTACCTGCTCAGTGCATTCGCCCTGTCGTAGATACGGAGACCAGGGCTTTCCGGAGGTACTTCGACGCAGCAGACGAGGTTTATGAAGCATTGTCAACGGACGATGCAAACGCGCTCAATATTCAGGACAATTCCGTTTCACTGCGCATAGATGAGCACGAACGTGCGCTGAACGCACATCTATCCACGCTTTGTTTACAGCTTGGCTTTTCGCCAGGCACGTTTACATTTGATCGTGCGGCAGGCATAAAAACAGCAACCGAAGTGATCAGTGAAAACAGTAAAACATACAAGACGATCAAAAACCAGCAGGCACAAATCTCGCCCGCAATCGAACGCATCGTAAATGGGATCATCCAGGTTGCGCAGCTGTATGATCTGAAATGGCAAGGTCGCAGCATCAAAGAACTCGCGCAAAAAGGTTGGGAAACAAAAATCGTATTTGACGATTCTATTTTACAGGATCGTAAGACAAACATTGACGAAGGTGTGCTGCTGATGACAAACGGCGTTATGAGCAAAAAGCGTTTCCTCATCGAAAAGCTCGGCTATACCGAAGAAGAAGCACTGCAAGAACTCGAGGAAATCAAAAACGAAGGCAGCGTATCCGGCAGCATGTTTGACCTGCTCGATACTGCAACACAAGAAAAAGACAGCGATCCGGATGAGATCGATGCGGATGCGGAGGTCCTCGAATGATCTGCCCCTATAACATCGAAAGCATCACCCAAACAAATCAGGACGGTTACGGATATGATGCCGACGGATACAACACCAGGCACGGACATGTGCTTATCGAGCAGCGAAAGATGATGGAGTGTCAAAAAGAAAACTGCGCCGCCTGGCAGGACGGGAAATGCTGTTTCCGAGGATGCACCTAAATGGCGCGTTTAACCCCATGGGAGATCCTGCAACTCGGCGAACCGATCGAACAGGTTTACAGCAACATCGTTGACGCACTGCTCGTGAATATGGCGAAGCATTTCAACACAGACCGCGCCTTAAGCACACAGGAATGGGAGCTGCGCAAGCTTGCTGAGCTCGGGCAGCTGAATAAAGAGAGCCTGTCCATTATCGCCCGGTTATCTGGACAAACGCCGGAGCTTGTGCAGGTGGCACTCGAAAACGCGGCGTTAAAAGCAACCAAGGATATTGAGCCAGAGCTCAAGAAAGCGGTGAAGAAAGGTGCAATACAAGCGCCTGCCTCCGCATCGGTAACCGCGTCGGCCAGTGTAAAGCAGGCGCTGCAGTCCTACGCAAAGCAAGCACTTGACAAACTGAATCTTGTAAACACCACCATGCTCGAGAGCACGCTTGCACAATACCGTAAAATCATCACAAACACGGTTTCACTGGAACGCCGTCTCTCTTCTGTACAGCAGGCGCTTAACACCTCTGTAGGGCGTGTGGTATCAGGATCGGCGACTCGACAGCAGGCGCTGAGGACAGTGCTCTCGCAAATTCATAAAGAAGGTATTACCGGGTTTTATGACCGCGCAGGTCGTAAATGGTCTCCGGAGGCCTACGTCAACATGGACATCCGGACTACAGTGCACAATACGGCACTCGAAGCGGTCAAGACGCGCCAGGCAGACTACGGAGTGAAAATCTTCCGTGTGTCCCGGCATTCTGGAGCACGCCCCCTGTGCTATCCGTATCAAGGGCGGTACTTCTCCTGGGATAATTCCAGCGGGACATTTTATGACGGCGAAGGCAAGCAGCACCGCTATTATCCGCTGTCCTCAACCAGCTATGGAAAGCCGGCCGGACTGTTTGGTATTAACTGCGGGCATCACCCCATAACCGTGATCCCCGGCGTTTCTATTCCCCGAGATCGCACAGAGCAGGATAAAGAAAGCAATGACAAGACCTATGCAGAA
Organism: uncultured Oscillospiraceae bacterium; assembly: GCA_949299455.1. Taxonomy (GTDB): domain Bacteria; phylum Bacillota; class Clostridia; order Oscillospirales; family Ruminococcaceae; genus Paludihabitans. Next base: position 21,743 of record CASGAN010000018.1, read on the forward strand.
TCGCAGGAACAGCGCCGTCTTGAGCGCGACATCCGATATGCAAAGCAAAAGGCAGCTATGCTGCAAGCGGCAGGAGACGAGGAAGGGTTCGCGCAGGAAGCAGTAAAAATAAAAAAGGCACAGGCGAGATACAACGCCTTTTGTAAAGAGACTGGACGCACAAAGCGGCTTGATCGGACACAGGTTTTCGAGTATAATAAAAGCGTAAGCGGGAAAGCCGCTTCAATCGGCAAAAAGTATCAGAATAATATTTCCACCATTCAAAGCGGAAAATATAGCAAAGCAATCACGTCATCCGGTTTACCGAAAGTTTTAAAACTCCCCAACGACACATTGAAACAAACAGCAGATGTGCGCTTCCCAAAGATCAATATGGTTGTTCCAAAAGGGTCCGAACTTTCGTCTGTTGTGGTCCTGGCAGGAGCAGGGACAAGCACCCCAATCAAGGATATCCAACGATTGGTGAGCCAATATCCGAACTTCGGGGATGCGCTTGGGTGGCAGAAAAAAGCCGGCGTTGTAGTAACAGAACACTTCCGATATGAAGTTCATTGGTATGAAAATACCGGCGGAGTGCCGTCAGGCGAGGTGAAAACAAAAGGGGTGAAGCAGAGTTGAAAGTACGGTATAAAGGGCCAACATTTGGTGTAGATGGTCTGACGAATAACAGAGAGTATGAGGTTTTGTCGGTGGATGATCTGACCGGGGCTCTCCGTTTAATCGACGATAGCGGCGAAGACTACTTGTATTCGCCGACAGAACCGGGCCCCATAAGTGACCCAAGTATTAGAGGTCGTTTTGAGATTCTGGAAGACGACGAGCAGGGAACACTGGCAAAAGCCGTTGGGGATTAAGCCGCATGGCAGGACGAGATTTGAAAGGAATAGCAAATGGCGCAGGACGATTATTTTGTAATTGCTTATAAGCTGTTAAAGTATTTATACGACTGCTTGAAGCAGGGTTCCCCCGTTTCGAGAGAGGTGCTATGCGCTGATTTTTTCGGGATTAACGATGATTACTGGGCATACATAATCCGCAACCTTTTTCTCGATGGATATGTCGAGGGAGTCACTTTAACGCGACTTCACAACAGAGTAAATTATCCCAGTCTACAGACGCATTTTAACATAACCCCGAAAGGGATTCAGTATATACAAGAAAATTCGGCATTTGAAAAAATTCGGGGATATGTTAAAGACATTGCGTCTCTCATACCGTAAAAGCGTTTGTTTCGAACCACCCAAAACAGGGTGGTTTTTTTATGCCCATTTTCAGGAAGGAGCGATAACATGTCTGAATGCAAACACGATTTCATCGGTTCCGCGGAGGCTGTGCGCTGCCGGATCTGCGGTTTAACATTAAGTGCCGCCGAGTATATCCGCTATCTGCACCCCGAAGAGCCTACCGAAACAGAGCCGGAGGTGCTCGCCGAAACGCCCACTGAACACGTGAAACCGCCGACAAAACGCAGAACACGAAAGAAGGTGAATACCGATGAATGAATACCAAAAACTCCTCGCGTATCTCAAAGTACTGTATCACAATCTAACGACGCTGCACAGACACCTCGTGAAGGATGAGGCGTGGTTTGGCAATCATGCGCAGATCGGAGAATGGTATGAGGGAGTGTCCGATGAGCTTGATGATCTTGTGGAAACAGGTTTGGCGCTTGGTTTCCAGGAACCCTCCATCAAAGACAGCGTACTCACCTATGCAAGCGAGTGCTTATCCTGTGATCCTCGCGGACCGGAAGAAACATTCCGCCTGATCTTTGCAAGCCTGCAGAAGCTGTGCGATTTAATGCGGGCGGCAGAAGCAGAGGTACCTGCTCCAGTAGCGAACAAACTGCAGGAGTACGAATATCACTGGATGAAAGAAGCTGAGTATAAGATCGCGTCTGCATTAGGACAAAGAGCCTCCGCAGGCGGCAGTGAGTATGATGACGATTGAAAGGAGGTGATCCTTTTATCTCCCGGCGCGGGGTTATGCGCACAAACTGAATAGAAGAGCCAACTTGTAAGCGCAATGTACAGGTTGGCTTTTTTGTTTTTCTCGTCTCTGTGGCATGACGTTAAACTGCGACGCAGTTCGCCTGTCGTTCTTGGGCGTTAAACAGAAAGGATGTATTTATTATGGCATTTACTCGAAAAGCACTTGAATCTCTGGGGTTAAACGAAGACCAGCGCGAAAAAGTCATGACCTTGTATGGTACCAGCTTGTCAGGCTTTATCCCGAAGTCGGAACTCCAGACCAAAATCAACGAAGCCGTTGCAGATGCGCAAAAGAACGCGCCGCCTCCGGATGTAACCACAACAGACGCCTACAAAGCAATCGCAGAGGAACGCGACATGCTGCGCGCCCTAAACGGGGATGACTTTGCATCGGTAAAACCAAAATTCCGCGAAACGGTTTATAAGATGATGAACCGCGAAGAGAATGCACCTCCGATCGCGGAGCAGCTCAAAACCGTTGCGGAACAATTCGAGGAGTATTTCACTCCAACAGACCCACAGCAACCTCCTGCATCCCCTCAGTTTGGTGCAACCGTAAAAGGACAAATGCCTAACGGGCAACAGGGGAACGCCTTCATGGATGTATGGGGCTATGACAAGAAAGGATGATTTTTAATTGGCATTTACACAGAATTCTTTGAACTACGCAGTTGACTATTCGAAGGCGATGGCGAACGCGTATCCGTTTCTGTCGTACTTTTCCGACCTGTACGGCAGCCCGAACAGCGCGACATATAAACCGGTATCCGGCAAATCGGTAGCTGTACAGAGCATGACCGTGAGCGGCGCACGTGCGGTGAACCGGGACAGCATTGACGGCAATTTTAGCCGCAATTTCAACACCGACGAGCAGGTGCTCACAATGCGTCAGGACCGCGAATGGGATACGCTCGCAGATCCGATGGATATCAAAGAAGACCCGATCGTCACGATCGCAAACCTCACGAAAACCTTTAACGAATTCCAGAAAGTCCCGGAGATGGACGCTTACGCGGCGTACCGGCTGGCAGAAGCGGCTACAAAATTTGGTGGCACCGACTCGACCTCGCTTACAAAAGACAATATCCTCGACCAGTGGGATTCCTATATCGCGTATATGGTTGATCAGCGCATCCCGCGTGACCGTATCCGCGCAAAAATGACGCCGGATACATACAAGCTGCTCAAGCAGGCCGCCGGCATTACCCGCTTTGTGGAGGCAGACACAGGCATCCGCAACATCGACCGCAACGTCGGCAAACTGGACGGCGTTGTAATCACAGAAGTGCCGAAAGACCTCATGATGTCGGAATACGATTTCACCGCCGGCTGGGCGGCTACCGCAGGCGCAAAGCAACTCGACATGATCCTGTTTGACCCGCTCGCAATCGCGGCACCGGTTGTCTACGACACATCCATGATGTCCGCTCCGACTGCGCAGAGCAAAGGCAAGTGGCTGTACTATGAGCGCTACTACTACGACGTGTTCGCCCTGAATCAGCGTCTGCCGGGCATCTTCGTGCATTTTGCGACAGCTCCGACGCTCGGTACACTCACTTTCACGACCAGCAAAGGTGCAGACAGTACTCATACCGTCATCAACGATCTGCCGGCCGCTCCGTATGGCATGACCTACATGGCGAAATCCGCTTCCGGTGCACAGCTTCCGACTTTCGGTCAGGAGTGCAAATCCGGCTGGACAGAAGTGAAAAACGGCGATTCCTTTACCACTGCGTCCGGCCAGACCATCACCGTGGCACTCGTAAACGTGACAAAAGGCTACAAAGCAACTCAGGGCGGCTCTGCTCTTGCCGTCGTAGGCGCATAAAGGAGCACTCAGTATGGCGTATATAACGTATCAGCAATATGTTAACCTCTACGGAAACTCTCCTATTACAGAAGCGGAATTTCCTGTGTACGCCGAGCTTGCCTCCGATATGATCGATACAATTACGCAAAACCGATTGCTGCAGGGGGACGGACTTGCCTCCCTGCCGGCCTTCGTGCAAACAAGAGTAGAAAAAGCCGCTGCCGCACAAGTACTGTATTTTACACAAAATGGACTAGAAGCAGTACTGTCCGGGCAAACGGGTCAGTCGTTTACTGTTGGTAAGGTATCTGTTTCAGGGGGCACACTTGCCAATGGAAATGCAAAAGCAGGTTCGCTGCTTATCAGTCCGCTTGCAGTAGCGCTTTTGGAGCAAACAGGTCTCATGTACAGGGGGGTGGACGTGTGCTCAGACCAAGTCCGCAGATTCTTTTAACCGACCGCATGGTGCTCAAGGTTTGTACCAGTGTGGATGCTTGGCAGAAACCTTCCTGGCAGGAATACGAAGTGCGCAGGGTACACCTGCAGAACACAAATGAAGTGCGGAAAAGCACCACGAACACCGAAGTCCTGCTGCATTCACTGCTTTTTATTGACACCACGCTCTCCGTGCCGAGGCTTGACTATGATGAGCTGGCCGCGCAATCCCTCAAAGCTGGAAAGCCGATGCGGTGCGAGGTGTTTAACGCCTCCGGTCAAAAGTGCGGCGAATATGAGGTACTCACTGTGGATCCGGTGCCGGATGTTCCCGCAACCCGAATACATCACACAGAATTGGGGCTGGTCTGATGGCGATAAAGATCAAACCAAACCTTGGGAAGATCAAAGCGAAGGTCACTGCCGGCACGCAGGCGATGAAGATCGCGGTAACGGAGTCTGTAGTTGAATACGGTAATATTTTCGTCCGTGAAGATCAAGGCGTTTTGGCAGCTTCTGCATTGATCGGCACTACACTCCCGGACACAGTGAACCGCACCGGGTGGAGCGCGGAGGACAAAAAGAACTATTCAAGCGCGAAAGGCAGCGATCCCGAAAACGGCAAGGCTGTTTGGGACACACCTTATGCAAAACGCGTGTACTACACCGGCACGCCCTCTAAAGACAAAAACCCGGACGCCTCTTTAATGTGGGCGCAAAAGGGCGTAGACACGTACAAAAAAGAACTGGATGCTGTGGCGCAAAATGCGTTCGAGAAAGGACTGGGTGAAGTGAAATAATGGCGGATGTCTACAACGATGTATTGGAAGCTGTACTGCAGTTGGTCGCGGACGCCCAGTCTTTCGCGGTACCGGTAATCGGGCCTTTGCCTCCTGATGAGGGTGTGTCGCTTGTGTGGGCGTCAACAGCATACAGCTCCTTTTTTGACAAAAAGGCGGCTGTGTCTCTTGCGCTCACACTCAACGGCAAGAGCGCCGATCAGCACGAAGTGGCCTCGGCGCTGAACGCCGTGCACACCAGCTTGTCGATGCGGAAAGCCTATCCGGCAAGCAGAAATTATCAAATCACAAATATTGAAACCATATCAGTGCCCGTTATGATCGGGCGTGAAGAAAACGCGCAGTGGTTGTATGGATCCAGTCTGCGCGTAAAATTTTATCTGAAAGGACCGTGATATTTTGGACGGAACTCTTTTGACCATGTACGGCATTGAATGCCAGATTCAGACCTCTCCGCCGAGTACTATGTCGCCTCTGTGCGCGGGCATCGACAACCTCGCGGAAGCGCTCAACGAAGTCGTGCAGCAGTACTTTTTCCTCTGCGATAAAGGCTTTGCTCGCAACCACGTCACCGGCATGGCTCCGGCGTATACATTCACTGGCCGTCGTGTTGTCGGCGACGCTGCACAGGACTATATTTTCAGTCTTAAATACAAATTGGACAAGGATCGGCAGTCTAAACTGCAGATCACCTACAAAACAGGCGAAGATGCTACCAACGTCATCACCTGCCCGATAACAATTTGCAACATCCAGGAGTTTTCCGGAGCGACAACCGACGACAGCGCAATTTCGTTTGAACTGCGGTTTGACGGCGCACCGGAGGTAGCACCTGGCGAATAAGGAGGAGAACACATATGTATCAGATTCAGAGAACCAAGCCATTTGAGGATACCATCGAGCTCTGCGATAGTGGCGAAGCGCTGCAGATCAAGTATCAGGTAACCATCACGCCTGATTTTGCCCGCAATGCGCGGGCGTTGCAAGTCAAGATCATCGATCTGCAGCGCAAAGCAAAAACAGAGCAGGAGTTTGAGTCCCTTGGGCGTGCTATCGTTGAATTGTTTGAACTGATTTTCGGTGCTGAGAATACACAGAAAATCGTCTCCTTTTACGAGGGCGACTACGCAAACATGCTCATGGATCTGTTTCCGTATCTGCGCAATACGGTGTTTGAAGAGCTCAACCGCCGTACAGCTGCACGCATCAAAGATCTGAAAAAGCAGTATCGATGAAATTCTCTGTATTTGATACGCCTACAGACACCGTTTTCGTAGACGGCAGAGCATATCGGGTAAATGCAAGCTTTGACCGTGTGCTCGCCGCCTATGAGGTGCTGCAGGATACTTTTTTGGATGACTACCAAAAAGCATCGGTCTGTGTGGATCTGTTGTATAAGCGCATTAAAAAGTGCCATACACCCCGACAGACACTTCAGCTGTTTGAGGCTTACTTTGATCAGATCGTGAAGGAAGAAAACCGCGGCAAAGCGGAAACAAAAGCCTTTGATTTCGTTCAGGACGCGCCGCTCATTTATGCGGCGTTTTGGCAGACCTACGGCATCGATCTGCACAAACAAAAAGGAAAACTGCACTGGCGCCAGTTCGCGGCGCTTTTTTGTGGTCTTCCGGATCACACCCGCATAATGCAGATCATTGATATTCGTATCAGGCCGCTGCCCAAACCGACGAAATATAACTTTGAAGAACGTCAAGCACTGATGCGGGCAAAGGCACAGGTACGGCTCAAAGTGAGCGAAGAAGAGAGATTGCGTAATTATGCACAGGGGCTGTGGTCGCTTGCAAGAATGCTTGAACAGCGTGCACAGAATAAGGGGGGATAATCTATCGCAGATGGAAGAGTAGAGTACGAGGTGCGAGCCGACGACTCTAAACTCAATAAAGATATCGCACAAGCGAATAAAACAGTAAAATCTGGCGCCAAAAAAGCCGAAAAAGCAACAGACGAATTTGGCAGCACCTCTGAGAAAACAAGTAAAAAGACTTCATCGGCGTGGAGCAAGATGGGGGAAGCGGCAAAAAGCGTCGGAAAGATTGCCGGTACCGCTTTTGCGGCCATTGGATCTGCGGCGGTAGCCGTAGGCACAAAGGCGCTGATGGGCGCGGCTGACCTCGACAAAGCAATGGGACAGTTCGCCGCCTCAACAGGCGTTATCCCAGAGAACCTTGGTAAGTACGAAGAAACCCTCAAAAAAATCTATGCCAATAACTACGGCGAATCTTTTGAGGATATTGCCGACGCCATGGCGCTGGTCGGAAAATCGATGGATGAGTTTGGTTCTCCCGATGAAATTCAATCCATGACGGAAGCAGCTTTCCTATTACGGGATACCTTTGAATATGACGTAAATGAATCGGTACGAGCTGCAACAGCCCTGACAAAAAATTTCGGCATCGACGGCGAAAAAGCTATGGCGCTGATCGCAAAAGGCGCAGAGAACGGACTTGACTTCTCCGGCGAACTGCTGGACTCCATCTCTGAGTATTCCGTACAGTTTGCCAAGGTTGGCCTCAGTGCGGATGATATGTTTAATATATTTGCCGCAGGAACAGCTTCTGGCGCCTTTAATCTGGACAAGGTCGGCGACGCAGTAAAAGAGATGTCGATCCGTGTGATTGACGGATCTAAGTCTACCCAAGAAGGTTTTCAAGCCCTCGGCCTAAACGCGGACGAAATGGCATCAAAATTCGCTGCAGGCGGAGACAGTGCAAAAGAAGCGTTTAATCAGGTGATATCCGGACTTGCCAATATGGAAGATCCAGTCGCGCAAAACACAGCCGGCGTTGCTCTTTTTGGCACGATGTGGGAGGATTTAGGCCCTGAGGTTGTAACGCAGCTGGCAAGTATCGAAGAGGGAGCTTATGCAACGGGTGAAGAACTCGGGAAAATGGCGAAAGTCAAGTATGACAACCTCGGCGATATGATGGCTGCTCTCGGCAGACAGGTTGAGCTGCTGCTCATCCCTGTGGGTGAAGCACTGATTCCAGCTATTTCCGAGTTGGTGGAGGGACTGCTGCCGGCACTCACACCCATGCTCGAAAGTCTGTCTGGAGTATTTACGTCTCTAATCCCACCCTTGACGGAGGCCGTTGGTAAACTTCTCCCTCTGCTGACCCCATTGCTTGAAGGGGCGGCAAGTGTTTTTGAACAGATAATTCCGCAGCTTGAGACGATAGTAGGCAATATCCTGCCGATCTTAATGGATCTTTTCACTGAGCTCGGTGAGCCTTTAGGCGTATTGCTTAACGAGTTATTGCCTCAATTACTTGATATTATCGGGCAGCTACTTCCTCCGCTGCTGGAGATACTCACGGCAATCCTTCCTCCGCTGTTGGATGTGCTTTTTGCACTGATGGAACCAATCCTTGATTTTATCGAGGCGATTATACCATCTTTAATGGCAGTGCTCGAACCTCTCATCGATCTGTTTAAAGCATTATCTCCGATTTTGACAGCTTTAGCAGATGTGATCGGCAGTGTATTGGGCGCAGCTTTTAAGCTTATCGAACCGATCATCGACTCGGTAACAACGGTTTTAGGCGGTTTGATTGATTTTATTACCGGTATCTTTACAGGAAACTGGGAACAAGCCTGGGACGGTATCGTAAATATTTTTAAAGGCATCGTAAATCTGATTATTGACGGCATCAATATGCTGTGGAGAGGTGTCTACTCCGTCGTAAAGGGTATTGTTGACGCAGTTGGCGGTATTGCGGGCGCGATTGGATCTATATTTGGTCAAGACTGGAGCTTTTCAATGCCCCAAAATCCTCCGCTAATCCCGCGATTACATACCGGAGGCGTCGTTGACTGGAAGGCGGGAGAAGTGCCTGCTATTTTGCAGCAAGGGGAGATGGTACTTACCCGAGCACAGCAAAAAGTACTGTTTGATATTGCAAACGGTCGGGGTGCTCCGGCGGGACAATCCATCTACGTAGAATCACCGCCCATCTATCTGGACGGCCGGCTGATCAGCCAGAGTGCCACACAGCACCAGTACACAGACGTCAAAGTGAGGAGATACCGATGATATCAGTCGTTATCAATCAGATACCGAGGCCGGAGATCCGCATCCAGACTGGGGGCAGCCTGGAGCGGACGTCGCAGCGTGCCACGTCATCAACAATTACAATCGAGATCCCGACGGCAGATGACGATATCCGCGAATGTGATTACATCGAATTTTTTGACGGCGGAAAAAACATATTTTCTGGTACCATCTTAAAAAAAGATCAGCTGCCGGTCATCACAATGCCCGGGTGGAAGATATATACGCTGTCCATTGCAGGAAACAAGGACCTGGTATCTACGATTTTTGTGGATATGACCGCGCCAGCCGGATCCAATATTAACGAAATCCTATTTGGGCGCGATGCCACCGAAACAACGGCATACTTTCCCGGCGTATTTCCGACGCGAATTGAACCGGAGGGCATAACACTCGGAGTGGTAGATGATTTCAGTTATTTTACCTTAGCCGAGCCTGCCTCCTTGTGGGGCCGATATGTGTCTGACATGCTTGACGAGCTGTGCGCTGTCGCCGGTGCCTGGTGGGAGATCACACCGGAGCGCAAATTCAACATGCGCTATCAAACCAGTACTCAGGGACAGGAAATAAGGCTTAACGCCGAATCGCAGGCCTTTGATGTACAAGCCTCAAAAGATGCGTTAACGTTTTATTCTGCCTGCAGGTGTATCGGTGGTGTAGGCAGAGGGCGTGTAATACCATCGCTGCCTGTGTACGGGGTGAATGTACAGAACCGCTTTGCAAACCGAGTGTACCAAGAAACGGAACAAATCAATGGCCAAACAGTATGTAAAAAGCTCGTGAGCACAACGCCCCTCTGGTCGTGTACACAGATCAGACAATCATCCTCAACAGGTCTAAAACCCAATCAGCCCGCTGTAATTAAGGTCGGATACAAAGGCCTGCATGACGCGGATCCCGCCTATCAAGCACTAATGACATCCGGTGGAGCTACTATAGAAACGAAAGACGGATACGAATTTGCTGTTATTCAGCCCAGCTCCTCTAACGTGCGTATGAGCTGCGAGACCATCGCTTTTGCGCTTGATGTGTATGCCCGCGTATACGAGCCAAAGTTGGCAGAGGAAATAAAGGCACAGCGAGGCGGTACCGGGGTGATAGAGTACGCTATTATCGACGATACAATCACCGACTTTTCCACCGCGTTCAGTGCTGCACAAACATTTCTTGCACAAAACGGGAAAAGGGCCTCTGTGATTCAGTTTTCCCAATTCTCGCCCGCCGATGTAGGACAACCCGTCGCGGTAGATCTGCCTTACTACGGTCTGTACGGCTCTTATAACGTGACGAAAGTATCTGCGTCGACAGTGCTCGACAAAGAGGGGGACACGGCAGCGCTCTGGCGGTATGATATCGAAGCCTCAAACGTTGACTATCGAGACCCATACCACGATTTGTGGAATCGGCCGGTAGCTGCCAAATTCACGCTGGAGGGGGAACAGTCGCCATCTGAGGGTGTTTATTTATCCGAAACAATATCGATACTGAGCGAGATTACCACTTTTCGTGGAGGTGCACCTCGAAAATGGGATGCACTCACGGGACAAACCTGGGATACCTTGGAATCGACCTGGCCTACCTGGTATGATCTTTGCTACGAAGGAGGTATCAGCCAGAAAGGAGGGGCTTATGTGGGAAAATACTTAACCGTATACGGAAAGACAGAACTGCTCAAGTTTATATCTGATGACGGCGGAGCAAAACCTTTTTCGCTTTTCGACACACTGATTTTGCAATCCGCTGTACAGTCAGGAGTTAGGGAGCCTATACAGCCAACCGAAGTTTCTAAAACGGCGACAGGGGGAACAGCTATTTACACTGTAATGTCCGGTGATTTTCCGGACGCCATCGGACAGCTGTATTATACCGATGACAATACCCCAGAGGGAGAACCTACCTTATTGGCGGGAGTCAATATAGAGCTTCCGACAAATACTGAGGGGGACTATACTCTCATCATCGCCGTACAAACGAACATTGAATAAGGAGGGGATCGAATTGACAAAAACACCAAACCTGGATTTACCCCAATTTGTCGGAACGGATCCGGTCAAGTACACCGATTTTAACGAGGCTTTTACACGAATCGATAGTGTGTCACCTATCGGTGAAATTAGGATGTGGCCGATTCCGACGCCGCCGCCGAATTTTTTGCTTTGTGACGGTAGTTCCATCCCAAAAACAATGGCCCCCAAACTATATGACGTGATTGGTACCACATTTGGAACGGGTGTAGATGTAACGGAATTCCGTGTACCAAACTTTATTGGCCGGGTGCCGGTTGGCGTAGATACGGGCGATCCTAATTTCAATGCCGCTGGATCCGCGTATGGTGAAAAAGAACATAAACTTACAGTATCCGAAATCCCGGCGCACAGCGGACACATTCCGACGTTCGCCGAACGACGCGGGAAAGGTAACGCTGTAGGAAAATTCATGGGTACAGGCACGTTATCTACTTACGGAGAAGAACCTCGCGGATGGGATGCCGAATCAAATGAAGCTTATCCAACCAGCAAAACAGCAGGAGGTAATGGAGCGCATAATAACATGCAGCCTAGCCTTGCTATATACTTTATAATTCGATATCGATAAAGAAAGGAAGTTTATTTATGAGCAAAATCATTTGTATTGACCCGGGACACGGCGGCGTTGACGTTGGCGCAGTGCGCGGCAGCCGTTACGAAAAAAGCGATAATCTGCGCATGGCAAAGGCAGTCAAGGCCCTGCTTGAACCACAGGGTATCAAAGTAGTGCTGACGCGCGACGGTGACACCAATCCGTCATTGTCTAGCCGCTGCGATATTGCGAACAATGCAAAAGCAGATTATTTTCTGTCCATTCATCGGAATTCTTTTGGAAACCAGACGGCGACCGGTGCAGAAATCTGGGTACATCACGCGGCACAGCAAAGCACGGTTGACAAGGCGCAGCGAATCCTTGATGAGATTCTTTCCGTTTGCGGCAAGGATCGCGGTGTGAAAAAAGGATACACCGGAAACCCGAATGCTGATTATGCGATCAACCGCGAATCGAACATGGCATCGGCGCTGCTTGAGCTGCTGTTTATCTCGTCCGATTATGACAACAGCTTATATGACCGGTATTTTGACAAGCTCGCAGAAGCGATTGCAAAAGGGTTGTGTGCGGCGGTTGGTGTGGAATATGGTGCGCAGAAACCGGACGGCGGCACATACATTGTAAAATCCGGTGACAGCTTTTGGAAGATTGCAGCAGAGCAGCTCGGTGACGGCAATCGTTATAAGGAGCTCGCCGCCTTTAACGGCATGACCGAAAACAGTGTGATTCATCCGGGCGATGTATTAAAGCTGCCAGGCGGCGGTTCGGCTTCGACACCGGGTTACAAAACATATACTGTGAAGCCAAACGACAGCTTTTGGAAAATTGCGGCCGAACAACTCGGTGATGGCAATCGTTATAAGGAGCTCGCCGCCTTTAACGGCATGACCGCAAGTAGTGTGATCCACCCCGGAGACATCCTGAAAATCCCGCAGTAAAGAAAAGGAGAACATATGAATCTTACTGTACGCTTTAAAAATCCGCTTTTCTGGGCTCAAATCGCTTTAGCGTTTTTCACGCCTATTTTATCGTATTTTGGGCTGACAGGTGCCGATATTACCTCGTGGCCACTTCTTGGTGAAACGCTTATTGCGGCGATGCTCAATCCATACGTTTGCGTGATGATTGTAGTATCTGTGGCGAACGCTTTAAACGATCCTACTACAAAAGGGTTGTCCGACAGTAGTCGCGCGATGAGTTATGTAACCCCTGCGTAAGAGGAGGGGAGCTCTTGCCTGATTGCACTACTTGTCCTCATCTGCACCGTATTGAACGTCTTGAAAAACGAGCTGATGATAATGAAAGTACCCACGGAAAGATCTATGATCGTTTGCGGATGATCGAAAATGTATCCGCTAGAACCGACGAAAAACTAGCCGGTATCGTAACCACTTTGGCGCGCGTTGAAAAGATGATTTCCGACCAGGCTGAAAAACCGGCTCGTCGATGGGATATTGTTATTACGGCCTTGATTTCGTCTGCTGTAACAGCAGTTGTAACAATCGTAGCTGCTAATATTTTTAAATAAATATGTCCCCATATATGCCCCCAAAGCATCGATAAAATCAGTATATAAGCCGTTTAACAGTAATTTATTGATTCCTGGGGGTCAAGAGGCCGCGTGTTCAAGTCACGTTACTCCGACCAGCGTGACGCTGGACCCATTTTATTTCGGGTTCAGCGTTATTTTTATTTGTTTGATCGATGAGCTCGACATCTTTTTTCGTCCTCAAAGACAAGGAAAAGCTTGGAGTCAAGCGCGTTCCGAGCTTCTTTATTTTATCTGAAACAACCAAAAGAGTCCAAACGCAATTCGCATTTGGACTCTTTTTTCATTCTAAAATATATTCTTGCTTATTTACAGAACTTTTCAATGTAAGCATTGCGGCATTTTTCAATAATTTCGCGTGCTGTTTCTGCACCACAGACATCATTTACGACGGTTTCTTTTTGCTCAAGCGTTTTATAAATCGTAAAGAAGTGGCTCATTTCACTGAAGATGTGAGAGGGAAGCTCGGAAATATCGTGATAGTTATTGTATGTCGGATCCTCAAACGGAATAGCAATAATTTTCTCATCCAGTTTTCCGGAATCGAGCATAGTGATCACACCAATTGGATAGCACCGAACCAGGCTCAGCGGATGAATATTTTCACTGCACAGAACAAGAACGTCCAGCGGATCGCCGTCATCTGCATAAGTGCGAGGAATCAAACCATAGTTTGCGGGATAATGTGTCGATGTGTATAAAATACGATCCAAAATAATATGTCCGGTTTCTTTGTCCAATTCATACTTATTCTTTGATCCTTTTTCAATCTCAATGACTGCGATAAAATCATCCGGATTGATACGCGACGGACTCAGATCATGCCAAATGTTCGACATAAACAACACTCCTTTTTGTATTTTTCTCTTTCATGTTTCTCTTCTTCCAGTATCATTATATACGATATCAATGAAAAAAAGCAATCAAAAAAACGACTGTTTTCTGATTGCTTTTTATTTTTCGGCAGAAATAGATAAGAGATTATCCTTTATGTTTGTATCGCCTAACATTTGTTACAAAGAAAATTCCTGTGTATCGTAAAGCTCCAGTGCACGTGCCGGTTTTGGAATGCGTTTTAACGGATCATATGAAAACTTATGACACGACTCATAGGGCGGACAAATACCGCGATGTACACAAAGAACAGTTTCGCCATCAGCAGACAAGCGTCCCAATTCACAATATTGACAAGCAGGAGAAATGCTTTTCCCAAACAGCGCACATTTCATGACAACGACTTCCTTGTTTTCTTTTTTGATAATTTCATTGTAGCAGGTTTTTCTGTAAAAAACAACAACATGATTGCAAGAAATATCAGGACGACAAATGCTGCCGGCGAGGATGCAGTCGATGCGGCTTCAGTAAGCGAACGAGAAAACACCTCTTCACTGCCGTGAAAAAACAAAGGTGCAAGAAGCTTTAACAAACACATACTTATCCCGCAATGAAACAATCTCGACCAAAGAAGCGGCCGAATCGAAATATTCGTTCCTTTCAATACAGCAGCAATTTGAACCAACACACAAATACCGCCAAACGAAGAAAACAGCGTTGCTGCAGCCAACGGATCACGGAATAGATGTTCACCAATCAGCCTGCACCCGTTGCTGACTTCGATCATTCCGCAGATTGCTGCGCAAAAAGACTGTGAAAACCCAAACTGCTCCAAAAAAGAAAGCAGGACAGGCGATATTGCGGAAAACAGCAGAACGAATGCGCAAATGCTTGCCATTGCGGTAACGGAACGGTGAACGCTTTGAATCAGCACGCAGGAAAACGGCAAAATTGTTCGTTTCCCGGGAGAAAAACCAAATTCTGATTTTATAAAAAAGCGCGAAACAAATGCCAGACAGACGCAGGAAATCGTTTCGCAAATCCAAATCAGCACACCGATCGACGTATTGCCAAAAATAATCGTACCAATCCCTGTAATCAAAAAAGAAGGACTGCAATTTGTGCAGAAACAAAGCATTCGAGAAGCTGTTTTCTCGCAGATCGTTTTGCATTTTGCTTCTTGTGCCAAAAGTGTCGCGCCAACAGGATATCCGCCGATTAAACTTAATAAAAAAATACGCACAGCAGGCTTTGGAATCCGAAACAATCCTGCCAAAAAAGAAAACGGACGTGCCATTGCAAATGAAAACGATGTGTTCAACAACAGCTGCGAAAGAATCAAAAACAAAAATGTGCTCGGAATGACAAGGTCAATGCATAGCGAGATTCCGTTTCGAATGCCTTCTGACAATTCCGCAGAAAAAAACAACGCCAAAAAGCAGCTCAAATACCCAATCCCAGCGAGAATCAAAAATCGGATCGTTCGTTTTATCATAAGCAGCGCCTTCTTTCTGCTTGATGTATATGCATAAACGAGAATGAATATATTGATTTGAGCAGAAAGGGGATGCCATATGGGAAAAAAGCAGGCAATCAAGCGGCTGCTTGATTCAACGAAACAAGCGGCTGAATCAAATACTGTGATAGAGCTTCTCGGTTTTCGCACGGTGCAAATCGAAGGCGTTTTGGATATATTGACGTTTTCAGAAGATCTCGTACGTCTTCTTACAATCTCCGGAGAACTTTCGCTGTTTGGAAATCACTTTGTTCTGACATCACTTTCAGACGACTGTTTGATTTTTTCAGGGGAGATTCAGTCATTGGAATGCGAAAGGAGTACACGTAAATGATCGTTAAGCTGCTGCGTTATCTCAGAGGAAGTGTGACCTTTGAGGCAGAAAGTGCGCTTTCACAGCGCTTGATTGCAGCCTGTGCCAAAAAGGGTATTTCAATTTACAGTATTACGCCAACCGTAACCGGATTTCGTGCACAGTGCGGACCAAAAGCATTTGTGCGTGTTTTGGAGTGCGCCAAAGTATGCAATGTTCCGATTCAAAAAATCAGTGAATCCGGCGGCTATTTTTTCATAAAAAAACATCGTTGGCGCGCTGTATTGGTGGCAGCTGTTCTTGCCGCAGTGTCAGGGTTGTATCTTTCGCAGTGCTTTGTGTTTCGGATTGATATTGAAGGGAATCAGCAAGTCACCGATGAAGCGATTCGAACGGTTTTAAACGAAGTCGGAATCGATACATTCACATTTATTCCCGGAACCGATTTTAAAATGGTGCGCGAACAGGTGCTCTTAAAGCTGCCTTCGCTCAGCTGGATGACAGTCAATCCGCACGGATGCCGATTGGAAGTTGTCGTTGCCGAACGGCGGATTGCGGATATTGAAGATCAGGATGAACCATGTGATATTCGTGCCGCGTACGACGGTGTTATTCGTGAGATGGAATTATACGCCGGAAGCGCAGCAACATCCGCAGGACATACTGTCGAAAAAGGAGAAATTCTCGTTCACGGACATTACTACACAAAAAATAACGAAGAAATTTTAACTCACGCAAAAGCAAAAATCATTGCCGAGGTGTGGTTTGATCGAACACTCCGCATTGATCTGCAGCAGCTTTCCAAAGAGTATACGGAACAATCCATCAAAGTTCCCCATTTGCGTCTGTTTGGCTTGCGCATACCGCTCTTATTTACTCAAAAGCCCGAAGGCATGTCCGATGTTTTGTGGGAAGAACAGCCGCTTACACTGTTTGGCAGAGAGTTCCCATTTGGGATTGACACATTGATTTATCAGCCGTATGTGTTACATCCGCAGAATGAGGATCTGATAAAAAATGCGCAAGAAATTCTTGAAAATCAGTTTCGTCAGCTGGAAGCTACAGAATATCAGAATTTTGCGATCATTGAAAGGGAAAGCCGAATGCATCAAACGGAACAATTTCTGGAGATGACAGTTTCCTATGTCGCGGAAACCGATATTGCAAGAAAAACAGCCGTTGAACTCCAGCCAAAACCGGAGATTCCCGCCGAATAGTACAGTGCGCACACAAAGGAAATGCAATTCATATACTGGATTGAATCGAAAAAACAAACGAATAAAAAGATGCACTATTTTAAAAAAGAGGGATTTTATGATGAACAACTTTTTTGAATGCATGAAGACAAACCGGATTGACTGTTCTATGTGCAATTGTTACGATTGCTGTCCGCCGTGTCCTACTTGCAGCTGCACCTGTACCTGTGTAGGTGTAACCGGTGCAACAGGTATAACCGGCCCGACGGGTCCTACCGGTGCAACAGGTGTAACCGGTCCGACAGGTCCGACCGGCGCTACAGGCGTAACCGGACCAACAGGTCCTACTGGTGTGACAGGCGTAACCGGACCAACAGGTCCTACCGGTGCGACAGGTGTAACTGGTCCGACGGGTCCTACCGGCGCTACAGGCGTAACCGGACCGACAGGTCCTACCGGTGCGACAGGCGTAACCGGCCCGACGGGTCCTACTGGTGCGACAGGCGTAACCGGTCCGACGGGTCCTACCGGTGCAACAGGTGCAACCGGTCCGGCTGGTGCCGCTGGAATCAGCGCAGTCACACGAACAACCGGATTTTCAATGATGCCTGCAATCAATGATACCGTAGTTGTCCCTGTTGAAGATTCTTCTGGATTTGCACAAGGGCAGGTCGTATATGCCGAGCGTGCAGGGTATTTTAAGGTCGCAGGAAAACCGTCCAGATCACAGCTCGAACTGCGCAATCTGGGACATTGCGAAAATGCAATTCCGGGAACAATGCTCACATTAAACTGCATGGTGGTACCGGGCGGTATGATGCCGACAGAGTAAAAGTTATTCTGTAACGCGCAAGAAGCTGTGTGCATACAATGAAATGGAAGTTCTTTTTGGAGGAATGAGAATCATGAATTGTTGTCAAAATTTTTGGAACACAAACGAAGCATGTGAAGCACAAACTGCTGAATCTGCACAAACAATGTTTGCATCATGCGGATGTGATGCACAGAACACAAATGATTCAGAAGAAACATTTGAATCGTGCATGGCACAGGCAAACGAATGTTTCCGCCGCGCGGCAAACAATTATTCGCGCAGATGCTGCGGATGCTGAAACTTGGTTCTTTCGCTCTCTGAAAAGAGAGCGTACATCCAATTCAAACGCCTTTCCTCCAACTACTTTCTTTATCAAAAAAACCTGCGAAGAAACATTTCTTCGCAGGTTTTTCCGGTTTATTTATTTGTTAATTCAGTTCAATCGGTGCATCGCAATATTCGCAAAAATCAGTCGATCCGAAAGAAATCGTGGTGTTCTTCAAATACGTTTCGATATTTGTGACACAGTTCGGGTTTTTGCAGCAATGTGCAGTTTCTTTTCCGTGCAGGATCGGATCATTTGACTGAGATTCAAGCAGCGTGATAATCAGCGCCATACGTGCATACACGCCGTATCTTGCCTGTTTGAAATACAGCGCACGCGGATCTTTGTCCACTTCCATGGTGATTTCGTCCACACGCGGCAGCGGATGAAGAATTTTTAAGTCAGGACGCGCCAAATCCAATTTTTTCTGATCGAGCACATAGACGTTTTTCTGCTGCTCATACAATTCTTCGCTTGCAAAACGTTCTTTTTGAATGCGTGTCATATACAGTACGTCAAGAGAACCGATCACTTCTTCAAGTGTGTATACTTCGCGGTAAGAACATCCGCTTGCTTCAATGATTTCTTTAAACCGAATCGGCAGCGTGAGTTCATCTGTGGAGATCAAAACGAAGGTTGTGTTCGGATAATGACAGAGCGCTTTAATCAGCGAGTGAACCGTTCTGCCGTTTTTAAGGTCACCGCAGAAGCCGATGGTCATATTGTCAAGGCTGCCGCGTTCGTTCGACAGTGTTACAAGATCGGTCAGTGTCTGGGTCGGATGAAGGTGACCGCCGTCGCCGGCATTGATGACCGGACAGCGGGAATATTGTGCACCTGCAAGTGCAGCACCCTCTACCGGATGACGCATCGCAATGATGTCTGCATATCCGCTGACGATATGAATTGTATCAGCCAGTGTTTCACCTTTTGAAACCGAGCTGTTCATCGGATTATCAAAGCCGATTACGCTTCCGCCCAAGCGCAGCATTGCCGTTTGAAAAGACATTTGTGTTCTGGTGGATGGTTCAAAAAAGAGCGTTGCAAGAATTTTATTCTCACAGTACGAGGAATACGCCTGCGGATCCTTGCTGATTCTTGTTGCAAGCGCAACAACGTGTTCCCATTGTTCCTTTGAGAGATCGTTTAAATCAATCACATGATTTTTTCTCATATTCTGCCTCCAATCTTTCTTATTTATTGTACCAATTTTCGACGAAAACTGCAACGGACAATTCTTACAAAAGCAATGACCCAAATCAATGCGGTTTGCATATAATATAAAATGGGGAAGGAGGAACTGTGCATGCAGTATACAAAATTAAAGCACACGCGAAAAAAACAGTGGATTTTTCATTTGATTCGATTTCTGCTGATTGTTGTACTGATTTTTGCGACCACCGAACTGGTGTTCGGGGAAGCAGTAAAACGCACACTTTCCTATCAGGGAAAACGTGCCGCGACACTGTCAATGAGCAATGCGATTCTTCCGTTTTTAGAAAATCCGGATTATACATACGAAAAGCTTTCAAATGTCACTTACGACAATAACGGACGGATTCTTTCAATTTCACTGAATACCTCACGGCTGAACCAAATGAAAACTTTGATGGAGCAGAAGGTGACAAAAGCGCTAACCGGTGCAGATGCCGCAGTCGAAATCCCGCTGGGTACACTGCTTGGCATGACGCTTTTTTCGCAGCGCGGACCAAGTGTCAAGCTGCACACCGCTGTATACGGCGTTGTACACGCGGAATATCAAAGTGCATTGAAAAGTGCCGGCATTAATCAGACAGAACACACCATTTCCATTGTGCTGACAGCTACAATCGAAACGTTTGTTCCGTTTTTCTCTGCATCATTTCCGATTACGCAGGAATTTTTAATTGCGCAAACCGTTTTGGTTGGTGAAGTTCCGGATCAAATGCTGTCGCTTTCTGCATAAAGAAACGGTTTGACCGTTTCTTTAGAGAATGGTATAATAAAAAAGAACATCTGTATAACTGTTCGCTCTTTCGGTAATACTTTATGAGAAAAAAGCATGTGGAAAGAGGGCGCAGATTTTATGGATGAAGAACAACAAGAATGCACGGAAAACACCCAAGAGAGTACCTCTGATATGGATGCGATTATTCACACCGGCTCGATTACAACATACGGCCGTCATGTGATTCATTGTCTGACAATCATCGGCCAAATTGAAGGGCACTATATTCTTCCGTCGCAGAATAAAACAACAAAATACGAGCATGTAATGCCACAGCTTGTTGCAATCGAACAAGACCCCCAAATCAAAGGACTGATTATCCTCATCAATACCGTAGGCGGCGACGTGGAAGCCGGTCTGGCGATTGCGGAGCTTGTTGCGGGAATGTCCAAACCAACCGTATCAATCGTACTGGGCGGCGGACACTCCATCGGTGTACCCTTGGCGGTCAGTGCAAAGCGGTCATTCATCGTGCCGTCTGCAACGATGACGATTCATCCGGTGCGTATGACAGGATTGGTACTCGGCGTTCCGCAGACACTTTCGTATTTTGAAAAAATGCAGGATCGGATTGTTCGATTTGTGGTAGAAAACGCCTCGATTACAGCGGATCGGTTTCGCGAACTGATGATGACAACCGGCGAACTGGTGATGGATGTCGGGACCGTGTTAAACGGCGAAGATGCTGTGAGCGAAGGTCTGATCGATCGGCTCGGCGGCCTCCATGATGCGGTGTCCTGTTTATACGAAATGATCGATGAACAGGAGGAAAGGCAAAATGCTTTACACCGTGATTGATGAGGCAGATCTCTTTTTTTCCCCTGCACCTGCACGAAAAACAATCCGCTGCGGCAGCTTGTTATTGGAAGGAACAGAGGATTCCGCCGGATTTACTGTCTGCCGGCTGATCACCACAGATTTAAACGAATATCTTCACGGAACATTTCTTCCCGGACAGACCATTCATCCGCGAAAGTAATTATAAATCAGATTTTATCACATAAAGGATTGACATCTTATGCCACAGAAGAAAACGACAACATCGAAAAAACGTACGACATCAAGCAGTACGAAGAAAAAAACATCCGCCGGTTCCGCGGCAAAATCGAAGACCAAAAAGTCAACTGCACGCAAAACTGCGCCGGAGCAGGTGAATTATAAATCCTCATATGAAAAATACAGAAAAAGTAAACGGCAAATGTCCGCGGTACTTTTGTTCACCGCAGGAATTCTTCTGTTTGCGCTGATGGTTGTGCCGGGCATGAATGTCTGGCGCTGGATTCATGATTTTCTCTTTGGCATGGGCGGTGCAACCGTTTTGATTATTCCTGTTTCGCTGGTTTACATTGCAGTGATGACAACACTCGATAAGCTAACCGGCGAAATACATAACAAAGTCTGGCAGACGCTCGCACTGACGGTATTTCTCTGCGGACTGATCGAAGTGGTGCAGTCATCACCGTTTTACGGCGATTCCATTGTTCAAATTCTGCTTGGCCTCTATACAGACGGCACAATGCTTTCGGGCGGCGGACTGCTCAGTGCCTTGATTGGATGGCCGCTGTATCTTGCATGCGGACAGGTTGGCGCTGTGATTATTCTGCTGCTGGCACTGTTTGCATTTTTGATGCTTTTAACAGGTGCAACGTTAATCGGGTTGTTCCGTTCCATGGCAAAACCGGTGAAGAAGATGGAAGAATCGTATGTCGCCCGCCGTGAAGAACAAGAACTTTTAGAAGAGGAAGAACGAAACGGCCCGCGGTTTAATGTGGATGTCAGTCTCGATAATATGCCGCAGCATCCGGTTTCAGCGCCGAAGCCAACGCTTCAGGAATTGCTCGAACTTGAGAAAAAGACTGCGAAAGAAGCAAAATCAGCCAAAGATCCTGCAAAAGAACCGCAAATCATTTTGGAAACACCGAAAGAGCCGCAGAATGAGACGTTTTCGATTGATCCGAACATCAAAAAGGAGGCGGAAGTTCTTGTGGAACAGGCGCTCGCGTCTGCTGAGGAATCGCCGCAGGATAAAGCAGATGCAAGCGGAAAAGAAGATGACCAGACAAGACTTTATACCGACGAAAACAATCAGTTAAGCCGCTATGTGTATCCGCCGGTGGGTCTGCTCAAAGCACCGCAAGGCGGTCAGAACCGTGATGTGAGCAACGAGCAGGCTGTGAACGGTCAGCTTTTGGTGGATACATTAAAAAGCTTTGGCGTACAGACGAAAATTGTCCATATCAGCAGAGGCCCAACCGTCACACGATATGAGCTTCAGCCGAGTTCCGGCGTCAAAATCAGCAAAATCACAGGACTTGCCGATGACATTGCGCTGAATTTGGCGGCTTCGGGTGTGCGTATTGAAGCACCGATTCCCGGAAAACCGGCAGTGGGCATTGAAGTGCCGAACCGTCAAGTCGATATCGTTACCATGCGGGAACTGATTGATACAAACGAATTTGAATCGGCCAAAAGCAAGCTTTCCGTAGGACTTGGCCGCGATATTGCCGGCAACTGCGTCATTGCAGACATCGCTAAAATGCCGCATATGCTGATTGCAGGTTCCACCGGTTCGGGTAAATCGGTCTGTATTAACTCTATCATTATCAGTTTGTTATACAAAGCCTCACCGTCGGAAGTCCGTTTTCTGATGATTGACCCGAAGGTGGTTGAGCTTGGTATCTATAACGGGATTCCGCACCTGCTCGTTCCGGTTGTGACAGATCCCAGAAAAGCTGCAGGCGCGCTTGGCTGGGCGGTGACGGAGATGCTCAAACGATACAATCAGTTTGCTGAGAATAACGTCCGTGACTTAAAGAGCTTCAATGCACTTGCCAAAGACCGCGAGGATCTTTCGCCGATGCCGCAGATTGTCATTATCATCGACGAGCTGTCCGATTTGATGATGGCAGCGCCGAAAGAAGTCGAAGATGCGATTTGCCGCCTGGCACAGATGGCGCGTGCGGCCGGCATGCATTTGATTATTGCAACACAGCGTCCGTCCGTTGACGTCGTGACCGGTTTGATTAAAGCAAACGTACCGTCACGTATTGCGTTTGCCGTCTCTTCGCAGATCGACTCGCGTACCATTCTCGATTCTGGCGGTGCAGAAAAACTGCTCGGACGCGGTGACATGCTGTATGCACCGGTCGGTATGCCAAAACCGCTGCGTGTACAGGGCTGTTATGTGAGCGACAAGGAAGTCGAGCAGGTTGTAAACTTTATCAAGAACAAAGAATCTGCGGAATATGACAATCAGATTATGGAAGAAATCGAAAAACAGGCGGTTGCTGAAAAACCAAGCAGTGATGGCGCTTCCGGCGGCGGCTTCTCCGATCAGGACGAGCTGTTTGATGATGCAGTTGAATGTGTGGTGGAAGCCGGACAGGCATCCACATCCTATTTGCAGCGAAAACTGAAAGTTGGATATGCACGTGCTGCCCGTCTTGTAGACGAAATGGAAGAGCAGGGAATCATCGGCCCGTTTGAAGGCAGTAAACCGCGAACTGTTCTGATTTCCAGACAGCAGTGGATTGAAATGAGGATGAATCATGACAAACAAACCAAAACAGAATGATTTTTTGCCGATCTCAAAAAGTGATATGCGCAAACACGGTATCGAACAGCTTGATTTTATCTGTGTCACAGGGGACAGCTACGTCGATCATCCAACATTCGGAACAGCCATCATTTCCCGCGTGATTGAAGCAGAGGGCTTTTCGGTTGGTATTTTAGCGCAGCCCGGTTTCCGCAACGCAAACGATATGCAAAAGCTCGGGAGACCGAAATACGCGTTTATGGTTTCTTCAGGAAACATCGACTCGATGGTCGCACACTACACAGTTGCCAAACGAAAACGAAGCGATGACGCATACACTGCCGGCGGAAAAGCCGGACGGCGTCCGGATCGTGCGCTTACTGTGTACTGCAAGCTGATTCGGGAAGCGTATCCGGATATCCCGATCATTATCGGCGGACTAGAAGCTTCACTGCGCCGGTTTGCACATTATGATTACTGGGACGATGCGGTACATCCGTCGATCTTATGTTCGACAACTGCCGATCTGCTTGTGTATGGCATGGGAGAAAAGCAGACAATCGAAATTGTGCATCGGCTGGCATCCGGCGAATCAGTAAATACAATGACCGATATCCGCGGCACCTGCTATCTGACCGATCCGGTCAATACACCGTTTACATCTGCACAATGTCCTGATTTTGACGCAGTCTGCCGCGATAAAAAGCTATATGCAAAAGCAGCCAAAATCCAAATGGCTGAACAGGACGAGGTACGCGGCAAAACGATCATACAGCGGCACGGTAAAAAAATGCTTGTGCAGAATCCGCCGATGACGGCGCTGGATGGCGAAGAACTTAATCGGATTTATGAACTTCCCTATATGCGGACATATCATCCATCCTACGAATCGGAGGGCGGTGTGCCTGCCATTAAAGAAGTTGAGTTTTCGATCACGCATAACCGCGGCTGTTTTGGTGCATGCAATTTCTGTTCTATCGCATTTCATCAAGGTCGTAAGGTCACTTGCCGTACGCATGAATCCGTCGTGCGGGAAGCGCAGGAAATGACTAAAAATCCGCATTTTAAAGGCTATATCAGTGATGTCGGCGGTCCGACTGCGAATTTCAGACAGCCTTCCTGTGCGATGCAAAAGGAACACGGGCTTTGCAAAGAGAAAAAATGCTTAGCACCCGTTCCATGTAAAAATCTGATTGCCGATCACAGTGACTATGTTTCTCTGTTGCGTAAACTTCGTGAAATCAAAGGAATTAAAAAGGTGTTCATCCGCTCGGGAATCCGGTATGACTATATGCTGTGCGATTCGGATGATACATTCTTTAAAGAACTTGTTCGTTATCATGTCAGCGGCCAGCTTCGTGTTGCACCTGAGCATTGCAGCGCCAATGTACTCGATAGAATGGGAAAATCGCATATTGAAGCCTACCGCATTTTCTTGAAAAAATACCGCGAAGAGACCGCAAAAATCGGAAAAGAACAATATCTTGTTCCGTATTTGATGTCATCGCATCCGGGCAGTACACTGAATGATGCAATTGAACTGGCGCTCTTTTTAAAGGAAGCCGGCATACACCCGGATCAGGTACAAGACTTTTATCCAACACCCGGAACGGTTTCCACCTGCATGTATTACACGGGGATTGACCCAATCAGCGGGGAAAGCGTATTTGTGCCCAAAACGCCCGAAGAGAAGGCAATGCAGCGCGCGCTTTTGCAGTACTACAAGCCGGAAAATCGGGAAATTGTACGAAAAGCATTGATTTTGGCAAATCGGCGTGATTTGATCGGTAATCGTCCGGGATGTTTGATTCCGGATCAGCCGGGTCACAGCGCAAAGAAACGCACAGACACAGCGCAAAACAAACGGAGGACCTCATGGCAAAACGAAAGACGTACAAAAAATACAAAAAGAACAAAACGATAAGTACTTCTGCAATCGTACTGACAGCGATCTTTGTTTCGTTTTTTGCACTGCGGGCAGTCGATGAATGGCTGTCACTCGGATTATTTGCAAAATTTGATGCAATGGTTGTACAGTGGACCAAACAGGTGACGAATCAAAAGCCACCGGTTTCGTTTGATCCAAATGCAGATTTTTCCGTGCATTTTATTGATGTCGGACAGGGTGACTGCACCCTGATTCTTTCAGACGGTCACACAATTTTAATCGATGCCGGCGAAAACGACAAAGGGGACGATGTCCTTGCGTATTTGGATGACATTGGTGTACAGAAAATTGATTTGATGATCGCAACGCATCCGCATTCCGATCATATCGGCGGGCTGGATACGGTCATTCAAGGAATTTCAGTCAAAGAAGTGCTGATGCCGCCGCTAAAGTCCTCGGTTATTCCGACAACAAAGACTTATAAAGATTTATTGACAGCTGTAAAGGAAAAGAACATTACACTAAAACAATCGAAAGTTTTGGAGGAATATCGCTTTGGAAACGGCAAACTTACCGTATTAGGACCGGTTGCGAACTATGATGAACTGAATAACACTTCACTGGTTGCACGGTTTGACTATGGTGAGCTGTCTGTATTGCTGACCGGCGATATGGAAGCGGATGCAGAACGTGATTTGCTGGCTTCCGGTGCTTCTGTTTCCGCAGACGTTTTAAAACTTGGTCATCACGGAAGCTCCACTTCGACAAGTGACGCTTTTTTGCAGGCAGTCGGTCCAAGAATTTGCATTGCAGAGTGCGGCGAAGCAAATGAATACGGTCATCCGCATGAAGAAATCATCGAACGCGTTTCTTCCTACGGTGCAGCATTTTATCGCACCGATTTATATGGTCATATCGTGCTTTCCGCAAAAGACGGTGCATTGGATGTGTCAACGCAAAAGCAGGTGAGTGGATGATTGTTGGAATTGATCGCATTGAAGAAATGATTGCAGTGTGTGAAACAGACGCAGGAAAACAAATAACGTTTCCGATATCAGCTTTTCTCCCGTACGCAAAAGAGGGAAACTGGTATACAAAAACGGGAAATAAATTTGTCTATGACGAAATGATCACACAAAAAAAGCGCGACGAAAACGCCGCACTGCTTGATTCTCTATTAAAATAATAAACAGATGGCAGGCACAAAAGTGCCTGCCATTTATTGTATAACGAAAACCACTCGCTAGGCGAGTGGTTCAAAAAAGGCTTATGGCGATGATGTAGAAAGAAAAACTCCTTTTGTTGTAGAATAAGAATGCGGTCTGGCAACTGCAAGGAACAACAAAAGGAGGACGTT
>CASGAN010000019.1:0-33790 GCA_949299455.1 uncultured Oscillospiraceae bacterium
ATTCTTATTCTACAACAAAAGGAGTTTTTCTTTCTACATCATCGCCATAAGCCTTTTTTTGAACCACTCGCCTAGCGAGTGGTTTTCGTTATACAATAAAAAGAGAGGACATCTGTCCTCTCTTTTTATTCTACCCGAAGCGCATCGGCAGGAGAAAGTGCAGAAGCTTTCGCCGCAGGATAAACGCCAAATACCACACCCATCCCAATTGCAAACAGGATACAAAGAAAAACGGAACTCAAATTTACAGAAAACGAAATCCCCATCATGACACATCCGATCAAACCGGCAGCTGCGCCGAGCAGTGCACCTGCTAAACTGCCAAACACCGAGAGAAGAAACGACTCCGCCAAAAATTCAAATAAAATCATTTTTCGGGTAGCACCAATCGCCTTTTTAATTCCAATCTCCCGCGTGCGCTCCCGTACTATTACAAGCATGACAGTCATAATCGAAAGTCCCGCCACAATCAGCGAAATCCCGCCGATTGCCGACAGAATCAGCGTCACAATATCCATAATTCCATTCAGCCGGTCTTTTTGCTGATTCAGATTTTCCGCTTGATATCCTTGTGTAACACCTGCCTGTGTATCAAGTGTAGCAAGCACCGATGCACACGCTTCTGTTTCGTCCGTTTCCTGCGAAAGTTTTGCCACAATTTTTGTAATCTTTTGCCCTGTGAGCGCAGAATAAGGCGCATACAAAAAAGTAGGTACCACATCGCCCATCAGTCCCTGCAAAAGCGAACCGCCCGACCGCACAACTCCCACCACAGTAAACGGCTGATATCCGCTGTCTGAGAGCAGCTCAACTGTCTTTCCGACAATGTTCGTGCGCTTATAATGCATCTGCGCAAAGCTCTCGTCTACAATACAGACAGCCGCTTTTGTGCGGACATCCTCGTCACTGATCAGTCTGCCATGTACAAGCTCGAGCGATACAATCTGTGCTGCGTTACTTCCAATCCCCCACACAACAGACTGTGTTTTTTTCGTACACACACGAATGGGTGTCATTTTGGTTAAAAGCGGTGTCGCTTCATCCACATAAGGGTTTTCCTGCACCGCATCGAGAAGCATATCGGAAAATTCTTTCTGCTGATTCTGCTCTGCTGCGCTGATGCACAATCCGCCGATTCCCATGCTGTCAAGCTCCGCATTTACAGCCTTTTTCCCAACATCGCCAATGATCGAAACAATCACCACCGATAAAACACCGATCAGAATTCCGGCAATCGTCAGCATTGCACGTACTTTCTTGCGAAAAATATGACGCATTGCAAACGCAAATACCTCCATCAGGATGCCTCCTTTTGCGTGACACGTGCACCATCCCGCCGGATTTGTGCAGCTTCGCCGATGATTAAATCCTCCTCGCTGATTCCGCTCTCAATCGCGACACAATCGGGAAATTCCTTTCCCGTCACCACATCACGGCGCATCGCTCTTCCGTCTTCATATACATACACATACTCCTGACCGTCATCGTCTTGCGCCACCGATTCATACGGCACAGTCCAAACCGCTCTTTGATCTTTCTTTTGAATTTGAGCAGATACAGAATATCCCGGCCGGAGCTCATCTGCCTGCGATGACAGACATGCCCGAACCTGAACGACCGTTTGCTGCTGTGTTCCGGAAAACACCTGCTGTGCTGCCGGCGCGATCTCAGTCACAATCCCGCCGTATTGCTTACTGCCTGTTGCCGATGCTTTTACAATCACCCGGTCACCAACTGCAATCGATTCCACTTCCGACTCGTCCACTTCCAAAACAGTTACCAATGTATCGCCGCGCGCAACAACTGCCACGGTATCAGTAGGCGACGCCATCTCTCCTACAAACACGCCCACTGACAGCACCGTCCCATTCGCCGGTGCATATACAGCTGACGGAATCACCGAAGAAAGCAGCGATTCATCAAGTTTAATATTCGAAAGCACATCTTTGTATTCCTCAGGAATAATACTTGCTGTCTGTGCGAGTGTCAGCAGCATTTCTTTCGTCTGCATAACATCCACATAGGCAATCACATCACCAGCCTGTACCGAATCACCCGGATATACAGCATATTCCTTGATGACAACCGGAAATTCCGGCGTTACATTGATCTGCATTTGTTTTTCAATTCGACCGGATGCCAAAACACCTGCAGAATCATTCATCTGCGCGGGATATAGAAACGAAACCGGCGTAACGGCAGAACCGATAAACAATGGCAAAGAAAGAAAAAACGCTGTCATCAAAACGGCTGGCAGCAGTAACAACCTCTTTTTCAAACGGCAACTCCTCACTTTTTGCTTTGTGTTCTGTGTTTTATTGTTACAAAAAGCATGTATTTTATTACGAAAAGAATTTGGTATCTTTTTTTAAAAAGCGGGCATGTTATGAGAAAAAAGGAGGGATTGCAATGACCTTGATCACATGTGCCGCAGACTGTGTGCATCAACAGGAGGGATATTGCCAGCTGTGCGGCGGTGCACCGGTTTCCTGTACTGCCGCACACGAATGCTGTCATTATCAAAAAATCAAGCCATGTGCACCAAAACTCTCCCGATAAATAAAAAAGATGCGGAAATCCGCATCTTTTTTATTTATCCCTGATATTCAGAAATTTTGATCGTTTCAATCACAACATCGGTAAGTGGTTTTGCACTTTCATCCGTTTCCTGCTGCATGATCTTTTCGACAATATCCAGTCCTTCGTACACCTGACCGAATACCGTATGAACATCGTCCAGCCACGGTGCACCGCCGACCTCGATGTATTTTTCCATCTGCTCTTTCGGATACTCGAGCGATTCGTGTCCCTGCTGTACACGGGAAACAGTGTTGTAATAGTCAAATTCCTGCTGACCGCCGCTCATTTTCGGACTGCACATAATGAAGAACTGACTTCCGTTTGTGTTCGGGCCGGAATTTGCCATCGAAAGCGCACCGGTAAAGTTGCGGAGCTGATCGGAAAACTCATCCTCAAACGGTTCTCCCCAGATGCTCTCGCCCTCTCTGCCAGTTCCTGTCGGATCGCCGCCCTGAATCATGAAGTCGGCCATCACGCGATGGAATGTAAGACCGTCATAATAGCCGTTCTTTGCATGGGTTACAAAGTTTTCGACTGCCTTTGGTGCCTGCTCCTCAAACAGCATGATTTTAATTGTACCATAATCTTTCACAATCATCTCGGCGACTGTCTGTCCTTTTTTCGGCGGCTCAAACTGGATGAGAGATGAACCGTTATTACACCCCGAAACCGACAGCAGCATTCCT
The DNA here is from genome assembly GCA_949299455.1 of uncultured Oscillospiraceae bacterium. Classification (GTDB taxonomy): domain Bacteria; phylum Bacillota; class Clostridia; order Oscillospirales; family Ruminococcaceae; genus Paludihabitans. Next base: position 3,267 of record CASGAN010000019.1, read on the forward strand.
ACCGCAAGCAGCGCTGCCGCAATTCGTTTTCCCCAATGTTTCATGTTTGTTTCCTCTTTTCCTGTTATGCGCTTGTTTCCTCTGTGCTTTGATAAGTCGACAATTCCACTTTTTCAATCACAACATCAGCAAGCTCCTGATAATTGCCGGTCGTTTTCATTTCAGACAGCGTATCCACAACATCAAGTCCTTCATACACCTGTCCAAATACAGTATACGCACCGGTATACTGCGGATAACCGCCGTGCTCTTTATATGCATTGATGACTTTCAGCGGATAACCATACTCTTCCATGTCGGTGACCATTTGCGTTGTCGGTTCCACATTGCCGATGATGAAAAACCGGCTGTCGCCAACATAATCCTGCGAAAAGCGGTTTTCCTGATAACCAAGCACAGATACTGCACCGCTGAAATGCCAGAGGTTCGGCGTTGTTTCGCATTTGATCGGTTTTCCATCTTCTGTTAAAAGCTTTCCCTGTCCGCCGGCTTCATCGGTTGCACCCGAAATAATCGTATGGTTCTCTGCCTGTGCAAACATGTGCATATTCGTGAAAAAGCCCTCGTTTATAAGCTTTTTAAAATGCGCGACTGTATTCGGCGCTTCTTCCGGGAACAAAATCATCTTAATCGTTCCGACAGAGGTTGTAATCTCAACCGTTTCACGGCCTTCTTCAATTTCGTCAAACTGGATAAAATGAATCTGGCTTTCGTCAAGCGGCGCCGCAGTTGAACTCATACAGCCCGTCAGCAGAAAAACAGCCGCCAATAAGCACAATGCAATTTTTCCTTTTTTCTTCACGTTTGCTTCCTCCAATATTCAAATGAAATCCACTGCACAAAAAGCAGTGCATCGCTTTTGTTTCATATGCGTTTTATTATATCATATCCACCGATTTTCTTGTCAAACGAAACGGTAAAAAAATATGAATAATTCATGAATATTCGAGAAAATCAGCCTTTTTTGCTGATCCGTGTTCCCTGACGTGTTTCTTCCACAACATAGCCTTTCTGTGCGATCTCGTCACGAATCTGATCGGCAAGTGCAAAATTCTTTGCTTTTCTTGCATCGGCGCGAGCCTGCACCAAATCGAGAATCTCCTGCGGAATCGGCTCTTCCTTTTTCTGATATAAAAGGCCCAGAACACCGGTCAGTTCTTCAAACAAGCCGGAAAACGCTTCTACATATCCTTTTGTCGGCGCTTGACTGCTCTGCACATTCGTATTGATCTCGCGCACAAGATCGAAAATAACCGAAAGCGCATCGGCGGTGTTCAAATCGTCGTCCATTGCCTCGATAAAACGAGCGCGGAAGCCTTCGAGTGTTTCGCGCTGTTCTGCGCTCAGTTCGCCGTCGACTGCGTGCTGTTTTGCAAAATCGATGTTTGCACGGCAGTTATAAAGACGCTCAAGCGACGCGGCACACGATTCCACGATCTCCTGTGTATAGTTGATCTGGCTGCGGTAATGCGCCTGAATCATCAAAAGACGCAGCGGCTCATAGCCGAACTGTTCGCCTGCCGCACGCGTTGTGATGAAGTTGCCGAGCGATTTCGACATTTTTTTGTTGTCGATATTGATGTATCCGTTGTGCATCCAGTAGTTTGCAAACGGCGCACCGTTTGCGCATTCGCTCTGTGCAATTTCGTTTTCATGGTGCGGGAAAATAAGATCCTGACCACCGCAGTGAATATCAATCGTTTCACCCAAGAATTTGCGCACCATTGCGGAGCATTCGATATGCCAGCCCGGACGTCCCTCACCCCACGGCGATTTCCAGCTCGGCTCGCCCGGCTTCGATGCTTTCCAGAGTGCAAAATCCATCGGATCTTCCTTGACAGAGTTCACTTCAATGCGCGCACCCGCTTCCAGATCCTCAAGCGGCATGTGCGAAAGCTTTCCGTATTCCGAAAAGCGATGCGTTCTGAAATAGACATCGCCGTTTGCCTCATATGCAAAGCCTTCGTCAACGAGTGTTTTGACGATTTTGATAATCTCGCCCATATTCTGTGTCACTTTCGGATGAACGGTTGCGTCCATGACGTTTAACGCATGGGCATCTTTTAAATACTCGGCAATATACCGCTCGGAAATCACCGACGACTCGACGCCTTCTTCATTGGCACGTTTGATGATCTTATCGTCCACATCAGTGAAGTTCTGAACAAACTCCACCTCATAGCCGCGGTATGTCAGATAACGGCGCAGTGTATCAAATACGCAGATCGGCCGCGCGTTTCCAATGTGGATGAGGTTATAAACGGTCGGGCCGCAGGCATAGATTTTGACTTTGCCCGGTGTAATCGGCACAAACTCCTGTTTTTCTCTGGTCAGTGTATTATAAATTTTCATCGTTCTCGTTCTCCTTTTTCTGATTGTTTAACTGATGCCGTTCGCTCGCTTCCCGAAGTGCACGCTGCAATTTGTCAATTTCCATTTGCAGCCGGCAAAATTCCATCGAAACGGGGTCTTTGATGTGAATCTGATCCATATTCTCGCAGATTTTCGTACCGTTTTTACACACAATCCGCGCCGGGACACCGACTGCTGTGGAATCGGGCGGCACTTCATTGAGCACCACCGCGCCTGCCGCAATACGGGCATTGTCACCGACCGTAAACGGACCTAAGATTTTCGCACCGCTGCCGACCAGCACATTGTTGCCAAGTGTGGGATGGCGTTTGCCGTGTTCCTTACCGGTACCGCCCAGTGTTACTCCCTGATAAATTGTGCAGTCGTCGCCGATGATCGCTGTTTCACCGATGACCACGCCGCTTCCGTGGTCGATAAACAGTCCTTTTCCGATCTGTGCGCCCGGGTGAATTTCAATGCCGGTAAACCATCTGCCGGTCTGCGAACACCACCGTGCCAAGAAAAAGCGATGATGCTTATAAAACCAATGTGCCACCCGATACCAAAGCACTGCATGCAGCCCCGAATACAGCAAAAACACTTCAGCTGAGCTGCGTGCCGCAGGGTCACGGCGCTTGATCGATGCAATATCATATCGCAATCGTTTAAACATAACTGCCTCCTTCTAAAAAAGAAACCGCCTTCGCATAAACGAAGGCGGGGATTCCGCGGTTCCACTTCATTGTTTCACTCAATGCTCCGATAACGGGGAGAATCCGGGCAGCGATACTGTGTAAAATCTTCCCGCCGCCGGCTCACAGACGCACTTCACAAGCACAAAAACCGCAGCGCTCTCACCTGTCCGCCGCTCTCTGTTGATTTTCAAAAACGCTTGTTACTCTTTCTGTTCATCGCCTTTTTGATTTGTATGTAATGATAGCACAATTTTTTAAAAAACGCAACCGCTAACCGAATTTATTCAAACTGACTGACAAGCTTTCTGTTCTTCCAGAGGTATTCACCGCCGGAAATCACCGACGCAATCGCTGAGATCCACATGAGCGTTTCAGCAATCACCGGAATCGACAGCCACTGCGGCAGTGCCACAAAATCGGATACCGCGCAAAGCAGTAAAATTGCAATCAAACTCACCATCTGGATAACGGTTTTGATCTTGCCGAGAATTCCGGCCGCAATTACCTTGCCGCTGCCCGCTGCCGCAACCAGCCGCAGCGACGTCACCATAAACTCTCTTGCAATCATAATCACGACAACGATCGCCGACACATATGAAAGCTCTACAAAGCAAATCATTGCTGACAGCACCAGAATTTTATCAGCAAGCGGGTCTAGAAACTTTCCGAATGTGGTGACCTGATTATTTTTTCGCGCCAGATGTCCGTCAAGTGAATCGGTAATCGACGCCGCGATAAACACGATCAGTGCAAATACATTGTGATACGGAAACGCACCGATCAGCAAAAACGCCAAAAACAACGGAACGAGCAAAATACGCAGAATTGTCAGTTTATTAGGTGTATTCACACCGATTCCTCCTTATGCACGCTGATACGATACACATTCACCGACCAGATCATAGTCCATGACTTCATCGACGCGGACTTTCACGAAATCGCCGGCAGTCAGATGATCCTCGCTTGTGAAAAAGATTTTTCCGTCGACATCTGGTGCATCTGCGGCAGTACGGCCGAAATAGCATTCACCGTAACGGTCAAAGCCCTCCACGAGCACCTGCACGCGCTCGCCGATTTTTTCGGCATTTTTCTGCTCCATGATAACCGACTGCTGTGTCATGACCACTTCTTCGCGACGGGTACGCACCGACTCTTCCACCTGATTTTCCATCTGTGCGGCAACAGTGCCCTCTTCCGGCGAGAACGCAAAGCAGCCAAGCCGATCAAACCGTACACTGTCGATGAATTCGCAGAGTGCTGTGAACTGCTCCTCGGTTTCACCGGGGAAGCCAACCATGACCGTTGTGCGCAATGTAAGTCCCGGAATGCGTTCGCGCAGTTTTGCAAACAGCGCACGCAGCGACGCTTCATCCATTGGACGGTTCATATTCGCAAGAATCTCACCGCAGCAATGCTGAATCGGCACATCGAGATATTTAACAAGCTTCGGCTCAGACGCAATCACGTCAATGAGTTCATCGGTGATTTTATCCGGATAGCAGTAAAGCGTGCGAATCCAGCGCAGACCTTCCACCTTACAAAGTTCACGCAATAATTCTGCCAGACGGTATTCGCCGTAAAGATCCTCACCGTAGCGTGTGGTATCCTGCGCCACGACAACCAGCTCTTTGACGCCCTGAGATGCAAGCCATTTTGCTTCTTCGACGAGTTCTTCGATCGGACGGCTGCGGAATTTGCCGCGGATCTGCGGAATTGCACAATAGGTGCACCAGTTGTCACAGCCCTCTGCAATCTTTAAATAGGAATAATACGGCATCGTCGTCAGCACGCGGTCGCCGCCCAAAGCTAACTTCTCTTTTTCATCATATGCGCTCATAACCTCACCTGCTGCTGCTTTTTTAACCGCTTCGCAGATCTGATCGTTTGCGCCGATGCCCAAAACGACGTTCACTTCGTCCATTTCTTTCAAAATCTCGTCACGATAGCGCTCTGCCAAGCATCCGGTCACAACAATGCCGCGGATGGTGCCCTCTTTTTTGAGGGAAGCCATCTCGAGAATATTTTCGATTGCTTCTTCCTTTGCGGACTGAATGAATCCGCAGGTGTTGATGATGACAACATCACTTTCGGCCACATCGCCGACAAGCGTAAAATCATTTTGTGCAAGCGTCGCCAGCAAATGCTCTGCATCCACCTGGTTTTTGGAACATCCAAGCGATATCATTGATACTTTGGTTGCCATAATTTCCTCCATTGTATTTGTTATTCTTCGTGTTCTTCTTCCCATTGTGCATACTGGTCGATTGCTGCATGCACATCGTCAAACGAATAGCCCCGCCGCACCAATGCAGCTGTAAGCTTTGACCTGTTTTTATAGTCCCCATCGAGAAGATGGGTGTATTTTTTATAAATGATCGCGCAGATCTGATCGACCGGATCAGTTTCGACCGATTCGATCGCCTCTCTGGCAGTTTCTTTGTCGATGCCGCGGCGGACCAGCTCATACAGTGCCCGCCGTGCACCAAACTGCTTCGTTTTCACATAGTACTGCGCAAGCTTTTCGGCACAAGCTTCATCGTTTATGTATCCCTGCTCTGTGAGAAGCGCACACACCTGCTCTGCCGCCTCCGGCGAAACCGACCGGCAAAGCTTGTCATACAGTTCCTTGTGCGTATGATCCCGATATCCGAGCAGCTGATACGCTTTCGCCTTTGCCCGGCAGCACTGCGACGAAAAATCAAGTTCATTCAAAAGTGCACTGTCCACTTCACAGTTCGGCCGGATATGATGCGCGGCAATGACTTCATCTTCAAGCGTACAGAGAAACCCTTCTTCTGTGTAAATCCGGTGACGTCCTGCTTTCTTAGACGGCTCTAACGCAGTGATTCTCATTCAAAATCACTTTCATCCGCGTCGATGTCGATGTCCACATCCATCTCAACCGGTGCAGCCTGAATGACCGGCGGTTTCGGCTCGGCAGAAGATGTGGCTGTACGGTTTTTCTCCATGAGCTCCTGGCTGTGCGCCCGGACTTTCTCGGCGATTTCTTCGCACAGCGCCTCGTTTTCTTTTAAAAGCTGCTTCACTTTATCTCTGCCCTGACCGAGTCGCTCGCCGTTATAGCTAAACCATGCGCCGCTTTTTTCGATGATGTCCGCTTCCACTGCATAGTCGATGATCTCACCTACACGGGAAACGCCCTCGCCGTACATGATATCAAATACAACCTCTTTAAACGGCGGTGCAACTTTATTTTTGACGATCTTACATTTCGTCTTGTTTCCGATGATCTCCGCGCCGTTTTTGATCGCTTCGCCGCGGCGAACCTCAATACGCACCGACGAATAGAATTTGAGCGCACGGCCGCCCGGTGTTGTTTCCGGATTGCCGTACATAACGCCGATTTTCTCACGCACCTGGTTGATGAACACTGCCACACAGTTGGAACGCGATACAACGGAGGTGAGCTTTCTGAGTGCCTGCGACATCAAACGTGCCTGCAAGCCGACGTGTGCTTCGCCCATTTCGCCGTCGATCTCGGCTTTTGTCACCATTGCCGCAACAGAGTCTAATACGATGACGTCAAGTGCGCCGGAACGAATGAGGGCTTCCATGATTTCGAGCGCCTGCTCACCGGTATCCGGCTGTGAAACGAGAAGCGAGTCGATGTCAACGCCCAGCGCCTTTGCGTAAATGGGATCAAGTGCGTGCTCAACGTCGATAAACGCCGCTTCACCGCCGGCTTTCTGTGCCTGTGCAACAATCTGAAGTGCAACGGTCGTTTTACCGGAAGATTCCGGACCGAACACCTCGATGATTCGTCCGCGCGGTACGCCGCCGATGCCAAGTGCCATATCAAGTCCGAGCGAACCAGTCGAAATCGCGTCCACCTGCATCGTGGTTGCCTGGCCAAGTTTCATGACAGCACCTTTGCCGTACTGCTTTTCAATCTGACTGATCGCCGTTTCCAGCGCTTTTTTCTTATCCTCCGCAGTCACCTGAAGCTGTACCTGCGGTTTTCCTTTTTGCTGTTTTGTTGCCATATTGCTTCTCCTATCTATATATATTTCTTTGTTTACACGTTTATGTCTTCTTCTGCACGTCTGGCAAATACCACCCGTATTATACCACACAGATCTTTCTCCGTGCAAATTTCAGTGAATCCGTTTTCCGCCAAAATGGCCGCCACATCATCGTGCTGTCCCATTCCGATTTCGTACAAGAGCCATCCGCCCGGTTTGAGCGATGATTTCCAGCGTTTTGTAATCGTACGGTAAAAAGAAAGCCCGTCTTCCGCCTCGCCATAAAGCGCCATTGCCGGCTCAAACGATACCTCACGCTGCAAGTCCTCCATATCTGCTTTGGTGAGATACGGCGGATTCGATACGATCATATCGTACATCCCGGTGTTCTCTGCACAGACATCCCACAAAACAGCCTTGCAGTCTGCGCTGTTTTTTTTAATATTCTCCTGCAAATATGAAAACGCAGCTTCACTTTTTTCATAGCAGTCCACCGGAATGTCAAGCTCGCACGAAAGCGAAACGCCGATACATCCGCTTCCCGCGCATAAGTCGGCGGCATTGTTTGCACCACTTTGTCTAGCGCATGAAATCGCCGTTTCCACCAGCACCTCTGTGTCCGCACGCGGAATAAGCACGCCGGGACCAACTTTATATTCCCTGCCGAAAAAGCTCCATTCGCCGACGATATACTGAAGCGGTTCCCCGCTCACTCTGCGGTCAAGACACGCCAAAAACGCTTCTTTTTGCCGTTCACTTAGTTGTTTTGTATTGCACAGCACATCCGTCTTGGACAGATCCGCGCAGGAACGCAGCAGCTCAAACACTTCAAACGAAGCGCTGTCACTGATCGATGAAAGGGCTTTGCACCCGATTTGATATGCTTCTTTTGCGTCCATTTTACCACTGATCCTCTTCGCGGTTTGTCGGCAGGACCGGCTCAAGCGACGCGATTGCCACTTCGATCTGGCTGTCATCCGGTTCCGACGTCGTCAAATGCTGCATGCACATGCCTGGCCACGAAATGATGCGTGTGATGATGCTGTCATACCGTCCGGCAAGTTTGATGAGCTCATATCCAATGCCCATGATGAGCGGCAGTGTGATGATTTTAAGCAAAACACGAATCAGCATATTATCCCATGTCACAACCGAGGACACCACGATGCTGATAATCAGAATCAAGATCATAAAACTTGTGCCGCAGCGCGGATGGAACCGTTTTTGTTTGCGCACATTCTCCACTGTGAGCGGCAGTCCGTTTTCATAGCAGAAAATCGACTTATGCTCCGCGCCATGATACTGGAATACGCGCTTCATCTCTTTCATCCGCGAAACAACCGCCAGATATCCAATGAAAATCGCCATTTTGATGATGCCCTCCAACAGAGACTTCGTCCAGCCGAGCGGTACAAGCATATCAAGTCCTTTGACAATGAGTGCCGGCACGAGAATAAACAGCAGGATGCAGAGTGCAAGCCCAAGCATCATCGAAACACCCATCAGTACTTTCATGAGATGTTCACCGAATACCTTTGTAAGCCATTGTTCAAATTTCGATTCCGGTTCTTCCTCTTCCTCCGCCATTCCGGAGATTTCAGCCGATTTTGCAAGATAACGGTAACCGGTCACAATACTCTGCACAAACATCACAACACCACGTACAAGCGGAATTTTTCCTGCGATCCGCAAAGCATTGCTTGTGTGAATTTCCTCTTTTGACACGTCAATCGTGCCGTCGGGCTTACGTACCGCCATCGCAGTGTGTGTCAGTCCCCGCATCATGACGCCCTCAATGAGCGCCTGTCCGCCGATTCGGCTTTTAATCACTTTTACGTTCTGCTGTTGTTCATCCATCTTCCTTAAACCGGTTCCTTTCCCTGTTGTGTTGTTTCTGTCTGTTCTGCCGGCGTTGTGATCTCTGTTTCACGGATCTCGCCTTTTTTCAAATTGACCGGCAAACGAATGATCACGGTCGTGCCTTTCCCGACTTCACTTTCTACCTGAAGTTCGCCGTCATGCATCTGCACAATCTCATCTGCCACAGCCAGTCCGATTCCGGAGCCGCGGCGTGTATGATTGGCTTTAAAAAACTTCGTTTTGACCTTCGGCAGATCCTCCGCCGAAATTCCGCAGCCGGTGTCCGCAACCGAAATGATGATGATTCCATCCTGCATTTTCGCCCGAATGGTTACCGTATCACCCGAATCGCTGTATTTTAACGCATTGTCAATGACATTGATAAACACCTGCCGCAGCCGGTTTTTATCACCAAACATCGGCATCATTTCCATCGGCTCTTCATAGATCAAATGGATTCCTTCACGCCGTGCGCGTTCTGCATACATCAAAACGGCATCGCCTAACTCCGCCAGCACATCCATGGTACTCTTGACAAGCGTCAGCCGCCCGCTCTGCATTCTCGAAAAGTCAAGCAGTTCCTCCACCATTCCGGAAAGCCGCTCCGTTTCACCGGTAATAATTCGCATTCCTTTTTTCATGGTCTCTTTGTCCTCAGGAGAATCACCGAGCGTCATAAGCGTTTCACTCCAGCCCTTAATAGCAGTCAGCGGCGTTCGCAGCTCATGTGACACAGAGGAAATAAACTCATTTTTCATATCTTCAGACGCTGAGATCTCAGACGCCATGAAGTTGATGACATCCGTCAGATCACCAAGCTCATCATCCGATTTTTTAACAATGCGCGTTGTCATATCACCGGTTGCAAAACGCTTTGCCGCTGCACTGACTTCGCGCACGGGAATCACAATCGACTTAACAAAATAAAGACCGGAAATCATCACCAGTGCAATCACAATCAGCGCAACCAGAAAAAACACTAACACATAGATAATCAGCAGCATGTTGATGTTTTCAAGCGATACCACATAACGAATCGCGGAATATTCGGTCATCGTGTTCGGCAGCATCAGCGAAACCGCCATAATGCTTTCGCCTGATTGGTTCTTTCCTACGTAATAACCCATTCCGTCTGCGCTCGTCAGCGCTTCATCATAATCGGGCATAGGCTCCTGTCGTGTATAAGAAAATCCGCTCGATGAAAGCGCCACTTGTCCGCTGTGATTGATCGCTGTAATTTCAAACTGATCTTTTTCATCCGAATTTTCCACAATATCGCGCAGTTCTGCCGTAAAATCCACGGAAGTATCATCCGCCATACGCAGCAGGATACCCGACACCACATTCACACGCGATGTAATCGCTGTTCGTGCGGCTGTGTAATAAAAATTCTGAATCGAAAAAGTAAATGCAATCGCAGCCAGAAGAATCACAATCAAAATGACGCTTAAGCTATTGATGATCCATCGCTGCGTAATACTTTTAACCGCCATCTTTGTGCTGCCCCTTTGTGTTGTTTATTCCTGCCATTTATATCCGTATCCCCAAATCGTGAGCAAATGGGTCGGTTTGGACGGCTCATCTTCAATTTTCATGCGAAGCCGTCGAATATTCACATCCACTACTTTCACGTCGCCAAAGTATCCTTCTCCCCAGATTGCCGAGAGGATTTGGTGCCGCTCGAGCGCAACACCTTTATTCTTAATAAACAACTCCATGAGCTGGTACTCCACCTGCGTCAAATCAACCGGAACACCGTTTTTCGTAAGCGTTCTGCTTTTGGGATTTAATAAAAATGTTCCCGACGCAATTGGCTGTGCCACTTGATTCATCGATCTTGACATGGAGACACGGCGATAAATTGCATCCACGCGCGCCACAAGCTCCGACGGCGAAAACGGTTTTACAACATAGTCATCCGCACCGAGCATCAGACCGCGCACCTTATCCATTTCCTGTGTTTTTGCAGTAAGCATGATGATTCCCAGACTGTCGCTGCGTGAACGAAGTTCTTTGCACACTGCAAAGCCATCCATTCCCGGCATCATAATATCAAGCAAAACAACATCGATTTCACCGTTTTCTTCCTCAAACAGCCGAAGCGCTTCTTCGCCGTTTTCTGCTGCAACCGTTGTATATCCACTGCGCTGCAAATTGATTACCACAAAATCGCGAATCGCTGCCTCATCTTCACAAACAAGTATTTTTTTCATGACTCAATCTCCTTTTTCAACGCGCATACAATTCAAAATTACGTTTTACTGTTTCTTCATCCACCAAAAGAGCACGTGCCTGCTCCGATAACACCTCATTCGATGAAAAATTGCAGGCATAAACCAGCTGACCGTTGTTTTGCAGCAGCAAATAATCTTTCCCGTCTTTCACATACTCATTGCTTTTAAATACACGAATCGACAACAGCCGCTCCTGTGTGATCGTATCATCTGTATAATAGTAAAAAGACAGTTCGTTTGTGTTGGCAGAAAAGACCGGCGCCACCTGTCCTTCCCACTGCTTCGGCAGTTCGAATAAATATCCAAGCGAATAAGAAACATATGTAAGGCTCACACGTACCAGCTCACCTGCATCATACGCGTACCATTCCGTTAATGCTTCCTGCGCATGTTTTTCTGCCGTTTCATACCCAAGCGCTGCACGATGAACAGGAATTTCAATCATTCCGTCACCGTTGATATCGGCAGAAACAGCGCCGCTGCTCCGGGTTGTCTTTGAAACAAGATCAATTCCTTTTTCTTTATCATACAGCAAGTTTTCAAGCGTTTGTGTGTGCTTGTCATACATCAAAATCTCTGTAGTGTATTGGTTTCCGGCGCGAATACCATCCAAATAAAACGCTTTATTCCCGTCGTTCAACTCACCAACGCAAACATGCGGATATGCGGTCACTCCCGGGTCAATGAAGCATGCTCCGATTTCTCGAATTTTTCCATAACTAGAGATTTCATAAAGCAATGCGCGCGGAAGCTCTTTTTCAGAATGCGCAGGTGAAATTGCAAGAATCTCAGAATATCCGTTTGCATCGATATCAGAAACCTCATAGCTTGCGCAGAAAACCGGCGCATCGGTTTGCACAAGCTGACCATCCTGATATTGATAAATCAGAACATTTTTTTCCGTGTTGGATGACACGGTAACACCCACAACAATAAACAAATTTAAATTTGACTGCACAAAATTCACTTTTTCCACTTCATTCGCAGCCACACCGGCATCATAAACAGACACCCATTTTTCTTCGCGCTGATCTAAAACATTGATACGAAGCGTATTCGTTGCATTTACAGCATCCTCACGCACATAAAATACGATGGCTTCCTGCGTTGGCTCACTATCAATATTATTGATGAGAAACGCAGAAGTGAAGTCACCTTTTTTGGGATATACCAAACGGATATTGCTGCCCGTACTCGCCTGAAGAGCAGAATAAATTTCATTTTGCTGTTGTGAAAGTTTTGGCGGCTTTAACAGATCCTCAATGCCTGTCTGTGTATAGTTACAGCCCGAAAAAAGAAGCATGACACTGACACACAGCACAAACAATTTTCGCTTCATCGTTTTCCCACCTTTTATCATCGAGTTTTTTGATTATTTGGATTTATTATATCATAAAAGAGACAAAATGCATATGGTGAAAACAGAGAAAAACAGTTGTTCTTTTTTATATTTTTATGAACAACATGACGTGTAAACATCTTTGCCAATTTGAACAAAAGAAAAAACAGGACGGAAAACCGTCCTGTTTTTTTATCACAATTACGATATTCGTATTTCAATCAATGGTAAATCATAGAATACAGCATTAATATCTTACAAAATACACCGCACCATCTCTGTGTTCCATAACGATTGTGACAATTGTATTCGGATTCGATGCTTCTGTTGCAGTCATAGCAGTTGCATTCCAATAAGTTCCATCACTTGCTTCTCTGGTGAGAAAGGCATTGCTCATCCAGCCTTTTTCCCAACTTTCAGGATAAGCACAAGCACCATCTGTACCGAACAAAAGCTGATCTAATTTTGCTGTTTTCGTCTGCAGTACTGTTTCGGTCGATTTGTCTTTCAACGAAGCAACCAGAGCATTGATCGTTGTGGTGTTGGTAGTACCTTTTTCTGCATCCAATTTTGTGTTCGTTTTGTTGATTGCCCAACCAAAATCAAAGGTTGTATTGTTGATCCAACCACGATTTTGTCCGACAAGAAAATCGGTACCAACACGAATCTCTTTTCCTTCTACTGTTGCTACCAGTCTGTTTTTCAGCTGCTCTGCAGTCAAAGCAGAGTGCGGATCAGAATTGATGTATTGTGCAAGCAGAACGGCATCCAACTTCTGACCATTTAATGTATTGGTTCCATCAAATTCAAATACGCCGCTTGCCAAACGATGACGCAGGATATTTGCCACATTTTCAAAAGTATTGCCCTTCACCTGAACATTTGCCATTTCCAATGTTGCAGGACTTGTCCATGTAACATTACCGACTGCATAATATGTGCAGTCTTTAAACGTGTTGCCCTCAATTCGGATGCTTCCAGCCGTACTTGTGCTGTCAAAGCAAATACAAGAATCTTCTTCAAACGTATTACCGGAAACCACTACATTGCCTTTGTCGCCGCTGAAATACAGAGAACCAACACTGACTGTGCAGTTTTTCATAGTAAAGTTTTCACCCTGAACTTCTACGTTTTTATTTTTGCTAGCTCTTGGCTCAATAATCAGGTTCTCCAATGTGACGTTATCTGCGAAGACAGTAATCACATTCTGTGTTGCATGCGCACCATTTTCAGAAGGATCCGAAGACTTAATTACGACATTACCCACACCTTTAATTGTAATGCCATCTTGTGTAATCGGCATGAGCCATCCTGCTTGACCCTCGATGGTTTCTGTGCCGGCAGGCAAGTCATAAGTACCTTCCGAAATAAAAATGGTTGTACCAGGTTTTGCTTCTTCGAGTGCATCCTGCAGTGCTTTACCGTTCGCTTTTTCATCATTAGTTGCATCTACAGTAACTTGCTCATATACTGCGCCTGCATCGTAGTTCGAATTATCGAAGCCGTCGGTCTCGACCGGTGCTTGTTTTGCACGAAGATATACATCAAATGTAACTTTTGCATTTTGATAATCGTTGTTTGCTGTTTCTTTCATTTTAATAACAACCGAAAATGTTTTTGTTGTACCCTTAGTTGTCAGCCGACCACTGGTTGCAACACCATCCGGTAACTTAGACAAGGTGTCAACAAGTGCTGTGTCGTCCATTTTTTCACTATTAACATCTTCAAGCACATATACATCAAGTACATCAGCAAGCTGAACATCTCCATTGCCGCCTTCACATTTGATGTTCTGGAAAGAAAGCTCCCAATCAAATGCCAAAGAACCATCGTTGGTTACTCTAAAGTCATAGCCAAACGATTTACCAGGTTCCCAGATTGTTGTATTCGTAAACAACGCACCTGTTGAAGCAGGGTCATCAGGAACAGCAACGTATTCCACATCACCTGTTGATTTTAAATTTCTGTATTCAAAATTGACATCAAGACTGCCAGCCTGAATTGTGTTATCTTTATTCACAACGCTATCTGTAAACCACGCAAATGTTGTTCCCAATAATATCATTGCGCACAGGCAGAGCGACAATGCACTCAGCCAAAGACTTTTCTTTGTTGTTCTCATGATCAATGCACCTCTCTTTTTTATAACAAGTCACGAACTCATTGTGTATAGTATATCACGTTTAAAATGGAAATTCAAGTTAAATGTTTGGCCAATTAACTGTATTTCATGCATTCTTTTCAAAAAAGACGGTGAGAAATCGACAAACTGACTTCTCACCGTCTTTTTATTTTATCGTTTGATCATCTGCCTTATCCTGACGCTCCAGCTGATACACATGGCGTGTCACAACCATGCTGTCCTTGCGCAGAAACTGTGATTCCAAATACTCATAAAGCGTTCCCGGCGAAATGATGCCGCTCAAGCTCAAAATATCCGTTCCCGCTTTGCAGATGATACTGTCAACGAGCAGCACGCAGTTTGTGGAAAGCACAAAATACTTTTTGAATTTTCCGCGCGAGAATTTATAAAGCCTTGCACCGGTTTCTTCCACCAGACGACTTGAAAATTCATTGTGCTGTTTCGCTTCTTCCACCTTTCCGGCCTTTTGTGCCGCCTGCTTCGGTGGGTCCCAATCAACAAGCTCCGATTTAATTTCCTGCACCCGTTTGCGAACCGCCTTTTTCTGTTCTTCATCCAGCCGAATGCCAAACGAAAAGATTGTCGTTTTATTGTATTCTAAGCAAAACGGAATATAACTTTCTTTTTTTGCAATAATCAGTACGCCGTCGCCTGTTGCAATCGGTGACGAGGACGATTCGTCATAGTTTCCGTAAGCAAGAAGCTCTCCGTCAAACGCAATATCACTGTGTCCAATCACACAGAAACCATCCGATGACACATGGATAAATATTTCAATATCCGGTTCGCCGTCGATCTTTTTCTGCGTAACATCCTCAAAGTCATCCACACTGTTTTGCTGAATCATCAAATACCGATTGAGCTTTGTCAAAACTGTATGCGGCAAAAACGCCGCCAGAAAAATGGGAAGTGAAATTCTTAAATACCGTTTTGCTTTATTTTTCGTCGGTTCCGGTACAATGCTCCGCACAAAATCGAGGATATATGTTACACCAAACAGCACTGCATAAATTCCGATGATCACTAAGACGCTTTTTAGATAGTAAAGCGGAGAAAACGCCAGAATCCCGCCAAATGTAAAATAGGCAATACACGGAAACAGCGCAGGAAGCAGTCCGCCTGTTTTTGCCTTGATAATCAGCACGCAGTCCACAAGCTTTACGCATCCGTTTAAAAGCAGATACACTGCAAACAGTTCGGGGACAATTACCTGCGGCAAAATCGGGAAAAAGAGCATCGCACCACCAAGTGCCATCGATGCAAGCGATTCAAAAAAAAGCCGCCACTGCCGCGGCTTTGTAACAACAGCAGTCACTGCTTTGGCAAGTGAACTGACAAGCACAAGCACCGCGACCAGAATCATCGCTGTTTCAAACACAAGCAGCTTCCCGATCAGCAGTGCCATTCCAATACCGAACGACACAACACCGATAATCAGCCGGTTGATATTTTTTGCATTGTACTTTTTTTGTTGCATTCCGAAACCTCCTCAGCAATAGGATACCGGCAGCTGCTCATATACATAAAATGAAACTGTTTCAAACGCATCAGAAAGCATCCGAGCGAGCGGACGCAGCACAACCGATTCCGTTTCGGCATGGCCTGCACACACCACCGTTAACCCGAGTTCCCGTGCAATCAGCCATTCATGATGACGAACTTCTCCGGTTACATATGCATCGGCGCCGCACAATGCCGCCGCTTCAATCAAATCGCCGCCGCTTCCGCCGACTACCGCAACCGTCTCTACCGGTTTTGTTCCGGCACAAAACGAAACATGCCCGTTTGGTACCAACTTATGCTTCACTTCTTCGGCAAATTCCTGTGCCGTCATCGGCTGCGGCAAACGGCCGATCCGTCCGAGCTGTTCCTCATTTTCAAACAGACGAACTTCACTGAGTCCGAGTGTATCTGCAAGCGCATCGTTTACACCGCCATTCGCCAAATCAAGATTTGTATGGGCGCTGATGATGCTTACCGACGCACAAACGGCCTGCCACACAACACTCTGTTCTTCAATCGCTTTGAGCGGAGAAAAAATCACCGGATGATGCGAGATAATCAAAGACGCACCCTTTTCTTTTGCAAATGCAATGACCTCAGGTGTGACGTCGAGTGCTACGACGCACGACGTCACCGGTGCATGCTTCGCACCGATCAGAAATCCGCTGTTATCCCACGAAAGCTGTGTGGAAAACGGCGCAATGCGTTCAAGTGCTTCGTAGATATCCTGATGTGTTACGTTTTTGTTCATACAGTCTCCCATCCTTTCAGCAACGCATTGATGTTTTCCGCCAGTGCTCGATTCGCCTGCACCCGCTCATCCTGTGGATTGCTCATTTCAATTCCCTGTGCAATCCGCATCAGGCGGCTTGCCTGTGTGTTTAAATACCGATAGGACTGCGGTGTTTTTTCGTCCGGCAGCCGTCCGACCACACAAAACAGTTCGTCCGGTGTAGTGCAAACACCGGTATATCGGCACTGCATCACCGTATAGCAGTGCTGCGCATCACACGCCGCCTTTTCGCATTCAATAGAAAACCCGTGTTCAAGAAGATATCGGCGCAAAAACGGAATCTGTGTCATCGGCTGGAGAATCAAACGGCGGTCACCTTCCTTTAAATAACCGCACGCACCGATAATGGATGCAATCAGTTCGCCTCCCATTCCGCAAATGACCACATCCTCTGCGTATTCTTTTGGAACAGAAGTGAGTCCATCCGACAGTACAAGATTCATCTGTCCGCACACGCCGTAACGCTCTGCATTCTTTCTTGCTGCCTCAAGCGGCTTTTCATTCACATCGCATGCAGTGACAAGCGGAGAGATTCCTTCTTTGATCAAATACACCGCCAAATATCCGTGATCTGTTCCCACATCGCAAACCGCTTTTCCCCGCCGCACAAATGACGCTGCCGCCATCAGTCTTTCGTCCAATTCGAACATAACTGCCTCCCTTTGCCGATCCTTCGCCGTAAAATAAACGCCCGGACTTCTCCGGGCGCTGATGCATCTTTCCTTACATTATTTATTTGGAAATATGTGCATTGAGTTTTTCGAGAATTTCTTCGACATCTACGCCGTGAACCTCGCATGCCTCTGCGACAGACTCACCTCTGGAAGCCGGGCATCCAAGGCAATGCATACCCATTTCAAAGAAATACTGTGCAGTTGTCGGATCTGCGTCCAAGATATCGCCGATAATTGTATCTTTTTCAATCTGTTTCATTTGACCGATTCCTCCCGTTTACAGACAGAAGCCGTATCAATCATCCATACAGCACCCTGTCAATTTGAATTATTATACCACAGTTTCAAAGCAATTTGCAACAATTCCGCATTATTTTCTCGTCTTTCGGCGCATTTTATGCCGTTTTGTGGCGCTCCACTGCCCGAAGCGTCAATTTTGCAAACAAAACAGTCAAAAACTGAGTGAGCACGAGAACGCACAGGCTAACAATCGACCAGAAATTGCCCGATGGCATCACCATAATCAAACAAATGCCCACAATTCGTCCGAGATCTTTATAACATTCGCTGATCGACAGAACTTCGCGCTTATACGCGGCACTTTCCGGGAAGTGATCAAACACAGTATACAGCGTTGTGGTCACTGGATTATTGATAAACACACCCGCAAACGAGCTGACGGCCGACAAAAGAAGCACAGTAAACGGATTGAGTTTTAAAAACAACACAGCGGTCACTGCAAACAGCGCCGTGACAGACGCGGTCATCAGCTTTAAACGATTATTCGGACGCGCAATCCGTGCCGCAACACCGCACGAAAGCATCGAAACCGCACCAGCCATAAATGTATTCACACCGACGAGCACCTCACTGCTGATGATTGAAAACAACAGCACATTTAAAAAGAAGCTGAACGCACCGTCACGAAGTCCGCGGAAAAAGTCCATGTGAAGCGAAAAAAACCAAACTTTTTTGGTATATGTAAGCTTTACAACATGCAGAAACTGCGTCTTTTTGTGATCGACTTCTTCGGGAACAAGCCGCAGTGCAAGCCATGCGGCCAAAAATGCCATCAATCCGCAGATGCCGAACAACGCATAATATCCTGCATAGCTGTTGCCGGTCGCTTCGCTCATTGCACCGATCAAAAAGCCCGAAATAAGCGGAAGCACCAGCGAAATGAATCCGGAAAAAATACCGACAAAATTGATGGCTGCATCCCGGTTATCATCTGTGCTGTACTGAAGCAGTGCATCAGAATACGTGATCCAATACAGGCCGGTCGCCACACCATGTACTGCGGCGACAAGCGCATACAGCGAATCGACCGTATCCATAAAAAACAACACAATGCCGTATACCGTCATCGACAGCACAATGCCAACAACAATCACCGTTTTTCTGCGGACATGGTGGAGCATTTTTGCTGCAATCAACATAGACAATGCGATGAATACATAATGCACCATGTTATATTGCAGTGCAATGTTCTGATTGCCCGCAATTCGCATCAGCAGCGTGTTGACGAACGTCGGCGTTACCACCGTTGCCAAAATATAAATTTCGTGCATCAGCGTGAACTGTTTGAACTCCTTGCTGATGCGGTCAGCGCCAATCGACATCCCGACTGCCTGTACCATACGTTTGACTGCCAAAAAAAGATTTGACACGCGTCTCTCAATCCCTTCCCCAAATCATTACTACGAGTAGTATATCACAAGAAATCATAGTTGCAAGCATTTTTTTATTTTCAAGTGAAATTCGGAAACACTACAAAAAAGGAGTTGAGAAAATGAAGAAAAAACAGTATCCAAATCAAGAAAATCCTGTCCACGATTATGAACCGATTGCTTCCGCTACAGAATGCACCGGTCTGATTCCTGCAGGCTCTTCGTTCGACGAAACAGCGGAGGCATATCAAGCAATTTTTCCGATTCCGCTCGCTGAAGATCCTATAATACCAAACGAAAAAACGCGCACAAATCCAAAAGAATAAGCCAAAACAAAAGAAAGCCGTCGAAAACACCGTATTGTTTCGTCGGCTTTCTTTGATACCTGTTTATGCTGGATTAAGGACGCCACCAAGTCTCATATGCTTCACGAATCAGCGAAACATATCGTTTGACTTTGTCAGGCGTATTATGAATATGATATACGTCGCGCTGTGCAAATTCAAGCGTACAGCCGCATGCTGCCTGTGCAGTCTGTTTAAAATGTGCACGCACAGCGTCTTCATCCAATTCAGACTGCACACCGATCAGATTCGGGCTCGGTTTTCTTAAATAGACAATCTGTTTGCCGCGCAGCCGCTCTCCCATAAATGCTTCATCGCACCACGGAGAGATCGAAATTTTTCCGAGATTCTCAAATTCGTGCAGACAGCTGTCAAACAGCGGATGTACCGGCTCACAGCAGCCATACGACAGCCGTCCGAACCGATCGCCGAGCTTTTTATAATACGGCCAGACAAATTCTTTAAACATATCAGGAGAAATGCTCGAGGTCTCCTGCGAATCAAGATATCCCCAAACATCGGACACTTTTACGTGCTCTTTGTCAGACGGGAGTGCATCGGTAAAGCAATAACTGCCCTGGCAAAGATGCTGTTCCGCTGTTGTCGGGAACAGTGCACCCTCTGCTTCCAGCAAATCGAGATACCGCATCATATCATCGGTCTGCATCTGCATCATCTGATGAAACTCATCGGGATAATCGTACATTGCCATATACATATCTTCCATGCTCATGATATGGACAATGTTCTGCATGGGTGAAAGATTGATGCTGCTACCTGTGCGTTTTGTCGGCAGAATATCCCCGAACAAATCGAAAAGACGCGCTTCTTCTGTTTTGACAGCTTCATGGTTCACTGACATCACAGATGGTTTTAACAGGTGAAAATCGTCAGCCAGATCATGAATCACAGAGATAAAGTGGTGGCCGAGATCGCCGCCAGTGCTGTCATTGGCATGCTCCGTTTTCACTTCAATGCCAAACGGTACAAACGTGCTCGGTACACCAACCGGCCAATATGGACGAACAATGCTGTCATCTTCAAACAGTGTGTGATTGGCAAGATTGCTGCGGAGCTGCCATTCAATCGCCCGTGCTTCTTCATTCTCACATTCCATCATCGGCGGAATGATGTCCTGCGAAAACGTCCACAGTTCAATCGTCACCATCGGCCGGCGATCCGACGCAAACGAACCATGTTTTTTCCAATCGGACATGAGCTTGCTCATCTGCGCACTCTCTGCAATTTCTCTTTGCGAAAACGCAAGTTTGCGCAGAATTTCTTTTTCCTTTTGTGTAATCATGAAAAGACTTCCTTTCACCACATATTGCGCATGTATAGACATTGCCATTATATCGAGCGATTTATAGAAAATCAAGTGGAATCAAAAATTTTGTTGACTTCATTTTTTACGGTCCCGTATAATAAAAGAAAACGCAATCTGAAAGAAGGAGTCCTATGCCATACATCCCGATCATCGTCGCGATTGTGCTTTTGATTCTTGCAGCACTGATTTATTATGCCGTCAAAAAAGCGGTCCGTTATGTAAAACGCACACTATACACCGTTTCGCGCACTGCATTCAATGCCCACTCTATTATGCAGGGGATTGAGCAAAGCCGAAACGAACAACTATCGTCAAAAAAATCAGTAAGCGGTATGACTCGAATTTACCTTCCGCAAATTGAACGTGACTTTCCTGCTTTTCATTACGAAGAATGCAGGCAAAAAGCGGAGACACTGCTCAAAAGCATATTTCTGTGTTTGGGCAGCGATGATGTGCAGCTGCTCAAGCACGCTTCCGACGCACTGAAACAGCAGGTTTCCATGCAAATCGAAGCGCTTCGGCAGCAAGGGATTCGCGCACATTATTCAGATATCACGATTCATCAAACCGAAATTTCCGAATACATCAAGCAAAACGGCCGCTGTGTCATCGTTTTGCAGTCTGCTGTGGGATATGTCCACTACACTACACAAAACGGTACGCTGGTCACTGGATCAAAAACAGCAATTCAGCAGGAAAAATACAACATCGAGCTGCACTATGTGCAAAACGCCCAAGAACTTGCGAACTTCGCAGGCAGCCGCGCAATCGGCCTTACTTGCCCGAATTGCGGCGCACCGATTGAACAGCTCGGGCAAAAAGTATGTGCATACTGCGGAAGCGGCATTATTGAGGTGAATGCATATGCATGGAAATTTTGCCGGTATGAAAAAATTTAAATTGACAGGTTGTCAAAAAATTTATTTTTTCTATTGACAACAGTGTGTCGACATGTTATAATAAAATCCTCAAATATCCCCTCTCTTCTCTCTGCTGGCAGTTTCTGCCGCAGGGAGTTTTTTTATATTTTTTTGACTTCTTATTTTATCGATGAATACCGTAAAACAAATTACAAAAACAGCCGAACAAGAGAACCCTGTTCGGCTGAAAAATAATGATTTTTTTAAAAAGAAAAGGAGATGTATTTTTATACATCTCCTTGTTTGGTGAGGACAAGTGGACTCGAACCACCGACCCCTTGCATGTCAAGCAAGTACTCTAACCAGCTGAGCTATGCCCTCATTTCCGTTGCTCGTATATAATACCACAGTTTAAGACAGGAGTCAAGCATTTTTTTAAAAAAATATTGCAAAGTTATAAAAATCGTGTTACTATAAGAGCAACGAAAGGAGTGGGTTCTATGAAAGTACTTATCGTTATTGATATGCAGAATGATTTTGTTGACGGTGCACTCGGTACAAGAGAAGCAGAAAAAATTGTCTCGCGCGTAGCACAGAAGATTCGTCATGCAAAAGAACACGGCGACCAAGTCGTATTTACACAGGATACGCATACTCCTGACTATCTGCGTACGCAGGAAGGAACCTTGCTCCCTGTCGTGCATTGCGTCAAAGGAACAGATGGTTTTGAACTGTGCGAACCGATTGCAGCACTTGTCGGAGACAGCGTTGTCTTTGAAAAAAGCACGTTTGCCTCTGTGGCGCTTGCAAAATATCTTTGCAAGCTTCGGCCTGATGAAGTCGAACTGGTCGGCTTGTGCACCGATATCTGCGTCATTTCCAATGCGTTAATGATCAAATCCTTTTTGTCAGAAACAAAAGTGATTGTCGATGCAAGCTGTTGTGCCGGTGTCACACCGCAAAGCCATGAAAACGCATTAAACGCTATGAAAATGTGTCAGGTTTCTGTTTTATAAATGCATACCTCTTGGCCATTCCTTGTTGTTATTATCTTTTTTCTCCTCTTTAACCAAACCGGAATGGCAATTCGAAAGACAGACAACATATAAGGCATCTAAAGGCCTTATATTTGTCTGTTTTTTAATTATATGACAAGACGCCTCCGAATCACACAGATGATTCGGAGGCGTCTTTCATGACCGCCGACATAGTCGGCAGTAAGAAAAATCTTTAAAATTAAAACTTCTGTTGATGAAAACAGAAACAACTGCTTGCATAAATAATAATTTTATGAACGAGACGAATGAGTCGCATATCTCCAGATGTCACGCTCAACGCAAACATTTAAGCCGCAGCCACCGGCGGGCGTCAGATTGTATTTTATATACAGCTCCGCAAGCATCTCCTTAACCGCACGGAAATAATCAAGATCGGGCGGTGTCATTGAATTCATGACCGGCTTGCCAAACGGCATCCACACAGAAGCTGACGGAATAATACCGCGTTCTGCCAAGAATGTGGCACCCTGTTTGAGTGTCTCAATCGGTTCAAGACCGATAATGAAGTTTGAAAAGGCACGGTTTGGTCCATATTTCTCTGTGATATAGGAAAGTGCGTCTAAGTGCCGCTGTTTGGTCGTAAACAACCGCTTACCCGGCGTGATGATCGCGGCACGTGCATCATCCCAGACTTCAAGACTGCACGCGATTCGATCTGCACCCAGTGCAAAATAGCGGTCGATGATTTCGTGTGATTCAGGCGGTGTAATATAAAGAAGCACTTCACCGTTCAGCCGTTTTCGCGGAAGTGCGGAAAGATAACGGGTGATATGGGCGGCTTCCCTGTTTGCGTCAAACGTAGAACCTCCGGTGATTTGCACGCTATTTGTGCTGCAGTGGTCAATAGCGTAATTTACAACTTCGCTCACATCCTCGGGCGAGGGGATAAACGGCATCGGCTTGCCGCGCTTTGCAAGAGATTCAAACTGACCGCCCGAAAAGCAGTATTGACAGGGTTTCCCTGCCTTGGCATATTCACAGGGCCACAAGCACTGGAACGCAACCCAATCACATCCCTGCAGTACAGCATTTCCGATGTACGGCATACCGGAAGATGTTTTCTGCTTATAAAAATCTGTGTGCGGCAAAAAAGTGACCGGACAAATCACTTCGTCTCCACTGCACAGCACAGCATTTTCCCCGGAAAGTCGGATGCGAAAATCAGTTTTCATATCAGAAAGATACCGAAACAGCTTTAAATTATCCCAGGAAAACATAGATGACAGCGTCGAGAGATGAAAGCTCATGTCAGTTGCCATGACAATGGTTTCATCCGGCAGCTTAAAGCAGTTGCAGGTCAGTGCATTGGCATTTAATCGATGTGTCGGAGAAAAACGCTGATAGACCGCTTTATCAATGGTCAGTCCGTGACTTACGACCAAACATTTGAGTTCAACCGAATCAATTTCACGGTTTTTATAGATGTATTTCATTATCTGTATCCCTTACCTTTATTCGTTTGCAAAAAGCCACACCGTTAGGAGAGGCAAATCGACTGTTTTTGCTGTCATTATAGCGCATTCAAACCAAAATGTAAAGACAAACACAAAGAAGAAAGAAAAGCTAAAAACAGTTCGATCAGATAAAAAAGCTGTCTGCACAGATGCACAGACAGCGTAAAATCAATGAAAAAGAAACGACTATTTGAGTCGGCTGCCGTCTTTGAATGCGTTGCCGACCCGCTCGCCCAGTACATGATAGCCGTTATTTGCCGGTTCAAATGCAATCGGACGGAACATGTTAAGATCGAGATTGCCTGATTCATTCAAAACACGTTCGTCAATGCTGATATTGACAATCCTGCCGATGACATTGCCGTCTTCGTTAACTTTAATCAATTCGCATTCGAGCGCAACCGGCAGTTCGTCAAAGAGCGGTGCGTTGACAAACGAACTTTTGGTGGTGTGAAAGCCGGCTTTCATGACTTTATTCGGTTCAGTATTGGCGGAAACTATTCCCACATAATCGGCCTCTGCGACGTGATCGGCGTCAGCAAAGCTTAAAGTGAATGCACCGGTTTGTTTGATATTTGCGGTCGTTTTATGACCTGCACTCAAACAGATTACCACTTTGTCGTCGTCATACAATCCACCCCATGCGGCATTCATGGCATCAGGGGTACCGTCTTCTCCGTATGTTCCGATAATCAATACAGGCAGCGGATAAAACCATGATTTTGTTCCGAAATTTTTGCGCATAGGAATCCTTCCTTTCAATCAGAGCGTTTTCTTTTATTATACAACGGAATCTGTGTCAGAACAATCCCTTGAGCAGGAGTGAAACGCAATTTCTTTTGTGCATACTTAACGCGGAGGCTAAGCCGCTTTGATTCCCGCGTCGATCTCACAGCAAGAGTGTTTCACTCCACAAAAACAAAAAACCTGCGGAGCGCGAATTGCTCACCGCAGGCAGGCTAAGCCTGATTGCATTCTCATATTCTCGACGCGGGCATCTAACTTTCAGGCAAAATAAAAAAGTCTGGAGCGCGAATTGGCTCCAGACTCAGTCTGGTGGAGACGGAGGGGCTCGAACCCGCGACCTCACGGATGTGAACCGTGCGCTCTGACCAGCTGAGCTACGCCTCCAAACTTGCAAAAATTATTATAGCACAGCGACATGTCTTTTGCAAGCTTTTTTTGAGAAAATCAAACGATTTTTTATTCTGCTGCCAACGTTCAGATATGATATAATAAAACAAAAACAAGAAAAGGAGGAAAAGCGTGAGGCGGTTTCAACATAAAATCGTACCGGAACAAATTGTAACAACGCGCCTGACCTTGCGCGCATTCTGCATGGAAGATGAACAGGCAATGTTTAAAAACTGGACATCTGATGCTCAAGTTGCACGATTTATGGCAGGAAAAGCACACAGCAGTCCTGCAATCACACGCAGTGTACTGGAAAGCTTTTGTTATCACAGCAGCCGTGGAAATTTGCACTGGGCAATCGTGCCAAACCGTGCACTCTGTGCTGAAAATCGATTAGCAGACGACGAACCAGTGGGATCTGTCAGTATTGTTCGCTTTGATTCGGTGCGGAAAGAGGCTGAACTTGGGTATGCGCTTGCGCGTGTGCTTTGGGGACAGGGCATCATACCGGAAGCGATAGAAGCAATTATGAAGTGGGCAATCCCGCACCTTGGTGTAAAACGTTTTTCCGCACAGGTGTTTGACGGAAACGAAGCGTCTGTGCGTGTACTGAAAAAATGCGGGTTTTCCCACACATCCACACGGTCAAACGGCGCGTGCAGAAACACAGGAGAACCCGCAGATGTTCTGATATTTGAGAAAGTGGTCAATTTTCGTAATGACGATTGATTTCCTGCATAAAATCAGCACAGATCACATTACTACGCACAAATGCCGGATCGATTTCACAGCACTGTGCACGTTCAGCACCGGGAGTGCCAACGATTTTTTGCGTACCATCCCGCTCAATCACCGTGCTTTTCCCTAAAAAATCGGCATCCAGTGCTGGAATAGACTCGTGACCGATTCGATTACATAAAATCAAAGGCGTTTGATTTTCGATTGCACGTGTCTGTGCAATCAAACAGGTCATTTCTCCGCCGAAATTGCCAAGTGCGCACAACAAGGACGCGCCTTGCCGAATTTGCTGCCTTGCGATTTCAGGAAACCATAAATCAAAGCAGATTTCTACACCGATCGTAACAGAGTCGATTTGGAATATATTTATCGTATCCCCGCAGTCAAACAGTGTTTTTTCAAAATCTGAAAGATGCATTTTCCGGTATTTTCCTACATAGTCGCCTTTGCTGACAACCACAGCAGTATTATAAATTCGATCCGCTTCTGATTCTGCTGTGCCAAAGATTATGGTACATCGATATTTTGCGGAAAGATACTGCATCTGTTTGACTGTATCGCCATTTGGCACAGGCTGTGCACAGCGTGCCAGCGCTTTTTTATCTTCAAAAAGATAGCCGCAGGTGCACAGTTCCGGTAAAACAACCAGATCACAGGATATGGATGCAAGATGACGTTCGATCAGTGCCAGATTTTCAGTTGCATTGTGTGACATATCAAATTGAATATAACCAACCTTCATGAAACGATTCCTTTCCGCAGTTTATTGATTCTTAAACTGGGATTCATACAGCTGCGCGTACAGTCCGTGATTTTGTAAAAGTTCTTCGTGCGTGCCTGTTTCTTCGATACCGTTGGCTGTGAGCACGACGATCAAATCAGCGTTTTTGATCGTTGACAGGCGGTGCGCAACGACAAGCGTCGTTTTGTTTTGGCTTAATGTATCAAGCGCGGACTGAATCATCTGTTCAGTTGCATTATCAAGCGCAGAGGTCGCCTCGTCAAGAATCAGAATCGGCGGATTCTTTAAGAACAGCCGTGCGATCGAAAGGCGCTGTTTTTGTCCACCGGAGAGCTTCACGCCGCGTTCACCGATGAACGTATCGTATCCATCGGGAAGTGTGGAAACGAAATCGTGGATATTGGCAAGCTTCGCCGCATGAATAATTTCTTCTTCAGAAGCATCCAGATTGCCGTAAGCGATATTGTCGCGAATCGTTCCGGTGAACAGGAACACATCCTGCTGAACGATTCCGATGTTTCTTCGCAGGGAAGCTCTCGTGAGAGAGCGGATGTCCATACCATCAATTGTGATCGCGCCGTCGTCAATTTCGTAAAACCGCGGAATCAAGTGGCAAAGTGTTGTTTTGCCGCTGCCCGACGGGCCGACAAACGCAACCGTCTTTCCGGCGGGAACAGACAAGCTGACGTGTGAAAGAACAGCTGCTCCGTCTTCTTCATAGGTGAATGTGACATCATCAAACGTGATGTTTCCGTCGAGATGTGCAATATCGAGTGCATCAGGAGATTCTGTTTCACTTTTCGTGTCCATGATTTCGCAGTAACGTTCAAATCCGCTCATACCGTTTTGCAGCTGTTCGATAAAGTCGATGATGCGGCGGATCGGCGTTAAGAACAGATTGATGTAGAGCATATATTTGAAAAATTCACCGGTTGTAATCAGCCCGTAGAAACAGCACAGACCGCCGCCCACCAATACGACAAGATTTAAAATGTCGGTGAGCAGTCCCATACCGGAGTGGAACTCGCCCATCGTGCGATAAGCAAATTCCCGTGCTTTTAAAAAGGCACGGTTGCTCTTCGCGAATTTCCGTTCTTCATGGGATGCGTTTGTGAATGCTTTTGCCACACGGATACCTGCGATGCTGTTTTCAAGATCAGCGTTGACCTCTGCGATTTCCACACGCGTTTGTTTGAACGCACGTCCCATCCGTTTGCGCATTTTGATGGCGAACAGCAGAAGAATCGGAATCAGTGCGAAAATACAAACCGTCAAGATCGGGTTGATCGTAATTAAAATGCAGAAGCTTCCGATAAACATAATCGCCGAGATAAACAGGTTCTCAGGGCCGTGATGTGCAAGCTCGGAAATTTCCATCAGGTCGTTGACAATCCGCGACATGATCGCACCGGTTTTGTGCGTATCAAAAAAGGAAAAAGGGAGTGTCTGCATATGAGAAAATATCTCTTTTCGCATCGCTGCCTGCATGCGCACGCCGACACAGTGGCCATAGTACTGCACAATATAGTTCATGCACGCCTTCAAAATAAAAATGCCAAGCAGTGCGGCGCCCCAAATCAGCATCAAATTGAGCTGTCGGTTTGGGATATACTTGTCGATCATATCGCCCGTGATTGTTGGGAAAAACAAATCACACAGCGCCGCAATCAATGCACAGAACATGTCCAGGAAAAACAGCGGCAAGTGCGGTTTATAATAGGAAATGAATCGTTTGATCATAAAGCCCCTCTTTTCTTCTCTTTTTCTTTTGTTTTATTGTATCACGGTCAAAATTTTTCGTCAAGAAACGCAAAACCGACAGTCCTAAGACTGCCGGTTCTTTTTTATGACTGTTATTCTTCTTCAGACAACAGTGTCTTCAACTCATAGCTTAATGTCATCAAGCTGTCGCTCATATGAACGTTTTCCACAACGATGCCGCGTTCTTTTTGGTTCAATGCGAGGTCATAATGGCTGAAGTTCCAAAACCCTTTTACCCCCGCATCGATCAACCGATCGCTGATTTCTTTTGTTGCCGTTTTGGGAATGCACAAAATGGCAGCAGTCGGGTGATAAACACGGCAGAACGGCTCAATTTTATCGGTGGAGCGCACCAAAACGCCTTTGATCGTTTGTCCGATCAGTTCCGGATTTTCATCAAAAATGCCAATCAGCCGAAATCCGCGCTGTTCAAATTCCATATGGTTTGCCACTGCGCGTCCAAGATTGCCGGCGCCGATCAAAATGGCATCCACCTGACGGTCAAGTCCGAGAATTGATGCGATTTCTTCGTAGAGTACATTGACGTTATATCCGTATCCCTGCTGACCAAATCCGCCGAAACAGTTTAAGTCCTGACGGATCTGCGAGGCTGTAATCCCCATTTTTTCTGACAAAAGACGGGAAGAAATTCGGGTGACCCCTTGATTCAACAGCTCGCCCAGAAACCGGTAGTAACGGGGAAGACGCTTAATCACCGCTTTTGAGATATTTTTTTCGTGTGCCATGTGTCAAAAGACCTTTCTGTGTGGTAAAAAATCAAAGGAGCGCCTGCAGGCGGACGTTGATCTCGTTTAAGAATGTTTCGGTATCAACGGTCTGCTTTGTTTCGAGTGTGGATAAGCGATACAGGTCTCCTGTCATCACGCCGTCTTCGATCGTCTGAACAGCGGCCTGTTCAAGCTTTTTCGCAAACGTCATGAGCGCTTCGTTTTGGTCGAGCTCGCCGCGTTTATATAAAGCACCCGTCCATGCAAACAGCGTTGCAATCGAGTTTGTGGAGGTTGTTTCCCCTTTTAAGTATTTGTAGTAGTGGCGGGTAACAGTGCCGTGCGCTGCTTCATATTCATATACGCCGTCCGGCGAAACGAGCACAGAAGTCATCATGCCGAGCGATCCGAACGCGGTTGCCACCATGTCGGACATAACGTCGCCGTCATAGTTTTTGCACGCCCAGATGAAGCCGCCTTCACTGCGGATGACGCGTGCAACTGCGTCGTCAATGAGTGTGTAGAAATATTCGATGCCTGCCGCTTCGAACCGCTCTTTGTATTCAGTTTCGTAGACTTCGTTAAAGAGGTCTTTAAAGCGGTGGTCATACTGTTTGGAGATCGTGTCTTTTGTTGCGAACCAGATGTCCTCTTTCTGGTCGAGCGCGAAGTTTAAGCAAGCACGTGCAAAGCTTTTGATGCTGTCGTCCAAGTTGTGAACGCCCTGCACGATGCCTTCGCCTTTAAAGTCGTGAATAAGTGCGCGCTCTTCCGTGCCGTCAGGATTGGTGATAACCAACTCCGCTTTTGCACCGGCTTTGACGCGAAGCTCTGTGTTCTTATAGATGTCGCCGTATGCGTGACGGGCAATCGTGATCGGTTTTTTCCAGGTGGAAACGTACGGCTCGATGCCTTTGACGATGATCGGTTTGCGGAACACAGTGCCGTCCAAAATCGCACGGATTGTGCCGTTCGGGCTCTTCCACATCTCTTTGAGGGTGTACTCCTTCATGCGGTCTGCATTCGGTGTGATCGTCGCACATTTGACAGCAACGCCGTATTTTTTGGTAGCGTTTGCAGAGTCGATCGTGACCTGATCGTTCGTTTCGTTGCGGTGTACGAGACCCAAGTC
>CASGAN010000019.1:33839-56037 GCA_949299455.1 uncultured Oscillospiraceae bacterium
ATTAACAGGATATCTTTGATCATTTTCCAGATGACACGGGTCATCTCGTCGCCGTCCATCTCGACGAGCGGCGTTGTCATTTTAATTTTTTCCACAGGAAACTCCTCCTTATCGTATGAAAATCAGCCGAGCTGCTGTTTTGTGTAGTTTAATAAACCGCCTGCAAGAATAATATCTTTCGAACGGCCGGACAAATCGCACGAAACTGGAATCTGAATGCCTTTTGTCACGTTTTCGACAACGATTTCACCGTCATTTTCGATTGTCTTGCGGATATCTTTGAGCAGGAGTACGTCATCCTGATCGATCTTCTCGTAATCTGCTTCGTTTTTGAAGGTGAGCGGCAGAATGCCGGCGTTAATCAGGTTTGCACGGTGAATGCGGGCAAAGGACTGCACCAAAACAGCTTTGACACCCAAATACAGCGGTGCGAGTGCAGCGTGTTCACGCGAGGAGCCTTGTCCGTAGTTTGCGCCGCCGACGATGATGCTCTGTTTCAATGCGAGCGCACGCTCCGGGAAGGTCTTGTCACACACGGTGAAGCAGTGCATGGAGATCGCCGGAATGTTCGAGCGCAGCGGCAGGATTTTCGCACCGGCCGGCATAATATGGTCGGTTGTGATGTTGTCGCCGACTTTGAGTGCACACGGCGCTTCGATTGTTTCATCCAGCGGGGTGGTTACCGGGAACGGTTTGATGTTCGGACCGCGCAGGATTTCGACAGAATCCATTTCCTCTTCGGAAGCCGGCGGAACGATCATGTTGTCGTTGATTAAGAACGACTCCGGCAGAGTAAACGACGGCATTTCGCCAAGCACCTCGCTCGGGTCAGTCAAGTATCCGGTGAGCGCCGATACAGCGGCAACCTCCGGGCTTACAAGATAGATCTGGCCGTCGGCAGTGCCCGAACGTCCCTCAAAGTTGCGGTTGAATGTACGGAGCGAAACGCCTTTGGAGTTCGGCGACTGTCCCATGCCAATACACGGACCGCATGCACATTCGAGAATGCGCGCGCCCGCCGCAATCAGATCTGCCAAAAGACCGTTCTGCGCCATCATCTGGAATACCTGTTTTGAGCCCGGTGCGATCGAAAGACTTACGTCCGGATGACAGGTCTTTCCTTTTAAAATATATGCGACTTTCATCATATCGAGCAGCGAGGAGTTTGTGCACGAGCCGATGCAGACCTGATCGACTTTCAGTTTGCCGATCTCCGGAATCGTTTTAACACGATCCGGGCTGTGCGGACAAGCTGCCATCGGTGCAATCGCAGACAGGTCAATGTTGTAGACTTCATCGTAGACTGCGTCGTCGTCGGCTTTTACTTCGCACCAGTCCTCTTCGCGGCCCTGTGCTTTCAAGAAAGCGCGGGTGATCTCGTCGGACGGGAAAATCGAAGTGGTTGCGCCGAGCTCCGCACCCATGTTTGTGATCGTTGCACGCTCCGGAACGGAGAGTGTTTTGACGCCTTCGCCGCCGTATTCAATCACTTTGCCGACACCGCCCTTGACAGACAGCAAACGCAGTACTTCCAAAATAATATCTTTTGCGGCAACCCATGGACGGAGCTTGCCGGTCAGATTGATGCGAACCATTTTCGGTGCAGTAATGTAGTAAGCGCCGCCGCCCATTGCGACTGCTACATCAAGGCCGCCTGCACCCATTGCAAACATGCCGATACCGCCGGCTGTCGGTGTGTGGCTGTCAGAGCCGATGAGTGTTTTACCCGGTTTTGCAAAGCGCTCAAGATGCACCTGGTGGCAAATACCATTGCCCGGACGCGAAAAATAAATGCCGTGCTTTTTGGCAACCGAACCGATGAAACGGTGGTCGTCGGCATTTTCAAAGCCCGACTGCAAGGTGTTGTGGTCAATATATGCGACGCTTCGTTCTGTCTGAACGCGTTTCACGCCCATGGCTTCAAATTCAAGATATGCCATTGTGCCTGTAGCATCCTGCGTGAGTGTCTGATCAATTTTTAAACCGATTTCATTGCCTTTTTCGAAGGTTCCGTCAACAACATGCGCCGACAGAATTTTCTCTGCGATTGTAAGTCCCATAGCAAACTCCGTTTCTCCGGTGCGGATGAAAAATTGGAAATCCGGGCGCCGGTCCGGTGTGCAATCTGCACGATTTCCACGTTCATTTTTATTAGAATCCATCCATTTTATTTTATATGATTCCCAGTCGCTTGTCAATAGTTTAACGGGCTAAAGCAAAAAAGCAGCCCGTTTGGGCTGCTTTTTGCTGCAGAAGAAAAATCTCTTTCGAAACGAGTGGTTCAAAAGAAAGTTCATAGCGATGATCTCTAAAAAGAACTCCTTTTGCTATAAAATAAGCGTGCGATCTGGAAACTGCAACGAGCAACAAAAGGAAAACTTTCAAATGAACGATACTTATTCTGCTGATTCGTTTGATGTGCATTCCTGCAGCGCGATTTCTTCAATGATGGCATGAACCTCATCGACACCCTCGCCTGTTTCACCCGAAAACGGAATGATTGTGAGCTGATCGCCGCACGGCAGTTCCTCTCGAATCCGCCGCAGCCGCTCTGCGCGCTGTGTTTTATTGAGTTTATCGCTCTTTGTGAGAAGTACAATAAACGGAATTTCATTTGTGATTAAAAAATCGACCATCTGCACGTCAAGCGCTGTCGCAGGATGACGCATATCGACAAGCTGCATCACGAGATACAAGTTTCTGTCCTGTGCAAAATAGCCCTCTATGAGCTCCGACCAACGGTGCTTTTCCGTTTTTGCAACTTTTGCATAGCCGTATCCCGGCAGGTCGACAAAGTGGATATTTTCCACGCCATAAAAATTGATCGTTGCCGTTTTTCCCGGCACAGCACTCACGCGCGCCAAGTTTTTGCGGGAAAAAATCTTGTTGATGGCAGTTGATTTTCCGACATTTGAACGTCCTGCAAACGCAATTTCAATCCGATCGGACGGCGGAATTTGTGACGAAATACCATAGGAGCACAAAAATTGTGCACGATTATAATTCATCAAACTCCTCCTTTTTAAATGCGTACCGAAGCCGGCTCACAAGCCGGTTCGCTCTCCGTCCACACCTCAGACTGCTGATCGGAATGCTTTGTTTTAATCAGCGCAATATCGAGCACTTCGCGGATCGTTTTCACCGGCATAAAGGTAATTGCCTCTTTGACAACAGCATCCACTTCGTGCAGGTCGGGTGCATTGTCATACGGAATGACGACAATTTTTTTATTTTCCCGATATGCCGCCATTGATTTTTCACGCAGACCGCCAATCGGCATCACGCGTCCGCGCAGCGAAATCTCGCCGGTCATTGCCACATCGCCGCGTACCGGCATTCCGGACAGTGCAGAAACGAGTGCTGTCACCATTGTGACACCTGCGGACGGGCCGTCTTTCGGCACAGCGCCCTCCGGTGCATGAATATGAAGATCTTTTGTCTTGTAAAAATCTTCGCTGATGCCATATTGTTTTGCGACGGTGCGCACATAGCTTACTGCGATTTCGGCTGACTCCTTCATCACGTCACCCAAACTGCCGGTCAGCTTGATTTTCCCGTTTCCTTCCATGACTGCACATTCAATCTCGAGCATCTCACCGCCGACACTTGTCCATGCAAGACCGCCGACAACACCTACCTGATCTTCGCAAATGGCATCGGGACGGCGGAATTTTGCCGGACCGAGCAGCGATTCAAGCGACGGTTTTGTCACAGTCACGCGCTTTTTCTCGCCCGACACGATCATTTTTGCAGCCTTGCGGCAAACCGCACCGATCTGACGCTCCAGTGTACGCACACCGGCTTCCTTTGTATAACCGTCCACGATTTCATACAGCGCGTCGTCGCGTACCGAAATCATGCGGGATGTGAGTCCGTTCTTCTCGACCTGTTTTTTCACAAGATGGCGTTTTGCAATCTGGAATTTTTCCTCTCTTGTATAGCTCGGCAGCTCGATGATTTCCATACGGTCGCGCAGCGGACCGGGAATTCCCTGCAGGCTGTTCGCCGTTGTGATGAACAGCGCACGGCTTAAATCGAACGGGATCTCGACATAGCGGTCGACAAACGCCACGTTCTGCTCCGGATCGAGTGTTTCAAGCATTGCCGACGCCGGATCACCGCGGTAGTCGTTTCCGAGCTTGTCAATCTCATCGAACAAAATGAGCGGGTTATACGTTTTTGCCTGACGGAATGCATTGATAATGCGTCCGGGCATGGAGCCCAAGTATGTTTTCCGATGACCGCGAATCTCGCTTTCATCGGTTACACCGCCCAAGGATACCCGCACATAACGGCGGCCGAGCGCTTTTGCAACCGACGCGGCAATTGATGTTTTGCCGACACCGGGCGGGCCCACCAGACAAATGATCTGTCCTTTTAAATCAGGTGCAAGTGCACGCACGGCAAGCAATTCGAGAATGCGCTCTTTGACTTTTTCCAAACCGTAATGATCCGCTTCAAGCTGTGCACTTGCCTTTTTGATGTCGAGCACATCGGTTGTATATGTATCCCACGGCAAATCAAGGCACACCTCAAGATACGATTGGATGACATTCGCCTCCTGCGACTGCATCGGCAGTCGATTTAACCGCTCGCATTCTTTTAAAAGCTTTTCACGCGATTCGTCCGAGATATTTTTGATTGCACGGATTTTTTCTTCGAACTCCTCCGCTTCCTCCTGCGGCAGCTCTGCGCCTTCGCCGAGCTCCTCCTGGATGACGCGCATCTGCTCTCTTAAGAAGTAGTCGCGCTGGTTTCTGTCCATTTTCTCTTTGACTTTTTCAAAGATGTCGTGCTCAATCTCAAGCAGTGTGCATTCGTGGTCAAGCACCTCAGCGAGCGCTTCTAAACTTGCGTATGCACCGGTCTGCTCCAAAAGCACCTGTTTATCCTCATATGCACAAAGCAAATTCGGGACAATCGCTGTGAACAATTCTTCGGGCGTTTCTTTTGCCATGGCACGCGAAACAATATCGCGCGACACGTTCGGAAGTGCTGCACAGTACTGTCCGAACATCGTTTTCACCAAACGCATCAGCCCTTCCATTTCCTCGGCTGTGTGCTTTTTGCGCGATGTTTTCGGCATTTTACGGATATCACAGAGCAAGAACGGCTCTGTGCTCAGTACATTGACAAGTTTTGCACGGTATTTTCCTTCGATGAGCACACGGATTGTGCTTTCATCCGCCTTTAACAGCTGTTTGATCGTACAGACGACACCGATCTGATACAAATCCTCTTCATTCGGGTCCTCTGCTTCGATATTTTCCTGTGTTACAATAAATAGCTCTCTTTGCAGATCCATTGCCGCTTTAATCGCAAGGATTGACTTCGGCCGTTTCACATCAAAGTGCATGGTCACATCCGGAAACGCCACCAGTCCCCGCAGTGCGAGTGTTGGCATTGCCTGGACAGATCTGCTGTTTCTCTCTTGATCCATTCCTTTTTCCTTTCTTTATTTCAAACATTTCTTAAAACTGGCTCTCATCCAAGCGCCAGACAGTCCATTCATCCATCGGTTTTGCACCCATATGGCGGTAAAATGCAATGGACGGTTCGTTCCAATTCAAGCAGCTCCATTCCATACGGCCGCAGTGCTCCGCTTTCGCAGTGGCAATCAGCGTTTCTAAAAGCTTTTTGCCGTATCCGCCTTTGCGGTGTTGTGGTTTGATGTACAAATCTTCAAGATATAATCCTCTGCGTCCTTTAAACGTCGAGTAGTTATAAAAATAAAGTGCAAAACCGACCGGTTCGCCGTCTGCTTCCAGCACAAACGCAAACACCTGCTCTTTTTCAAGGTGATCATGAAGCATTTCGGCAGTACCGATCACATCATTTGTCATTTTTTCATATTCTGCAAGCTCACAAATCATCGAAAAAATAGCCTTTGCATCCGACGGATTTGCTTTGCGAATTTCGTAATTCATAAAATAGCCCTCCAAAAATTATACGCCAAAAACAATCATTGTCAAAACACCGGCAACACTGCCGAGCAGCATGATACCCGCCAAAATTCCGGCAGCAAGCTGTATTGTACGCTTTTTCATGGTATTTTTCCTTTTGATATAATCTTATTTATCATATCATGATAATAGATTCCTGTAAATAGTTCAAGTATATTCTGTGAACAAAACGGGCGAACCGCGTTACCGGTTCGCCCGTTTTGTTGCAGACTGTGTCTGATTTTTATTGATAGAACAGATCTTTTGTCGGGAAATGCGGTTCGCAGGTTAAGTTGACCTGCAATTTTTTAAGCGCCGAGTCATCGTCCTGGCCGATCATACGCGAGCAATGTGCCTCGCATCCTGCAAGAGCCGGAAGTTTTGACATCGCAAATGCTACGATTTCATTGGAGGCAGCACTGACAGCAAGTGCAAGCAGCACTTCTTCCAAACTCAAAACCGTCTGCTTCATACGCAGGACATTTCCTTTTAAATCAATGATCGGTTCAATGACGTTCGGAGAAATCAAATGCAGTTCATCGGGCAGGCGTGCGAGCACCTTGATACAGTTTAACACAGCAGCTGCGGCCGATGTCATCAAGTTCGACTGCTTGCCTGTGACAATCTTGCCGTCAGACAGCATGATCGCCATGACTGGAACACCGCTCTCTTTGCTCTTTTCGTTTGCCGCAGCAATGACCGGACGATCTTTTGCGCTGATCGACAGCTGTTTTAAGATCAGTTCAATGCGACCTGCTGTTTCCTCATCGGCAAGTCCCTGACGCACATCGCAAAGCGCTTTGTAGCGGCGGCGCAGAATCTCCTGTTTTGCAGCTTCCGAAACAACTGCATCATCACAGATTGCAAAACCAGCCATATTGACACCCATATCAGTCGGGGAACGGTAAATATCATCTCTGCCGGTGATCCGCTCGAGAATCGCACGCACAATCGGGAACACCTCGATATCGCGGTTATAGTTGACGGCTGTTTTGCCGTATGCCTCCAAATGGAACGGATCGATCATGTTGACGTCTTTTAAGTCGGCCGTTGCCGCTTCATACGCCAGATTCACCGGATGTTTCAGCGGAATATTCCAAATCGGGAATGTTTCAAATTTTGCATAGCCGGCATGGACATCGTTTCTGTATTCATGGTAAAGCTGCGACAGACAGGTTGCCAGCTTGCCGCTGCACGGACCGGGTGCTGTGACAACAACGAGCGGCTTTGTCGTTTCAATATACGGATTTGCACCGAATCCCTCGTCGCTTACAATC
Source organism: uncultured Oscillospiraceae bacterium (assembly GCA_949299455.1). Classification (GTDB taxonomy): domain Bacteria; phylum Bacillota; class Clostridia; order Oscillospirales; family Ruminococcaceae; genus Paludihabitans. The sequence goes on from CASGAN010000019.1 coordinate 41,059, forward strand.
AAGTCCACATCGGTCGGATATCCCGGCGTGGAACGATGCAGATAGGTGCGCAGTCCGCGGGATTCGAGTTTTTGCTTAAAGCTGTCTGCTGCCGGCTGATCACTGTAGCGTGTGATCACGACACTGCTTACAAGCAGTCCCATACCGCGCAGATTGTCAATGACACGCAGCAGGTCAAGATCGTACGTAATACCAAAATCGGCACGGATCTTTTTCTTTTCAATGTCTCCCGCATTGATGCAGAAGATGATTTCCGCGCTGTCTTTAAACTCCATCAGCAATTTTACTTTTGCACTCGGATCAAATCCCGGAAGCACGCGTGATGCATGAAAATCATCAAACAATTTTCCGCCAAACTCCAAATACAGCTTGTTGTCAAACTGCTCAATTCGTTTTCTGATATATTCCGCCTGTTTTTTGACGTACAACGCATTATCAAATCCGATTTTCGACATATTCTCCCATCCTTTTCCGCCTGTCATACACCGGCTATTTTTCAATTCAGTCTATTCTATCATTTTTGCATGTCGATTACAAGCGTGTTTCTTCGGCATAATTTTATTTAATTTTCATATTTTTAATGACACGTCCGACTTTTTGCGCTATAATGTTTTTGAATATATTTCTTTGAGATCTTAATTTATATTTTACAGTTTTCTATTTTCCATTCATTTCACCTGTATATGAATCATAAGGAGTTTTTTGACATGAATGAATATATGAATGAAACCCAAAACGAGGCGCAGCCCGCTTCCTTTGACGCACCGCCCACGCCGCAGGAAGGCCGTGTTTGTCCGTATTGCGGCGCACCGGTTCGTGAACGTTTCTGCGGTCTGTGCGGTCATGATACCATGCAGGATCAGCCGAACAGTTTCTCGCATGAAGTGCAGCCATTTCCGCAAACACCTCCGCGCAGACGGCTTCAAACAGGACTGATTGTTTCACTTTCCGTCCTTTGTGTGCTTTCGGTTTTTCTCTTTATTTTGACCGTTTCGCAGCTTCGCCTGTTTTCACCTTCTCCGATTCCTCAGCCGTCCGAATCGCAAACGCCTTCGGCACAGCAGTCGGAAAATGTAGGCGGGATCAGTGCAGAAGAATACGCTAAAATCAAAAAAGGCATGTCGTATGCACACGTCAGCGCCATTATCGGTGACGATGGCGTTTTGGCTGACAACGGTACTACTGTTCAGGGAGATGCATATTATACCTATGGCTGGTACGGCGAAAACAACCAATCTGCTGAAGTCTACATCACATTTGTAAATGACGCTGTATCAGAAATCACCTTAAACGGAGAATTATAATTTTTTTCATACGACAAGGAGCTGTTCTTTATTATGAACCGATTTGTATTTTCCCCTGCTGATATCTTGCTTTATAACGGCGAAAACCCTTCCGCTTTCAGCGTGGTCGCCTGTGATCAATATACATCTGAACCGCAGTATTGGGCAGATGTGCGCGAATTTGTCGGGAAACATCCGTCTGCGCTGCACCTAATCTTTCCGGAAGCTGATTTCAAAACAGCAGATTTCGACGCACGCATTATGTCGATCAACGTGGCGATGACAAACTATTTGAATGCCCAGTTGTTTTCGACATATCCGAATGCGATCATCTACACAGAGCGCACCTTGAAAAACGGAAAAATCCGCAGAGGTCTGATCGGAAAAATTGATTTGGAAGAATATCAGTACACACAAGGTTCAACCAGCCGCGTGCGTGCAACAGAGGGAACCGTGCTTGAACGGATTCCGCCGCGTGTACGTATCCGGAAAAATGCACCGCTCGAGCTGCCGCACGTCATGCTGCTCATTGACGACGCTTCCCGTTCGATCATCGAACCGCTTGAAAACTGGTCGCAGACACAAAATAAGCTGTATGACTTTGATCTCATGATGGAAAGCGGTCATCTGCGCGGCTATTTATTGGATGATACACAAAAACAGCGTGTTGTCACGGCACTCGAAACACTTGCCGACGAGGAAATATTTTTCAAGAAATACGGCATCACCGGCGCACCGGTGCTACAGTATGCAGTCGGTGACGGCAACCACTCGCTTGCCACTGCAAAAAAAGCATACCTTGAATTAAAGGAGCGCATCGGCATCGAAGAAGCACTTCGGCATCCGGCACGATATGCACTTGTTGAAGTCGTAAACCTGTATGATGAATCGCTTGAATTTGAAGCAATCCATCGTGTGCTGTTTGATATCGAGCCGCAGAAGGTGCTAAACGCACTTGAAATCGCGTTCTCCTTGTCGGATACGCCGGTTCCGGGCGCTCACAGGCTTACCATTGTACAAAACGGCGAAAAACGTACCGTTTATCTGACGGAGACTGCCCACAGCTTAGCGGTCGGCGATTTGCAGTCGTTCTTAGATGAATATTTAAAGAAACGCCCGGGTGAGGTTGATTACATTCACGGCGAAGATGTTGTATTGAAGCTCAGCGAACAGCCGAACACATTGGGCTTCATCTTAGAACCGATGAAAAAAGAGGAGCTTTTCCCTTCGGTCATCGTAGACGGTGCACTTCCGAGAAAAACGTTTTCCATGGGAGAAGCTTGCGATAAACGATTTTACTGGGAAGCCAGAAAAATTAAACCGATGCAGGAATAAGAAAACCTCCGATATTACTCCCGGATTTTTATTTTACAGTAAAAGGAATTCTTTTGATACATTATCGATCTTTTCCTTACCCTATAAACCACTTGCGAAGCAAGTGGTTTTCTTCATACAAAAACACGGAATCCAAAAAGGATTCCGTGTTTTTCAGTATATCGCTCAATATTCCCGTTCGTACATTCCGATTTTTGTTTTAAACGCAATCACAGAAGCGCCGAGCAGTCCGGCGGTGTTCTTAAGCTCCGCTTTGACCACACGAAAATCGGAATAGCTCTGCATCACGCGTTTATAAATTCGTTTGTTGATTTCATTTTCGATATACGGCTCTGCCAAAATACCGCCGCCCAGAATGATACCATTCGGATTGAAGATATGCACCAGTGTGACAAGACCGAACACAATTTCATCAATCCAGTCATCGACGATCATACGGATTGCCGTGTTGCCCTTGTGCCATTCTTCAAAAATCAGTCGCCCGTTATAAAGAGACGGATCTACCTTTCTGGCTTCACGCACAAGCGCTGTCGTGGAGGCATACTGCTCATAGCATCCATGCTGACCACAACCACACTGACGACCATTCGGATGGGTGATCAAGTGTCCAAATTCCCCTGCCAAACCATGTGCACCGCCGTAGATCTGACGATTGATAACAATCGCACCACCGACGCCGGTACCGTACGTAATACAGAGCAAATCACGCAGACCACGTCCTGCACCATAATGTGTTTCACCGACTGCCGCACAATTGACGTCGTTTTCCACACAGGTAAGCTTGTGGAACTCCTGTTCAAAAATCTGTTTCACGTTTGTTCCTGTGTAATTCGGCACATTCTCGTTTGCATATACAATGATCCCGCGTTTCGGATCCACTTGTCCGGTTGTCGAAATTCCGATGCAATCAAAATCCTCATAACCATGCGCAATCTCCAATGCCGTTTTCATAACAGAAGGACCACCCTCTTTTGCATTGGTCGGATGCTCCCGCAAATCGGTGATTTCACCTTTTTCATTTGCAATTGCAGATTTAATCGCGGTTCCTCCGATATCAATTGCTAAAATCCGCATAACAACGCCCCTTTTCTTTTTGATTTTTTATTGTCTTCTACTATTTGTTATTATACAGAATGCGTCAAAAAAAATCAATTCCTACACGGATTTTTCCGTTTCCCAAAACAGAAAAACAGCAGGCAAACTGCCTGCTGTTTTTCTCCTAATGAAAGGAAACAAGGAAAGAATAACAATGATTTGATTGCACGTTTACGAATGATAAAGACTGCGCCTGCTGCAAGAACAAGTGCCATCGGAACAGCGTATCCTGCGTGTTTGTTGTATTATCAACATAGTTGATTTCTACCCAGTTTTCGTTGTTTGCCAGATATTCTTTATCTGCTAGCTGCTCTGGCGTTGCATTCGGATCTTTAAGCACTTCTAATGCAAATTTTGCAGTGCTGAACATTGACGATCCAACCACTTTTCCGCCATGCGTTGTTTTCCATCTAGTGATATTGTAAATGTCATTTAAATCTATGGCTAACCAACCGGATTTTGTAGATTGAGAATACCACATTGTGTTTAAGTCGTTATCGAATGCAAACTCCGCTGCACTGAATCCACTTAATTCTGTCACACTGCTGACGCCCAAAACGCTTACATTCTGCATGATGCTTTCTGAAATTGAAACTTTCGCTGAAACGCTCATTGTTGCGTCAAATGTGGATGTTGCAGTAACCGTCAGTTCTTTTGCACTTTCGTCTGTAGCAATTGTCAAATTACCCATTACATCTATCGTTGTCGCAGTCGATGTTTCACCGTCCACACTCCATATAACAGTTTTAGGGCAGTTTACTCCTTGCACAGCTGCTGTAAAGCGCATTTTACTTCCTTTATATCCTTCTGTTGTTTCCGGTGAAATAGTTACGCTGGTAATTGTTGCGGGTTCTTGCGATACTTTCACAATCACAGAAGCGTTCTTGGTCTCATCAAATGTAGATGTTGCAGTAACCGTCAATTCTGATGCCGTTTCATTCCCTGCTACAGTCAATACACCATATTCATCAATGCGAGTTCCTTCTGTTCCGCCGCTTACAGTCCATTTTACAGTTTGAGGCGGATCATTTCGACCAATGACTTCTGCTTTGAACACCTGTGCTGCATATTTTTCGACTACTGCATCTTCCGGTGTTACTTTTACCCGATCTACTCGCGCAAGTGTACTATATGGAACTTCTATTTTTTCAGATTTGTTTCCTGCAAAGTCTTCCAGCTGGATTTCGACCACACCAGACTCACCCTGAAGCGGAAGACCCGTCAAATCGTCCACACCACGGATTACGTTATTCTTGATAATCTGACCATTGTACCATGCAGTCAAATGCCACCAGTCATATACCTGCGGATTCTGAATCTTCCATCCTTTTCCGACGCCGCTTCTTGTGATCTCTCCGACATAGTTGTCACAAACCACATCTTTAAGTGCACCGGAGCAATCCACATAGGAAACAACATTTCCTTCTGCATCCAAATAGGTAAGACGCAGATTGAAGTCGCCGCCGTTTCTTACCGGAACATTCACAGAACCGGAAACTGCATCTTTTTCAAAGGTCGCAGTGTACGTGTCAGTGATGCCTGCGTAGTTGTACGGCAAGGTCACGTCTGCACGAATCGAAGCATAATCGATTGCAGGGTTTTCCCACGAAGCGTTTAACACACTGTCTTCTGCTTCTACTGTCAGGTTTTTCGCTTCATTATCAAGATTCCGTGAAACTTCTGCTGCTTCACTTTCGACGCCATTTGCGCCCTCTGCGGTCACTTTGATTGTCACAACGCCTTTGGTTTCATACAGATCTTTGATGTAGTAAACATCGTCGTATGTACCGCCCATGCATACTTCTCTGCCGTCTTCATAGACTGCAGAGACGTTGTATTTCTGAACCTCGTCATAATCGGCAAGATCCCACGAAATGTAGGTTTCTGTCGTGTTGAATGCTCTGTCAATTGTAAGACCTTCCGGTGCTGCCGGTGCATTCTGATTATCAGTGATTGCGATTTCGCCGATGTTCATCTGATAATCTGCAAGGTTTTCACCGTTCGGATCAAATGCCAGACCAAATGCTGCCAGTGTTCTGCCTGCATATGCAGAAAGGTCAAGCTGTGCACTTGTCCAGTCGGACGATTTTTACCCGAATCCGGAACCGTTACATATTCAACAGTTTCCGGTGCGTCTTCAAAAATCAAACCTACTTTCATCTCAGATGCGTCGTCGGCGGTTGATTTGTAGTAGGTGATATCGAGCTTCGAGTTCGCGTTTACATCCATCTTTGTCTTGTAAAGACGGAGAAAATGCTCTACAGACAGCGGACCTTTTGCCACGAGCGAGCTGCCGCCGTCATAGCCGCCTACCTGATTCAGTTCGAATGCCGGGTTATATTTTGTACCGTAGTCGAAGTCGAAACGGAGTGTTTCATCGCTGTTGTCTGCAGTTTCACTCCACCACTGCCATGTCGGCAGAATATCCTGGATGTTGATGTTCTGCCACTGGTTGTCATTCGACACTTTACCGTTTGTAAAGTACTGCATGCCGTGACCGGTGTTGAAGTTTGTATAGAAGTTTGCACCATCGATGACAGAACGCTCCGAAATAAACGCTGCCATTCCAGGCCATGACTGATACTGACCATGCACCAGGCTGGTGCCGTCATATTCGCCTCTGGTTGGATCGTTTGCGGTATCATATACAAAACTATTATTTTTGTTTCACATTCACTATATTATATTATTCAAACAAAAAAACAAATCGAAAAAACGGACACAACAGTATAAAAAGCGGATAATTTATATAAAAACATTTAAATATAAGGCTGTATTTTATATTCTAAATATCAAAATAGATTGCAAAAATATTAAATACTGAATGCTTTTTACTCATTGACTCTTCGTCGAAACAATGCAATTTTTCTTTTTCTCACGCATATCATGTACAAACACAGTCAAACTGAGGAGGGTGCTCATGCATTACAATGGGGAATATCGTGAAATCGCACTGGCACATCACATGATTGAAACAGGCGATACTGTTCGAGGTACCGCCAAACATTTTGGAATCAGCAAAAGCACAGTACATAAAGATGTTACCGAACGATTGCAGAAAACAAACCACGCACTTTATCTGGAAGTACAGAAGGTTTTAGAAAAAAACAAGCAGGAACGTCATATCCGCGGCGGAATCGCTACAAAACAAAAATTTTTAAACGCCAAAAAGGCTGCCCGCACCTAAAAAAACGCGTACGAAAAAATTTTTATAAAAAATTCTCTCTCCACCCCGTTTTTTAAAAACCTCCTTCGTATTCTATAGGCGTAAACCAAAGAAATACAAAAGGAGGTTTTTCTCATGACAATCAAACGGAAATACACACTGACCGCTTCGGCACTGTTCCTTTCAGCATCACTTTTACTCACAGGCTGCAACAGCAGCAGCAAAACACCTCAGACTGGTGAAATCATTTCACTCGGATCAGACACCGGAAAAATTGTATTGAGCGTGAATCCGGAGATCACAGTTTCTTACGATAAAGATGGTCAAGTGACTGCGCTGGACGGTGTAAACGACGATGGAGAAAAAATCGTTTCAGCGTATGGCGAAGCAGACGGAAAATCGTGCGAAACCGTTACCGCGGATCTTGTACGCGAAATCTATGAAGCAGGATATTTCGATGACGACGTAGATGGAAACGATAAAAACATTGTCGTACAGCTCGTTCGCGGATCTGCTGTTCCGCGTGAGTCGTTCCTCTCAGATATCAAAGCCTCTGTGATGAATACAACAAAATCATTTTCACTGAACGCAAGCGTCATTGACATCAGTGATGACGACTATGATGAATCGTACACAACTGCTGAACGTCCTTCCCCATATATCACAAAAGAAAAAGCAATGCAGATTGCCGCATTGCAGGCAGGCGTTCCATTTGATCAGGCGCTCTTCACTGACCGGGAATTCGACTTCGACGACGGTGCTCCGATCTATGAACTGGAATTTTATTACCAGGACACTGAATACGATTATGAGATTGATGCAGTCAACGGTACTGTTCTTTCTCACCGTCACAAGAAAATCAACTCTGGATCAATTCCATCTTCGAATACTTCTTATATCGGTGCAGAACAGGCCAAATCAACAGCACTTTCCCACGCAGGTATCTCTGCTTCTGCTGCCGTTTTCACAAAAGCGGAATTTGATTTTGATGACGGCACACCGGTCTACGAACTGGAGTTTTACGCAAACGGCATCGAATACGAATACGAAATTCATGCAGGCACCGGTGCTGTGATCAAATTTGAACGTGACCGTGATAACTCCGGCACAAACACCAGCAAACCGACGGCCGGCACATCTTATATCAGTACAGAAAAAGCAAAATCAGCAGCGCTTTCCCACGCAGGTATCTCTGCTTCTGCTGCCGTTTTCACAAAAACTAAACTCGACAGCAATGACGGTGTTATTCACTATGAAATTGAATTTTATGCAAACGGTGTTGAATACGAATATGAAATTCACGCCACAACCGGTGCTGTGATCGATTTTGACCGTGACCGCGATGATGACCATGATCGTGACGATGATTACGACTACGACGACCATGATCGCGATGACCACGATAACGACTGAGGTAAAAAATACGTTTCCATTGCACAAAAAAAGGAATCACATGAGTGATTCCTTTTTTTAACATTATTCTTCACACAAAATCAGATTGACGCTTCCCGGTGCCAGTGTGATTTCATCAAGCGAAACCGCGGTTGTTTCTTCCTGCACACAGCAGTGCGTCGAATCACATCGATCATACGGTGCAGGTGCTGTGAGTGTGGTCATCGTACCCTTTCCTGCACCGATACCGATAGTATACGGCTGCGAGAAATCACGGTTTACCACGGCAATACACAGTGTACCGTCTGCTTTGCGCACTGCACTGCATGAAAGCGCTTCAATCTGTCCTGCCTCTTTTGTGTCCAAGCAGACCGACGGCACTTCTACGTCCACACGATCACCGATCATATGCTTACGGTACAGCAAAAACGGATAGGCAATCGTCTGATAATACGAACCGTCCGGTGTTGTGACAATCGGTGCAATCACATTGACAAGCTGCGCCATATTTGCGATTGCAACCGCAGGATGCCGCACAATATCGTTCATCGCACTCGCGACCCACACAGCGTCCCGCCAGTTATATTCCGCCAATAATCCGTACGTTTCATCGGGCGCAAAATTCCAGATATTCCATTCGTCCAGCGCAATTTTCACTTTTGCGCTTCTCGGCGGGAACCGATACCACGGGTTGAAATTCTCGATCGTATCCGGATACGTGTCAATGAGATCGGATGCTTCTTCGATCATCTGAATCAACGCTTTTTCGCCTTCAAACGGGCCATACAGTCCTTTTCCGTTTTCCGCAGAATAATGATGCAGGGAAAGATAATCACAAAACGGATGAAGCGCATCGAGCACTGCTTTATTCCACTCCGGTTTGTCGCATCCAACCAGTATCGTTTTGATTGAACGGTCCGTCAGCTTCATAAATTTGATAAATTCCAATGCATCCCGGACATATAATGACACATCATGATGAACGCCCAGATCAGGCTCGGCATAGCTTTCGTTTCCGATGCACCAATATTTCACATTGAACGGCTCCTCGTATCCATGGCTGCGGCGCAGCTGTGCATAATAGGATTGTCCCGTTCCATTACAGTATTCCACCCAGTTTGCAGCCTCTTCCGGCGTACCCGACACCATATTCACGCAAATCATCGGTTCCGCACCAATCCGGCGGCAAAACGACACAAACTCCGCCGTACCGAACGAAAGGTTGAGCTCACCGCCCCAGATCAAATTTTTGCGCTTGATTCGCTCACTTTTTGGTCCGATTCCATCTTCCCAGTGATACTGACACATGACAGTTCCGCCGGGAAAACGCAGAATCGGCGGATTTAATTCTTTGGCTTTTTCAAGCACATCAGTACGGATTCCGTCCGCATCCGCAAGCGAACTGTCCGGATCATACACACCGCCTTCAATGCAGTTTAAGATATGTTCAATGAACTGTCCGTAGATCATATCTGTCACTTTGCCGTTCGTTTCGTTTACCTTCAGCTTAACTTTCATAAAAATCCCCTCTGTTTTGATTTTATTTTATCTTATCGCATCAGAATCATTTCGTCAAGGCGGACATGTCCCGGACAAAAAACGTTAAAATAATGTTAAAATACAAGGAAATCAAAGGATTCGCGTGTTTCTTGCATATAATGTCCCGAAAACACACAAAAACCCTGCTCAATCCGTTTGATTTGCCTTTCACATGCCGCTAAAATGATAGGTATAAAGAGGAGTGATTGTATGCGGTTTCAAATTCGAAAGCCACGATATCTGATTAAACCCGATTCAAAAGCCGATAAATGGCTGTCAAAGCAATTCGGAAGCTCACTGTTTTCATATGGTGAGATTATTTCAATGTTTATCCCCATTATGCTTGACCAGTTTTTTATCAATTTTATCAGTGTCTTAACAACCTCCATGATCAGTGCGTCGAGTCAGGAATCTGTCTCTGCAGTCAGTCTCGTCAGCCCTGTTTACATGATGATCTTTGCCATTTTTAACGCGGTCTCTGCCGGCGGTACGGTCATTGTCGCGCAATATAAAGGAAAAGGCGACAATGAAAAAATGCGGACAGCCGCCGGACAGGTTGTGCTTGCAACAACAACTGTCGCAATTGTGTGCTGTGCAATCCTTGTCACCTGTGCAGGACCGCTTGTCCACATTATGTTCGGTTCTGCTGATCCGGTCGTCATCAAAAAAGCACAGGACTACATGGTAGGCGTCGGTATTTCACTGATCTTCCACTCATTTTATATGGGTGCGTTCGCAGTATTCCGCGGCGTCGGTGCAACAAAAATCTGTCTGCGTCTGACCATTATCATCAACCTGATTCACCTGCTCGGCAGTGTACTGTTTTTAAATATCTTAAAGCTTGACATCATCGGTACTGCGCTTTCGTTAAACTTTGCGCGCCTGATCGGCGGTGCAATCGCCATCTGGCTTCTGCTCCATCCGCACAGCGTCCTGCGCGTTTATCCGCGTGATATATTTAAAATTTGCTGGCCGGTATTAAAATCAGTATTCAAGGTGGGCATTCCGTTCGCGATTGAGCAGATGTTCTTCAACGGCGGCAGTATTTTGGTACAGATGTACATCGTCACCCTCGGTACACTGAGCGTTTCTGCAAATGCTGTCACAAACTCTGCATTTGCAATCATCTATTCCGCCGGTCTTGCAGTCGGTACGCTTGCCATCACAATCGTCGGCCAGTGCATCGGCGCAGATCAAAAAGAACTGGCAAAATGGTACGGTAAAAAGATGATCCTGCTCGGCACGATTGTCACATTGATCTCGATTGCGATCTTTATGCCGCTGATGCCGCTCATTCTGATGATGTATCAGGCACCAACCGAAACACTCTCTGTTATTTACATGCTCTTGATTACCGCAATCATTCCGATGCCGTTCTTCTGGTCGATTTCAAACGTCATGCCGAGCGTTCTTCGTGCGGCAGGCGACGCAACATTTACTTCCGTCGTATCGCTGATTACGATGTGGCTCATGCGCGTCGGTGTCGGCTATCTGCTTTCCATTACACTGGGACTCGGTGTCATCGGCGTATGGATTTCCATGGGACTTGAATGGGCAATTCGCTCGCTCGTATTCTGGGTTCGCTATAAGAGCAATCGTTGGCTTACCAAAAAGACGATCGAAGACTGATCGTTTTATCATAATGTTCAAAGGAGGGTTCTCCCCATGTTTATTTCCCTGTCCGAATATGCAAGGCTTCATGGGAAAAATCCGGAGTCTGCCCGCAAACGCGCAGCACGCGGCGGATTTCAAACAGCACGAAAAGAAGGGCGCGGCTGGATTATCGACAGCGAAGAGCCGTATGATGATTTGCGCCAGCACGACACCAAGGAGCCAGACATGGATCAGCTTGTCTGGGCACTTCCAAAGACAGAACAGGCAGCAAAACCGGTGTTTCGCGCCGCTTTGTTTGATGAACTGACGCCGATTTATCCGGACACTGATGTACGTACGGGTGAAGATACGCTCACTGTTTCTGGTGCAAACGGTACTTATGTCGGCGTACATATTGCACTTTCCGGATTAACGCCGGGCATCCCTGTCACATTTTCTGTGGATGGTCCGCATCGTGCATACAAGCTGTTTGAGCTGATTCCGGTACCGGTGGAAGTGAATACAGGTGCTGTTTTACGCAGCGAATATCTAAAAAACGATAAAAACGAAAACGTGATCCGCCGTGCACCGTTTTATATTTACGAAGCGTTAAAACCGATCTTTAACCTTGCACGCCCGCAGTATACGACCGCGGCTTTCGCATTCCGCACACCGATCGAATACTGCCGCCAAAAAGAAACGGCTTCGTTTACCATTAAAATCTGTCATGACGGCATGTGCCGCACGCTGACGGTACAAACGGTGCGCTACCCTGTAACGGTGAAACCTGCCAGTGCAGATTCTCCGCAGTTTGTCAACTGGTTTGATTATGAAAACATTTCGCTCTGGCATAATGCACCCATGTGGTCTGCACGCTATGAAGAAATGCTGACGCGTTATCTGCGCACTGTGCGCTATCTACGGCAGAATATCATGGCAATCCCGGGAAATTTGTTGTTTACCGTTATGCCGGATGGTTCGCTTCGTTTTGAACCGCAGCGCCTTGATTTGATGCTTCGTGCTGCAAAACGCGCCGGAATCACACTGTTCCAGGGCGGTGCTTTCTGCTCGCGCGCATCTTCTCTTGCAGACAACGATGAATTTTATGCGTCACTTGACCACGATTCGTTTACCTCACCCGAACAGATCGGTGAAGCGTTCAAACGCCGGGCATTTGATGAATTCGATTACGGTACCGATGCTGTATTCTCGCTGACGGGTGCATCCATGTCATCCGAACAAGGACAATCGCAGTTGAAAGAAGCACTGTGCACATTATACGGTTATCTGCGTGCACATAACCTGTGCGATGTTTGGACACAGTCGTGTCTGGACGAGCCGAACGATGCGCTGTGTGAGGTATATCACACAATTTCTAAAATTACAAGAGAAGCAATGCCGGGCATTCCGATTTTGGAACCGGTACTTCCGACCGAAAATGTGATCGGTGCACTTGATATCTGGTGCCCGTCGCTTGATATTTATGAGAAAAACCAGGCGTTCTTTGATAAACGCGTGGAAGAAGGCGACAAGCTTTATGTCTATTCCTGTTTGACGCCGGGCGGAAATTACTGCAATCGTCTGCTTGATATGGAACGGCTGCGTGTTGTCTATCTCGCGTGGGGAATGATGAAATATCCGAATATCATGGGATTTTTGCACTGGGGTGCAAACTTCACCTGTGGCAACAACCCGTTTGAACGGCAAGCCGCTATGTTCTCCGAACAGGTAATGGAATACCATCCGAAATATGCTAACTTCCTGCCGGCCGGCGATGAATGCATTCTGTATCCCGGATTTGAACAGCCGCTTTCCTCCACACGTGCAGAGGCACATCGCATCGGCTTTGAAGACTTGGAGCTGCTTCGTATGCTCAAGCAAACAAATCCTGCGCGTGCAGACGAAATCGTTTCGATGTTATTTACACGGTTTGACTGTTACGAAAAATCCGTTAAGGAATATCGCCGCGTACGCACCCTGCTGTTGGAAGCCGTTTGTGAATCAAAATAAGTGTGTAACAAAAAAACGTGTCCGAATGTTTCGGACACGTTTTTATTTTCATGATTTGTTACGATGCTTTTTTGCTCGACTCTGTGGAGCTTTCTTTCGGTGCATTCGGATTCACGTCATCATAAATGAATTCCTGAATGGTTTTTGTTGCAGCTTCAAGATCCACGTTCAAGCAAGAGCCGCCCGATGAATCCCGGATCGATCCGCTGCCGATCAAATGCTCATTCATCGGAATACGAAGCTGTTCCATACTGACGTCACGCAGCATAATGGTACTCAGTCCCATAATCTCGCCGATGTCAAGCGAAGTTTCCACATATGGCAAAAGTTTGCGTGCAAACTCCGGATATTGCATCGGATTCATATCAAGTGCCTTGTTGAACAGCTGCTCCATGACCTTTCTCTGACGGTCTGTACGTTCAAAATCCGCGTTTCCAACATAACGAATCCGCGCATATGCAACTGCTTGTGTGCCGTTTAATGTCTGCAGTCCAGCCTTTTCAATATAATCCGGCTCCATTCCATATGCTGCCTGTTCACGGATACTGATATTTGCATTTTGGCGTTCTGCCTCGCTGATATCGATTTCGACACCGCCGACAGCATCAATGATCTCCGCCATTCCCTGGAAGTTGACCGTTGCATATTCCGTGATATTTGTACCGAAATTCTGATTGATTGTTTTAACAGCAAGCTGCGGTCCGCCATAATAATATGCGTGTGTCAGTTTCGTATTGCTGTGGCCTTCGATGGCGACATACGTATCGCGCATCAAAGAAGTCAATTTAATCTTATTATGCTTTTTATCGACACTTAAAATCATGATCGAGTCAGAACGTGTTTTTTCGCCCTGCGTTCTGGTATCGACACCAAACAGCGCGATATTGACGATATCGGTGCTTCCATCATCCTGAAGCGCCTCGCTGTTCGAAGAAATACCCAAGTCATCTTTATCAAGGTCACCGCTGTGCGACCGATTGAATAAATCAATGAAATTTGCGGCATATCCTGCACCTGCTGCAATCAGCAGTACAACAACAGCAAGGACAACCCATTTGATCCATGCATATTTTTTGGTTTTTTTCCCGGCGCGTTTCACACGCTGCACCGGCTTTTCTGTTTTTTTTGCCATAGCGCTCCTTCTTTCATTTTTCCGATTGAAAACGACATTTTGTTTAGTATATCATGTTTAAATGCCCAACGCAAACAAAAAGCAGACAAAATCTTGCCTTTTATAGAAAGTTTACATTTTTAATGAATAGGAAAAATTCTCCCAGAGAAGTTCGCTTCCCTCTTCAATATCAAGCGGCAGCAGTGCGCGTGCAACCATCATTGATTCCTCCGATACAATATCGGTACGCACAAGCCATGCGTAATCACCGTCAATTTTCTCCACACGATACTCGTAAGGTCCCATATTCTTCGCCTCCGCACCTATTTTACCCGATATTTCAAAGAATCGCAAGCAAAATAAAAATCCCCCGGCAAAGCCGGGGGTATTTCATATGCGGGCAAAGCCCTATATTATTAGCGGCACGTGTCACGTCACGTTGGTACGGTCTGACA
>CASGAN010000020.1 GCA_949299455.1 uncultured Oscillospiraceae bacterium
CATATCCGGCGACACAGTGATGCAGGTTTTTTCCTTCATCGATGATCTCCTGATGATTATGCGGCGCGCGGATGAGCAGTGTTTTGCCGCGGATACCGTACAGCCGATTGTATCCGGCTTCCTGCGCTTCGATCTGCGGAAAACGGTACCCGTCGTTTTTCTCGATTGACCGCACCACCTCTTCTGCGGCGTCGTGTGCATAGTCTAAGTGTATCGGCATCAGCACCGACCGATCCGTCATGTCATACTGCAAGAGTCTCGCATTCTCAAGATAATCAAGCCAGTCGGAAGCTACCAGATCAAGCGTGACACGTCCATCCCAGGTGCGGTGTTTTGTGTATTTCATCTGCTCTTCCAGATACTTCACCTGTATATATAGCGTCATCGGAAGCCTGAGCATTTCTTTTTGTGTTCTGCCGGACAATTCCTCGCAGAACCGGCGAAATGTGCGCGGCTCGAGCGGCCGCTTTTGTGCACGTAATGTGCGGTAAAGGAGCAGATCATCCGCCTCGACATCGGCTTCACGCAAAAATGCAAGATCGTCTTTCCCGATTCCGAGCGCTTTGCGCAGACTGCCGAACCGGTTGTCGATGATTTCATTCTTTTTTCGGTCGTTCCGGTGCGTCATGTCAATCAGGTCATGCGCCAGCCGGTAAAGACCCGCATCCACGCAGTTTTTTAATACCTTGACGTTCTCGATCGCATGATAGAACAGCATCGGCATCAGCCGGCCGCACGTTTCAGCGATTTCACCCGCTCGGATGTGATAGGCGTGAAATCCTTTATTTTTCCGAAACATCGCATCGAGATTTCCGGGATAGATCCGGTCGCGGATTTTGCTGACATGATAAGCTGACCGCTGGCACCAGTCCATATGATTCCCCCGGAAAAAGTCCCACACATACGCGGTATCTTTCGTGACATAATCGTCGATTGTTTCGTGATATGTGTAAAACACACGCTGATTTTCACTGATTACTTCATGGAACGTCGTTTCCCCGGAATGGAAGTCCCAATACACGACGAAATGCCGCGCACAAAATCCGTCTTTCGTGCTTTGCAGGTAGAAAAAACCTCTCTTCTGCGAAAATCCCGCGTTCCGTTCGTGTCGCTTTTTTGAGAGTACCAGGCACCGGCTCCTGCAGTTCGGGCAAACAGCCACTGACCGCTCTTTCACATGCGGAATCCGCACGGTTTTTTGACAGTGTGAGCACACCGCCGTCATTGTTTTTCCGCGTCCAAAGTCCGCAAACAAATAGCGGCTTTTTTTCATGAGGCTGTTTCTCACCCACACGCGGACAGCTTTCGGCAGCGGGCGGATTTCCTGTATTCCGGCATATGTTTTGTCTAAGATTTTTTGATATTTGTCCTCTAACCGTTTTTTCTTTGCGTCCTTGTGCATCTGCGCAATGGCGTAAAGTCCCGGACGGCGGCTGTTGTCCCCGGTGAATGTGCGGATCACATCCTCTGCGCCGGGGGCGGCATGCACGTCCACTTCATGGAGGATGTGATACCATTCCATCAGATAGTCCATGCCGGCCTCTGACAGTGATCCGTCCGGCATCAGCCGAAACCACTGTGTTTTTGTCGTGAACATTCGGAAAAGGTGTTCTCCTTTCGGCCGGTACAAGTCCAAAATGAGCACCTGCTCGCCTGTATGTGTGTCAATCGCTGCCGTGTATAGAATACGCGGCGTTTCTTTGGTGATCTCCTGTCCCCATCGGTTCCATGTCATTTGCACGGTATCTTCAAAATCGTTCTCCGGTACCGGCGGAACAGTGAGCTGCAACAGTTTTTTTCTTTGCATGACGCACACCTCACAAAAGATCGAACAGGTTCATGTCATCCTGCTGTTTCGGTGTGTTGGTGGCCGTTCCCCTCCATACCTCCGGCGGCAGCTCGTCCGGACAGGTCAGTCCGTAAAAATCACAGATTTTCTTCATGACCTCGATCGGACCAGGACGTCCGCGAAGCACCGTTCTCACCAGTTTGTCGATCGAAAGATCCTCGTTTTCAAGATCCTCGCTCACGATCCGTTTCGCTTCTCTGTCCGCTTCCACAAGATCGAGCAGCTGATTCACTACATTCCATTCATTGGTGTGCGGGGTTTTCCCCTCTAACGCCTTTTTGATTGCTTCGTTTACATTTTTCATTCTGTATTCTCCTTTCTTTGTGCATTTGACTGCAAAACCGCGTGCAGGGCATCATCCTGCTCCGGTCCGGACACTCATAAAACTTTACGCATTGTCTGCATGTCATCGGCTGCACCGCCGAATCGTTTCGGGGATAGCCGGCAGACGTACATGCAGCATTCGGTATGCCTCCCCGGTTTTTAGCGCTTTTCCATCGATCACGCACTCGGCATAAATATTGTCACGCTGCTGATACAGGATATATCGGCGTCGCAGTGCCTCAAGCGTTTCGAAATTCTCTTGTTTGATGACTTTCCCATAATGGTACAGCCTGATTTGATACATCTATGTCTCTCCCTTTCTGTCCGGCGGCCGGATCATCCGATACCACTGGTACGGGAATCCCGTGACCGGACTGACATCCATATACACGCTGTCCCGCACGATCTGATATCCTTTGACCGGTTTCGGATCATCTGCCCAGTGTTCCGCGTGAATCACCTGCTTTTTCACCTTTGGTTTACGGAGATTCCGCGAGGCGCTCCACCGTTTTTTATTCGGGCTGTCAGGCTCGCCGAATGTTTTTGATGTTTCCTTGATGAGATATGCAGCAAGCGCCGCATAGTCTCCGGTATTGTCAAGCTGTACGATCTTCGGACGTCCGTATGGCCATGCATCCGCAATCAATCCGATATCATGCCGGTTTAGAATGACATGGTGATGGATGGCTGTTCGTTTATATTCTGTGGCGCTGATCCAGCGGAGCTCCTTTCCTGCTTTTCGATATGCCCGGCGAAGCTTTCCGAAAAACCTGCTCAGTTGTTTTTTTGCTGTTTCCGGCTCCGGTCGTTCTTCCTTTCGGTATGTAAGCGTAACGTGATAGTCTTTATATCCGAAATTCTCATTGATCAGCAGCCGAAGTTCCCGTTCCGCGATCTGTGCGTTGTACCGCCTAACTGCTTCGGGCGTTTTGTTCTGGTTCGGCCCGCGTGCGATCTTTTTCCCGTACCTGGCCGAATACGTCTTTGCAACCTCGATCGTGTTTCCGGCAATCCATATCGTTTTGATATAAGGCACATCATCACCGTCCTTTGTTCTAAACTTAATACCTTTATCGAGTCAAAAACGGGCGTTCAATGCCCGTTTTTGCTTGATTTTTGCGATGATATGTGTTACACTCTAATTGCAACAGTTGAGTGGTTTTTATATCACCGATTCCGGCAGATCCGTCTGCCGGTTTTTTTATTGTCCGCCTTCTTCCGGCTGTTCCTTTGATCCATCCTCCGGCGGGAAGATTTGCGCATAGGCGTCACTCAGCTCTGCAGGCCTCCGGTCAGGCGGAAGATGCTCAAAGAAGTACCGCACAAAGCTCTTTTCAAATTCCAGCCGGCAGTCATCCGACACCGGAAAGTGTGTCGATTCGCCGAACGTTTCCCGCCAGCGCATCCAGTGCGGCTCGATGTCCGGATGCGTGACATTGATCCGGTAGCCATATCTGTTTTTGTGCAGGAAGATCGGCACCGGCTCTCCGTTTCGGTCGAGCATCTCTCGGATGCGAATCATCTTCCTTCCCATATCGTAAAAGACACTCCCTCAAACAGTTCGCTTCTGAAATGAATCGGTACCAGCCGATACACTTCGTTAAGCGAACTATTTCGTATCGCTCAATTTTCCATATTGGCATAACGAACGATGTTCTCTCTAACCTCCCTTTTAAACTCCTTGGTCCATCTTATCCCGCCATTTTCGCGTTCTCTTTTCTCGCGTTGACCTTGCTTTTCAAACGTCTCCCATGGAAACAGCACATGCGAAATGTATATCTGTTCTTTTTTCATCTTTTCTCCCTCCGAACAATCGTCAGTCTATCAAGCAGCATAAACAAAGACATTGCAGTCAGACTCATGCCCACGCCGAGCACAAACAGTGCAGACAGCGGATCAAATGTGCCGACCATCCAGTCGAACAGCAAAAATCCTGCCGCAAATGCCGCTGCCACCGACAGCAGAAGCCGCACAGCTTGTCCGACAAAGTATGTAATGTGTTTCATATCCTGTCCCCTCCTGTTAACATTGCTTTCAGTGCATCCCGATCGATTCGATATAATGCACCGATCCGGACTGCAGGAAGTTTTCCCTCTCTGCATTTCCGACGGACGCTATCTTCTGGAATGTCCAACAATGCGGATGTTTCTCCGGTTGTCATCAGCAAAGGAAGCTTGTCCCAGCTGCTGATGATCGGCCGCGGTCGGTTCATGTATCGTTTCATCCTCTATTCCTCCTTTTTGTATCAATAAAATTTTAAGATAAACCAGTCATCGGCAATTAAGTCATCAAGTGTTGGTGTCCATTCGCTGATGCTATTTTTCTCTAAAACCCACACAACACATTTACAGGGTGAATTTGTAGGTTCTATTACGGCCGGAGATAAGCACGGTTCTCTTGTCGTTCTTGCCCATGATTTTCTTGCAATGCGCCGGTATTCTGCGTTACATTGTTTTGCTGCTTCAGATAATGTCATCTTTTATCCCTTCTTTCATTTCACTTCACAAATGAGAAAATCATTGTTTCCACCGCAACAAACAGTGAAAAGAAGCTTATGAAAAACCGAATGTCATCGTTTGAATGGAGCGTCAACCGGTGTGGTTTCTTGTCAATCACCCACATGCACACAAACGCAGCTATCCATGCCAACAAAAAGTTTCCTGCGGCAATAAGCACGATGAGAGATACCGTTTTCATCATGGATTCTCCCCCCCTTTTTCAAATAATTCGTCGATGGTACACCCGAGCAGCCGTGCAAGCTGCGGAAGCTTGTCCGCACGGGGAAAGCTTGTGCCATTTTCCCACTTTCTCTTTATCCCTTTACGATCTCATCAACCGTGCATCCAAAAAGGTCAGACAGCTCCACTGCCCACGATAATGGCATTGGACGCTTTCCGTGCATCACTCGACTCAGCGCGGCTGCGGACACGCCCAAAACTTCTGCAACGTCTTTCTGCAACATTTTTCTATCCTCATATAATTCGCGGATTCTTTTCCCTAATTCCGTCATTTTCTCATCTCCTTTTTTGTCCTTCCCATTGTTTTACACTTCGTTTTATGTTATACTTTGGTTAATTAAATAACCTGTATATATTATATCTCACGAATATGAGATTGTCAACTGTTAAATTTTATTTTTGTGAGATTTTTATTGAGGAGGATTCGTTTTGTTTTGGGATCGTTTTTTTCAATTGTGTGTTTTACATAATTCAAAACCTAACCCCGTCGCCAAGGAATTAGGTTTTTCATCTGGTGTCGTGACCAAATGGAAAAATGGAAGCATTCCCAACGGCGAAATGCTTTTAAAAATCGCCGATTACTTTGATGTTTCTGTCGATTACCTGCTCGGCCGTTCCGATTCTCCGGAGATGGATATCAAAAAAGAGGCTGCCCAAATGGACAGCCTCTCAAGAGACGAAAAAGAAAGCGAAGTTATTCATTTGTACAATCAGCTTTCACCTGCTCGTCAGGAGCGTGCGCTTCTTGCTCTTTATAGAGAAATCGAACAGCAGCGCACAAAAGATCAAGCTGATCATCACTAATCTCTCGAACAATTTCTTCAATCTTCTTGTTGCAGGAAATCATATTCGCACTCCCTTTTTCATCTTTATTTTAGAACATCTGTTCTTTTCTTTATTGTATTACTTTTGCCTTGTTTTGTCAATATTCATAATTAAAAATTTTATTTTGGAGTGGTTTTTATATCGTCGAAGATTAAACAACTTAGAATAAATGCTGGCTTAACACAAAAACAGCTTGCTGAATATCTTGGCACATCACGTTCGACTGTATCTATGTGGGAAATAGATGCCAGTCAGCCAGATAACGATATGCTTATATCCATTTCGAAATTTTTTAACGTTTCAGTTGATTATTTGCTTGGTTGTTCTGATTTATCAAATACAAATATAAAAACTGAATCTCATCAAATGAACGGCCATAAAGATGATTTTATAAATAGAATCTCTGAACTACGGAAGCAGCACGGTTACAGTCAAGTTTCACTTGGAAAAGCAATAAACCGTGCACAAAATACAATTTGCAACTGGGAAAACGGCAATCGAGAACCTGATATCGAAAGTCTTATTCTCCTTTCTTCTCTTTTTGGCGTTTCTATCGACTATTTGCTTGGTAAAACCAATACTACGCCATCAATCAATACCGAAATCTCTAATTCAAAAATTTTTTCTGAGAATCTAAAAAAGCTTCGACAGTCAAAAGGAGTATATCAAAAAGATATTGCAAATTGGCTTAAGATTGATCGTACTACATATGTAAAATATGAACGCGGACAATCAACTCCTGATTACAATATCCTTCTTAAACTTGCCGACTATTTTAGTGTTTCTGTTGACTATTTACTCGGTCATTCTGACTCTCAGGTGTTAAATACAAGAAACGAAACGGACAAACGACTTGAAAGCATCATAGAAAATTATCAAAAATTAAATGATGCCGGAAAGGACGATCTTGCTAAACATGCTGAGCACCTTACTTACATTCCCGAATATAAAAAAGGTGATTCTACTACCAGTGAAAAATCAAAAATAGGCTAATACAGAAAAATCGACGAGCTGCCGGTCGTGATTCTCGGCAAGGTCGTCGAACTGCGTGCGAAGTTTTAAAATTTATTTTGGAGGGGTTTTTATGAAAAAAGCGCTTGCACTGTTTCTTTCATTCGTCGTTGTGTTTGCTTTTGCGGGGTGCTCGTCTGAGCTGTCGTCTGTGTCATCCGAATTACCTGAATCTTCGGAATCGTCAGTATCCTCTGAACCTGCTAAATACGATGTATTCAAGGATATCAACGAAAAATCAAAACAGTTTACATATTTGGATATTGATTTTGATTCCATTAAAGCGAATGATGAGGGTGGTTCTCTCTCTTTATATACACAAACATCAAACGGTTGGTCCATTTTTGTGTTTTATGATGATTCGGAAAATTATAAAATCAATCATATCTCCATTGTATCCACCGGAACAGAAAAAAACGAGACTGAATTCATGGATGTGTGCAAATCAGTTTTGATGATTGATGAATGGGGACTTACACCTGAAGATATTAAAAACCTTCCTTTGAAAGGCACTATAGAAATCCACTCGCCTCTTGTTGGCGATCTGCGTGTCATGATGAATTCCAATTTAAGCTGTCATGTTATGCTTGACCGTTACTGATCTATGTAATTTTAAGGAGGAATTTTTATGCTTACCTGTCCAAAATGCAAAGAACTCAACGGAAACGACCGTGCTACCTGCTACAAATGCGGGACCAAACTTGCTGAAACTACCAGAAACTCTTCAAGCAAGCGCGCTTTTTGCCCCAACTGCGGAATGAGCAATCCTGCACAAGCAGTCAACTGTTCTTCCTGCGGTTCTCGGCTGAATGCGCCTCGTACATCATTTCAACAATCTAATTCATACGATACTGAATCACATACATGGATGTATGTACTTGCAGTACTTATTCCCCTGCTCGGTATTATTTTAGGATGTATCAGCTATGCAAAAGATGACCGTGACCTTGGGAAAAAACTGATTATTACTTCTGTTGTTGTGTGGCTTGCTCTCATCGTCTTTTGGATGCTCTTTGTGTCAAGTCTTTTTTAAAAAAACGCCCCGTCAAATGGCGGGGCTTTGTTGTAATAAAATATGATGAGGTGATAAAATGGCCAGAAAGAGGAATACCGTCCGTGCGGACGGCCGGATCGCAGTGCAGATTTATCTCGGACGGGATGAAAGCGGCAAACGAAAGTATAAAACCGTATACGGTGCCACTCAAAAAGAAGCCGATGCAAAAGCAGAAGCAGTAAAAGCGAAAATCGGCAAAGGCCTTGATATCTTATCTCAGCAGGACACGTTCGGCGCGTGGCGAAAGCTTTGGTGGACCGTAAAGCAGCCGCAGATCGGCAGCGGGACACAAACGATGTATCGCGCAGCGCAAAAACGTATGGGACCATTGGACGGCATGGGGATTTCCAAAATCAAAACGGCTGACATTGATGTGTTGTTGATTGCTGCCGCACAAGATGGTCTTTCTCATCGAAGTTTGTCTATCCTGCGGATGACGATCGGGCAGATTTTCGACTATGCGATCGATAACCGTGTTGTCGACTATAATCCTGCAGATCGGGCGAAAGTGCCCGCCGGAAGCGGAAAGCAGGTGCGTCGAGCGCTTACGGACGAAGAACAAACAATGATTCGCAGTTTGCCCCATCGTGCGCAGACGGCTGCAATGATCATGATGTATGCCGGATTGCGTCGTGGTGAGTTGCTGGCTCTCACCTGGGATGACATTGATCTGGATGCTTCCACGATCACAGTGAACAAAACACTCGAATTTGTATCGGGCAAACCTCAAATCAAAAACAGCCCAAAAACGGAATCCGGAAACCGTGTTGTTACCATTCCGGAAATTCTCGCCGAGTATTTGCGGAATGTTCCGCATAAGGCGCCGATCGTGTGTCCGAATACCTCTGGAAAATACATGTCGACGACCGCCTGGTCTCGGTTGTGGCAATCCTACATCGTCGATCTCAATGTAACCTATGGAGCCGCCGCTGGAATGTCAAAACACAATCCACATGGCATCCCGATCAGCATAGATTTCACCGCACACTGTCTCCGGCATACCTATGCGACACTTTTGTATAAAGCCGGTGTCGACGTTTTAACAGCGCAGTATCTGCTCGGCCACGCAGACGTACAGACTACTTTAGGCATTTACACGCACTTAGATGCGGAGTTAAAACAGCGCGGACTGGACAAGCTCAACGATTATTTATCTGATCGAATAAAAGATTGAATCCGTGACTTGCTCTGTGACTTGCATATTTTTTATTATTTGCGTTTTTCCATGTTGTTTTACACGCATTTTTAGGTTTTAAAAGCAAAAGAAAAAAGCCCGCAAACGCCGGAATCACCGATGTTTGCGGGCTTTTTGATTTGGTCGGAGTAACGTGACTTGAACACGCGGCCTCTTGGTCGGAGTAACGTGACTTGAACACGCGGCCTCTTGACCCCCAGTCAAGCGCGCTACCAGCTGCGCCATACCCCGAACGATGCTATTATACTAAAACAGAATGAATTTGTCAAGCATTTTGCAATCGTTTCCAAAATGCTTGCGAAAGATCGAAAAATATGCTATAGTATCAATATTCTATTGCGCAAAGGAGTTTCCTTATGAAATTGATGATCGCATCAGATATTCACGGTTCCGCACATTACTGCCGTTTGATGTTAGATGCTTTTTCAAAAGAACAGGCAGATCGCCTTGTGCTGCTTGGTGATATTTTGTATCATGGTCCACGCAATGATTTGCCGCTCGAATATGCACCAAAACAAGTCATCACAATGCTTAATGAACACAAAGATCAGTTGCTGTGTGTTCGCGGAAACTGTGATACTGAAGTAGATCAGATGGTGCTGCAGTTCCCTGTTTTGTCCGACAGTATGCTTTTGTGGACACAGACACACACGATTTTTGCAACACACGGACACGTATTCAATCTTTCGAATCTTCCGCCGCTTTGCGAGGGAGATGTTTTGCTCCATGGTCATACGCATGTGCCAGCGTTTGAACAGGCAGACGGAATCACATATATCAATCCCGGTTCCGTATCTATTCCAAAAGAATCAAGTCTCCACAGTTACATCATCCTCGAAGATGATACGGTTACATTTAAAGATTTGGAAAGCGGAACACCTTATCGTGTTTGTCAGCTGTAATAATAATATCCTGCACAGAAAAACAAATTGTTTTTCTGTGCTTTTTTATGCCGCAGAATCGGGTGTATGCGGCACCGGACAACGAGAATACATAACAAACTGCGGTTTCTTTTCGCATATCGGTGCTTGATGCCGTTTTCCCTTTTGGCACTGCTCCATTTGATCACGCGCATCCACTTTTTTGCAAAGCTCAAGAATAATATAAATCGCCAGAACGCCAGCCAATAAAATCTCCATACATAACGCCCCTTTATAAAACAAACGTTCGTTTCTTTTGAGATTATTATACGCCGCCTATGACAGTTTGTCAAGCAGAAATAAAACATTTGTTCTTATTGGAAGCAAAAAAATTCTCTGTGCAGGAAATGCACAGAGAAACGAAAATGTTTATTTTCTTAAATATTTTGCACGCGGTTCAATTTCAATGATTGTTTCACCGACTTTTGCCGGATCAAACGGTCCTGTGTGTTCGCCTGCTGTACCACGAATTCCTGCCTGAATCCGTTCAATAATCTCGCAGGTGAGCGGTGTCCACTGTGTAAACAAAATGCCGCCGACACGTCCCGGCCAGTGATTTTTCTTGCCGAGATAAATATATTCGAGGCAGTATTTCCAAAAATCTTTGCACTGCGCAACATCCCAGCCAAGCGACGGCAAAACGGTGAATCCGCCTTTCATAAACTGCTCAATCGACGGAAAATCAAAAGCAGTACGTTCATAATGCCAGTCAGTAATGATGATATCACGTGTGACTTCGTCAGTACGGTCAAACGCAGGATAGGTGCCAAAGCGGTCCGCTTCCCACATGTTGTAGCCAAGCTTTTTCGCATCCAACAGCCGGTCGCCCCACATCATCATTTCGATTCCCTTTTCAGCCAAGTGATCGTGCAGAATTTTAACCGTGCGTGCGAACAATGCAGCTTTATCTTTCCCTGCACAGCGTTCACAGGTTTCTTCCCCAATGTCAAACACTTCATCCATGCCGACGTGAACCACATCCGCATCAAATGCTTCGATAATCTCATCCATCATCGGGAATACATAGTCATAGATTTTGTCGTTTGATGCACACCAGCTGTACACATAAATATCCGGCCATTCCGCATCATCAGGCAGGCGTTTTGTCTCCGAAAATTCCGGATGATCCCGCAGAAGCGGCCACGGTCCGCCGCCGAAATCTGATTGGTGGCTCAAGCACTGTACAAGCGGAATCGGTTTTATTCCATGTTCACGGCAGACAGCAGCAATGCGCTGTAAATCTTCATAGGTGACAGTGCCTGTCGAATATTCCGGAAAACAGCGATATGTATATCCCGGGTTTAGTTCCACAATCACAGCGTTGAACTCAAGTGGTGCCAGATCATTCTCAATCAGATCGATAAATTTTCCAACCGCCTGATGATCGGCAAGTCGTGTGTGAAAACCGACAAACGGTTTTTCTTTGGAAATTGCCATGTCAATAATCCCCTTTTTTATCTTCTTCTCAATCATATAAAAATGCATTTACGCATTTTTCTCATGTTCTGTAAAAAGCCAGATCGAACCGCAATAAATTCCTTCCAGAATCAAAAACACTGCGATAAAGAAATTAAGCAGATACCCTGCAAAGACCGGAAGGAAAAAGTAAATACCTCCGGCAAGTGCACTCAGTACACCAAACAGCAGCGAAGCCCAATTTCTCTGGCTTGATTGCTTTTTCAGCTGCAAAAAAGCTGAAATCCGGTTAATACCCAAAAAGACGGAAAACGCAGCGATCAGATCAGCTGCACGCATCAATGGTGAAGAGATGCATCCAAACAGCAAAACGCCTGTAACTGCATACAATGCAATCGACCAAACTGTCCATCCGCCGCGCAGAATCTCTCCTTTTGCAAAGAAATACTGCACAAGAAAACACGCGCTTGCAAATAAAGATACAAGTGCGCTGACTGCGACGACAACGCTTTGTGCGCCGAATCCATTCAGCAATACAATCACTGCACCAAAGCAGAACAAAATACCGGCGACAAATGAAAGAACCGAAAGAAAGCGTACTCTCATTCAAGGTTCTCTTCTTTCTCGTTTTCTTCCTGCTCGTCCGCGTCCTCTTCTTCTTCGAAAAAATCAATCGGGAATACTTCCTCCATCGGTGTGACGTCGTTTCCCTCAATTCGCTGACGCAGTTCATTGATCATGGAGATTTTTGCATCGATTTCAGAAAATACTTCCATTACACAATCTGCATACTCAGATGCAACTTCTGTATCCTCTTCTGCGCACTGCAGGTAGATATAGCGGCCGGCTTCTTCAAAATCTTTTTTCAGTGAAAGCTGAAGCTTGATCACTTTCGCTTTCATTGCGGACAGTTCATATTGACGTTTTGCAGAATGTTTGACTTCATCTGCCTGACGTGAAATCTTTTCAACCAAGAAATTTAAGCGTTCCTGCATTTGTGTTTTATCCATTGCATTTGCACCTCTTTTAATAAAATATGATTTCTTCTTTTATTATAGCAATTTTGACGCAAAAATAAATAGGAAGAACAAAATTTTTTGTTCTTCCTATTTATTTTTTTCATATGAAATTCGCTCAAATCAGCCGAGTGTTACTTTATGGTACACTTTCTTGCCTTTTTTGATGATAATACCGTTTTTAAGTGTCTGTGCGTCGACGGTTTGTTTCGGATCGGAAACTTTCTGATCGTCAATTGAAATACCACCGCCCTGCACCAAGCGTCTTGCTTCACCGTTTGACGGTGCAAGTCCTGCTTTTACAAGCAGCGTCAGCACACCGATGCCCTCTGCCGGCACATCTGTTTCACATAATGTGGTAGACGGCATATCTGCACTGTCTGCTTTGTTTGTAAACAGCGATCTTGCTGCATCCAGTGCTTTCTGTGCCTCTTCCTCACCGTGTACCATTTTGGTAACTTCGAACGCCAGACGTTCTTTCACCGGGTTCAGCTCGTGGCCGCTCAAGTGCTCCATTGCCTCGATTTCTTCAATCGGAATGAATGTAATGAGCTTCATGCAGCGGATGACGTCATCATCGGCAACGTTTCTCCAGTACTGGAAGAACTCGTACGGCGAGGTTTTCTCCGGATCAAGCCACAGTGCACCTTTTTCGGTTTTACCCATCTTTTTGCCTTCTTTTGTCGTCAGCAATGTGAAGGTCATACCGAATACCTGCTCATCATTGACACGGCGCACCAAATCCACGCCGCCCAAAATATTGCTCCACTGATCGTCGCCGCCAAGCTCAAGCTTACAGCCAAACTCACGATTCAAATGTAAAAAGTCATAGCTCTGCATCAGCATGTAGTTGAATTCAAGGAAGCTCAGTCCACGCTCTAAACGGCTTTTAAAGCACTCTGCGGTGAGCATTTTGTTGACCGAAAAATGTACGCCGACATCGCGCAGGAATTCAATGTAGTTCATGTGCTTGAGCCAGTCACCGTTTCGTGCGATGATTGCTTTTCCGTCAGAAAAGTCAATGAATCGGCTCATCTGTTTTCTGAAGCATTCTGCGTTGTGGTCGATTTCTTCTTCTGTGAGCATTTTACGCATATCGGTTTTACCAGTCGGATCGCCAATCATTGTGGTACCTGTGCCAAGCAGTGCGATCGGACGGTGTCCAGCATTCTGCATGTGTTTCATGACGACCAGCTGCAAAAAGTGACCGACGTGCAGACTGTCTGCTGTTGCGTCAAATCCAATGTAAAATGTGACCGGTTCACGATTCAAAAGTTCTTCAATCAAGTCTTCGTGGGTTGCCTGCGCAATCAAGCCGCGGCGTTTGAGTTCTTCAAATACTGTCATTTGCGTTTGTTCCTTTCTTTCATTTGTTTTTTAGTATGATATCCGGACAAAGAGCAATAAAAAAGCCCTCCGTCCATCAAAGGACAGAGGACGAATATTTCGCGTTACCACCTCAGTTTACCGTGTTTTCACAAACACGGCCTCAGCGTCTGCCGCAAAAAGCGAAAGACTGACGCGATAACGGGCGCACCCGGCGAGGCTTACTCCAACCATTGTGTTTTTTCCCCGCAGCTCAAAGAGGTATTCACACATCTGCCCGTCAAAATCCTTGCACCACCCGGATCCTCTCTGTATGAAAAAGCAAATGGCTACTTGTTCTTATCAATGCTGTTCTTATCATAGTATACGGTGTAATATGCTGTTTGTCAAGGTGTTTTTTTGCCTTGTTCAATCATTTGTGCTGCAGTGGAACGCATCAGATCTGTGATTTGATCGGTCGACATGATGCGCGCAACCTCTTCAATCCGTGCATCATCAGAAAGCTCATGCACGTTTGTAAAGGTGCGTGTGCCGTCTGTTTCTTTGCGGATTAAATACTGGTGATCTGCAAGTGCGGCAATCTGCGCAGAATGTGTCACAGACAGTACCTGTCTGTTTTTCGATGCCTGCTTTAATTTCAGTCCGATTTTCTGCGCGGCACGTCCGCTGACGCCGGTATCGATTTCATCAAAAATCAATGTCGGGATCTTATCGCGGTCTGCCAACGTATTTTTGATCGCCAGCATGATGCGCGACAGCTCGCCGCCGGATGCAATCCGCGCAATAGGTTTGGGCGGTTCTCCGATGTTGGTGGAAATCAAAAATTCCACGCTGTCACGCCCATGTGCACCCGGTTTTCCTGTTTTTAATTCCACAGCAAGCCGCACATTCGGCATATCCAAAAATATAAGCTCTTCCAACACTGTAGCAACGAACCGATCAGCGGCCTCGCTGCGCGCTGCACTTAACTCTTCAGCAAGTTTTAATAATTTCGGATATTCCTGCGAAGCCCTTTGACTGATCTCAAGCAGCATTTCATCGGACGATTCCATTTCCGATAAGCGTTTTGCGGCGTTTTCCTTTTTTTGCAGAAGCGCTTCCACAGATTGGGCATCATATTTCCGTTTAAGCCGCCGAATCAAATCGATCCGATCCTCTACTTCCTCAAGCTGTCCCGGATAAAACGACATCGATTCGAGCAGTTCGCCGATTGACTCGCCCAGTGCGGAAAGTGTTTCTGCCGCAGGTTCTACTTGGTCGTACAGCTCTGCTGTACGAGGCGAAAGCTCTGCTGCCGATTCCATCGCATGAGAAGCACGTGATGCAAGTTCTGCCGCACCGCCTTCCCCGCTGATGAGTGTATATGCCTGATTCAGTGCATTCGCGATTTTTTCACTCGCACGCATTTCGGTCCGCAGTTGTTCAAGCTGTTCGTCCTCATTCGGTGACAATGCAGCTTCTTCAATCTCCTGCACAGTTTCTGTCAAAAGCGAAATTTGATGCTGTTTTTCCTGCGCGTTCATCGTCAGCCGTTTCATTTCGCGTTTAAGTGAAAGTACTAAACGATACTGCTCTGTGTATTCAAAGAGCAGTGCGCCGTAATCGCCGAAATCATCGAGAATGCGCAGATGATTTTCCGGTGCCAAAAGCACATGGCTGTCGTGCTGGCCGTGAATGTGGATCAGAAGGTCTCCCACTTCCCGCAAAAGCGAGATTGTTACCGGACGGCCCATCATACGCGCCGTACTTTTGCCATCCGCAGCAATTTCCCGCGAGATTATCAGGTCTTCGTCTTCTGTCAAAATGCCTGCGTCCGAAAGTTTTTGCTTGATTGCATCCGACGGCTGTGAAAAACGAGCAGTAATCTGTGCGCGCGGTGCACCGTGCCGGACAAGCTCTCTTGTGGTTCGTTTGCCCAAAACAGCACCAAGCGCATCAATCACAATCGATTTTCCCGCACCGGTTTCACCTGTGAATACATTTAATCCATCGCTTAACTGAATGGATGTTTGCTCAATAACGGCAAGATTTTCAATAAACAGTTCACAAAGCATGTGCCGTTACCTGCCTAACATTTCATTGATCTGTTCCGTCAGACGAACTGCCTGCTCGGTGTCTTTCATTAAAATGAAAACAGTATCATCGCCCGCAAGTGTTCCGACAATGCCCGGAAATTCCATCATGTCAAGTGCCGCGCATGCCGCATTTCCCATACCGGTGTGGCATTTGATCGATGTAATGTTTTGTCCGTAATCGACACTGACGACAGCCTCCACAAAAATCGCACGATATTTTGCTGCAAATCGACCGGATTCCGGCTGTTTTTGCGCATAGCAATAGCCGCCGTCCGGCGACATCACCTTAACCAGATCCAAGTTTTTGATATCGCGCGAAACAGTGGCCTGCGTCACCTCAAACCCACACTCCCGCAGTTTGTCCTGCAAACCTTCCTGCGTGGAGATGCGCTGCTCGCTAATCAGCTTTAAAATCATCTCTTGTCGTTTTAGCTTCAACGCAATCCCTCCGTCATTCTATTCCAAATTTTTTTCGAAGCGTTTCATAAAATCCTGTATCTTTGAGTGAAATGAGTTTCACAACCCGTTCGCTCCGTTTTACTTCAATATAATCTCCTACCAAGAGCTCTTCCCCTTCGTTTCCGTCTACAGTCAGATAAACACTGTTTCGATTGATCGGAGACGGACGGACGATCAATACCGTATCCGGTGAAAATACGGCAGGTCGTGTCATTAAAGAATGCGGACAAATTGCAGTCAGTCCGATACTGTCCACCGACGGATCAATCAGCGGTCCGCCTGCGCTTAAGGCATAGGCGGTTGAACCGGTCGGCGTAGACAAAATGACACCGTCCGCACGGTATGAGATCGGACCGGCATTCGCACAGCTTACGCTGATATCAACCATGCGGGAAAGTCCGCCGTTTGACACGACGATATCGTTGAGTGCAAGGTAGGAGGTTTCTCCCTTTTTGGTGTGATGTACACAGTCGAGCATCATACGTTTTTGCGTGCGATATTCGCCTGTCACAAGCTTTGATAACAGAGAAAGTTCGTCAGCTTCAAGTCCCGCCATAAAGCCGAGCCGTCCTGCGTTGATGCCGAGAATCGGTTTGTCGAACAGCACAGCCTGCTTGGCACTTTGAATCATGGTACCGTCGCCGCCGACTGACAAAAACAGGTCACATTCGCTTGCACACGTGTCAAATGAAGAAAACACGGTCTGAAGATTTAAAAAAACGCCGTGATATCGTTCCTCCATCATCGTTCCGATGCCGTATGCATCCAAAATCGCGGCGGCCTTGATCGTACATGCAACGGCATTGGCTTTTTCCAGATTCGGAATCAAAAAAACCTTCACAAAAGGTCACCGTCCTTCGTTCAAGATTTCATGGGAGCTGCTGACCATTTCATCAAGCGCTTGTGCATCGAGGCAATCCTCTCCTGCCGCTTTTTTAATGTAAAACAGATATTCAATGTTGCCTTGCGGACCTTTGATCGGCGAAAAGGTCGCGCCGATTAAAGACATCGGCAATGTATGCAGAAAATCATAAATTTTCTGGCAGACTTCACGATGCACGGCAATATCACGTACAACACCTTTTTTTCCGACTTTTCCTTTTCCTGCTTCAAACTGCGGTTTTACGAGCAGCAGCGCCGTGCCGTTTTCACGCAGAAGCGAATACAGCACCGGCAGTACCAATGTCAGCGAAATAAACGAAACATCGACCGATGCAAAATCAAGCGAACATCCGATTTGCTCAGCCGTTACATGACGAATATTGGTGCGTTCCATGTTGACCACGCGCTCATCTGTGCGCAGGCTCCACGCAAGCTGCCCGTATCCGACATCGACCGCAAACACCTTCTGCGCACCGTTTTGCAGCATACAGTCTGTAAATCCGCCGGTTGATGCACCGATATCCATACAAATTTTTCCGGTCAAATCAAGCGCATATAAATCCATGGCTTTCTCAAGCTTCAATCCGCCGCGGCTCACATATTTCATCTGTGCGCTTTCTTTCAAGCGAATCTCTGCATCTTCGCAAATATTCATACCGGCCTTGTCACAGCGTTCGCCGTCGACCACCACGTCACCTGCCATAATCAATGCGCGCGCTTTTTCACGGCTTGGCACAAATCCGCGCTCAACAAGCAGCACATCCAACCGCTTTTTCTCACTCATTCGGTGTTTCCTCCTGTTTTAATGCTTTGACAATCCCATCTGCATCGAGATTCAATGAAGCGAGCAGATCTTTCACCGCGCCGTGCGCAACAAATTCCCCGCGAATCGCCAAAATTTCCATCTTTCCGCGATATCCTTGTTCGAGCAGTATGCTCGAAAACTGCTGTGCAATTGAGCCGGTGTAAATCCCCTCTTCGACAAAGAGAATACGACGAAATGCCATCGCTGTTTTGATTGCCTGGTGATCAATCGGCGCAATTCTTGTCAGTTTTAAAAGCGAAGCATCCGACTGCGCCTGTGCTTTTGCTTTGACACATTCCGAAAAGCTCCGTCCATAGGAGACAAGAAGTGTATCCATTCCGTCTTTTACAAATTGGAAATTGCAGTCAGGTGACAGCGTGTGCGCGCGGTTTTCTCCGCCGCGCGGATAGCGCACTGCAACAAGTCCAGTTTCCGTTTCCACTGCCTGCTTTAAACAAAGACGCAGTTCCTCGTATCCCTCGGGAGAATACAGCGTCATATTCGGAATCTGCGACAAATATGCGGCGTCAAAAACGCCCTGGTGTGTTTCACCGTCTTCGCCGACCAATCCGGCACGATCCACACACAGCACAACGTGACGGTTATCGATTGCCAAATCGTGAATCACCTGATCGTAACCACGCTGCAAAAAACTTGAGTACACGCAAAAAACAGGAATCATTCCATTTGCGGCAAGTCCGCCTGCAAACGTGACAGCGTGTTCTTCCGCAATGCCGACGTCAAAAAAACGTTCTCTGTGCGCAGCGGCAAAGTGCTGGAGTCCTGTGCCGTATTTCATCGCTGCGGTAATCGCGCAGATCTTGTCATTTTGATTGGCAAGTTCGCAAAGAAACCGTCCTGCAACTTCCGAGTAGTTTTCTCCTGTGGAAGCAGACGGTGAAACAGCGTGATATTCGCCTGGATTCTCTTCTGCGGACAAATATCCCTTGCCTTTGATTGTTTCAACTTGTACCACAACCGGCGCTGCAAGCTCCTTTGCGCGGGAAAGCGCCGATGACAAATCCGAAAGGCTGTGTCCGTCAATTGGGCCTAAATAGTGAAATCCCATATCTTCAAAAAAAGTAGACGGATACACAACGCGCCGAACAATCGATTTCGAACGGCGAAGCCATCGATGAATCGGTTTTCCGATGAGTGGTGTATGCAGCAAAACGGACTCCACATGACGTTTCATCCGCAGATACCGTCGGCTTGAACGCAGTGACGAAAGATATTTCGCAAACGCACCGACGTTTTTCGAAATGGACATGTCGTTATGATTGAGAATGACGATCAGCCGCGTATTGCTTCGGCCGGCATTATTGAGCGCTTCATACGCTTCACCGCCGGTGAGCGCACCGTCACCGATGACCGCAATCGTATAGGAATCGTCTCCTTTGAGCCGTGCAGCCTGTGCAATGCCCAGCGCTGCCGACACAGAATTTGAAGCATGTCCCGCGATGAATGCATCATGCACACTTTCCGCCGGGCGCGGGAATCCGGACAATCCGTCGGTTTTCCGAAGCTTGCTGAACGCATCTTTTCTTCCGGTCAGCAATTTGTGCGTGTAGCTTTGATGTCCGACATCAAATACAATATGATCGTGCGGAGAGTCAAACAAACGATGAAGCATCACCGTCAGCTCAACAACACCGAGATTGGAGGCGAGATGTCCGCCTGTACGACTGACCGATGACACAAGAAACTTCCGGACTTCCTGACAAAGTGCAAAAAGCTGCTGATCGGTAAGTTTTTTTAAATCCTTTGGGGAATTGATTTGATCAAGAATCGGTTCTGTCATACTTCCTCCTGTGTGGTTTGCATCATTTTATACCATCGGAACAACGAGTGCCACCAAAATGCCGAGCAGTGCACCGCCCAGCACCTCAAACGGGGTATGTCCCAAATATTCTTTGAGCTCGCCGTTTTTCTTTGGCTTGTACGTAATTCCGGTGGAATCGCGGCGAACGATCATATTGATGACCTTTGCGTGTTCGCCTGCGGCACGCCGCACGCCCATTGCATCATACATAACGATTGCGGCAAGCAAAAAAGAAATTGCAAACAACGGAGACGCAAATCCCTGGCTTTTTGCAACTGCCATCGTCAGCGAACACACAGACGCCGAGTGCGCACTCGGCATTCCGCCGGCACCAACCATGCGCTCCATGTTCAACTTTTTCGTTTTAAAAAAATTGAGGATTGTCTTAGAGGTTTGTGCCAAAAACCATGCAAGCAGTGCAACATTCAGCACATAGTTTGAAAATAATTCTTTGATACTCTCCATGTCATCCTCCTGCTATCTTATGCGCGTCGGTTTAAAAGATCCTGTGTCAGTTCCACCAAAAACGATGGATCGGGCAATTTTTTAAGAAGTTCTGCCGCTTTTTGTGTATGTGTTTGTGCCAGTGCTTTTGCACCGTCTAACGACAAAAGTGTGACAAACGTTGTTTTTTGATTTTCGACATCGCTGCCAATCGGCTTTCCGAGTTCCTCTTCTGTCGAAGTGACATCCAAGATATCGTCAATAATCTGAAAGGCAAGTCCCAAGTGATAGCCGTATTCGCCTAAACAATCAATCATTTCCTCGGATGCGCCTGCAACAGCTGCGCCCATCTGACATGCAGCCGACAAAAGCGCAGATGTTTTGAGTGCATTCGTTTGTGTGAGAATTTCCGGGGAAACAGCGGCATTTTCTTCGTTATCCAGATCCATCACCTGTCCGCCGATCATTCCATCCATTCCAGAACAAACCGCCAAGAATTCCGCTGCGCGAAGACAGTTTGCTGGATCAGCAGAAACGGTTTTCGGCATCCTTGCAATCACGGCAAATGCCAGTGTCAGCAATGCATCACCTGCAAGCAAAGCGGTCGCTTCGCCGAACGCTTTGTGACACGACGGTTTTCCGCGGCGCAGATCATCGTCGTCCATGCACGGCAAATCATCGTGAATCAAGCTATACGTGTGCACCATTTCGACAGCACATCCGATTTCGGTGCAGATTTCGTCAGATGCGCCGAATAAACGTGCGCATTCTGCGGCAAGCACTGCACGAATCCGTTTTCCCCCTGCATTCACAGAGTACGCCATCGCACGTTTGAGTTCATCATATGGCGCGCCGTTTTGCGAAAGCAGTACATCTATTCGGTTTGTCACATTGTCAGCAATTGCTTGCAGCCTGTTTTTATACTCCTGCTTCATCATGCGGCTGTTTCAGCTCCTCTATTTTAAGCTTTGCTTCATTTAATTTTTGGGAACAATACGCCGCAAGCTTTACGCCCTGTTCGTATTGACGCATTGCATCCTCAAGCGGCAGTTCCCCGCTTTCCAGCGTTTTCACCAATGCTTCAAGCGATGAAATTGCCTGTTCAAATGTCATTTCGTTCTTTTTCTCACTCATGTGTTCACCGCTTTCTGTTTGGTTTCCTGTACGATCGAAAAAAGTTCTCCGTCCGAAAGAATCGTGCGGATTCTTGCACCCGGCAGTACTTCGCCGGCACTAAACAGCACCTCGTCATGCTCCATCATCGTGATGGAATAGCCGCGTGCAAGTACCTTCAACGGACTGACGGCATCGAGTGTCCGTGCCGCCGCGGCAAGCCGTTTTGTCTGTGATTCAAACCGGTGTGATGCCGCGATATCCATCCGTGTTTTTAAGGTATCAAGCGTTTGTGCACCGGATTTGATTCTCTCCTCCGGCGACAGCGCCGCAAGCTTTGTTTTTGCAACCTGAAGCCGCTGTGCGGATTGTACCGCTTGATGTTCAAACAGCCGAACAAGCTGTCCGCTTAAAGACGCGATGCGGTCACGGAGAATTTCAATATCGGGTGAACAGAGCTCTGCCGCCGCAGATGGCGTCGGCGCGCGCAAGTCCGCCACGAAATCGAGAATTGTAAAATCCACTTCATGTCCGACAGCAGAAACCACCGGCACACGCGATTCATATGCCGCATATGCGACATCCTCGTCATTGAATGCCCAAAGATCCTCCATAGAACCGCCGCCGCGGCCGACAATCATCACATCAAGCAGTCCGCATGCGGAAGCCTCACGAATGGCTGCGGCAATTGACTTCGGTGCGCCTTCTCCCTGCACCAACACAGGAAACAGGATCACGCGCACCAACGGATAGCGCCGTTTTAAGATATTTAAAATGTCCTGAAGTGCCGCACCTGTCTTTGATGTGACAATACCAATGCACTGCGGATATGCAGGAAGCGGACGCTTATGTGCCGGGTCAAACAAACCTGCCGCCTCAAGCTTTTTCTTTCGCTGTTCAAACGCCAGATATAATGCACCGATTCCATCTGGAACCATCGTTTCGCAGTAGATCTGATAGATGCCGTCGCGCTCATACACCTGCACCGATCCGCGTACAATCACTTTCATGCCGTCTTCCGGTGTAAACGGAACGCGCATGGCATTGCTTTTAAACATCACCGCACGAATTGAGCCGAATTCATCTTTCAGTGTAAAGTAAAAATGACCACTTTTGATATGATGTTTGAAATTTGAAAGCTCTCCCTGCACCGAAATCGAAGAAAGATGCGGATCAGAAGAAAATTTGGCTTTTAAATATCGGTTTAAACCGGATACGGTAATCGTTGTTTCATTCATGAATAGAGTCCTTCAAAGCGCCGATCAGCGCAACGCCAGCCGCATTATCCGAAGAAAATGCAGGTTCGGCAAAATAGCCGCCGTATTTTTTCGTAAGCGCTGCGCGAATGATCGTATTTGACATCACGCCGCCCGCATATACAATCGGACGGTCGCCATGCTGTTTTAATACTTCTGCCGTCATGGAATCAATCGCTTTTTCGATATACGAAATCGCATAGCGCGCCACCATCTCCTTTGGATTGCCCGCTTTGAAAAGCTGTTCGCATTGGTTCTGTGCGCCCGAAAAGTGGCAGTCCGCCCCTTTCATCGGCACACGGATTGATGGAAGCTTTCCTTCATATGACTGTGCAAGTCGATCAAGCTCCATGCCGCATGGAAATCCCATCTCGAGCATGACGCCAACGCGGTCGACCAGTTGACCTGCATTCAAATCAAGCGTTCCTGCAATTTTTTCGACACAAAAACCGGTTTCATGCGGTGTGACATACAAGCATTCCGTTGTGCCGCCCGAAACATGGAACGCATAAAACGGCTGTGCGCGCAGAGAAAGTGCCTGTGCGGAATAAAGCGCCGCCATAATGTGTCCTTCCTGATGCGAACATGTATAATACGGCACATTTAAAAGCGACGAAACCGATTCTCCAACACACATTCCGACCAAAAACGCCGGCATGTATGATCCCTCTACCGGTCGTGGTGCGCAGGAAGCACATACTGAACGAATTGGCAGATCAGTTTCTGCACGCAGCTGTGCGATGATGTCCGGAAGCTGTTTTACATGCAGAAAAACCGCGTCGCTTTGCCGCAGACCGCACTGTGACTGCGCTACCGGCAAAAGTTTCTTTTTTGAAATCACGCTGCCGCTTTTTGGATCGTAAAGCGCTGCGGAGGTGGTATAGTTGCTGGTGTCAATTCCTAAATATGCGCCGTTCATGAGCGTGCTTTCGCCACACTTGAAAGAACGCCGTTTACAAAGGAGACGTCTTCTTTGTTGCTGTATTCCTGCGTCAGTTTGACAGCTTCGCTGATCGAAACATTCAGCTCCATATCTTCCACAAACAAGATTTCATACATCGCAACACGCAGGGCTGCCAGCGACACCTTTGAAATGCGTGCGATTGTCCAGTTTTTCAGATACTTTTTGATTTCCTCGTCAATGATTTCCTGCTTTTGGCAGATGTCTTCAAACCATGCAATGACACGGTTGTCCACTGCAACAGTTTCACATTCTTTTGCCGTTTCGATGATGGTTTCGACCGGTTCTTCATTGAAAATCCGTTCAAACGTCAAAAGAAAGATCGATTCGCGCATCTGGTGTCTTGTCATACTCGTTATTCTCCTCAACATTATTGTCTGATACCTTTTTTAAAAAACAAAAGAGCAAGCCCTCTGTGTTTTGTCAGAGGGCCGCAATTCACTGTTTTGCTTCAGTGCAAACGCCTGTTACAAAGACATTTACCTTTGATACTGTTACGCCCGCCATCGCCTGTACGGAATCTTTCACCGTCCGTTGGATCTGCTCACAAATATCTTTGAGCTTTCCTCCGGTAAAAAGTACAATACCGATATCAACTTGAATTGCGTCTGTCGCAAGCGAGACAGCAATGCTTTTTGATTTCGGCGCATTCGGCAGATTTGCAAGCCCAAAAACGCCATCCACTTCTTTGATCGCTTCTTTCACGATGGAACGAACCACAGCTTCACTGATATGAAGGCTGTTTTGTGTTGGTGTGGTAGTTTTTGTCATATTGCACCTCCGGATATCCTGTTTCTCATTCACCGATGAACCGTCTTCCTTCACATAAAAATAAAGACAGTACATCTGTACTGTCTTTATTATACCATAAATCACAAAAGACACAACCACTATTTTATTTCGGTGATTGAAATATTTTCTCCTTTGACGCTGCCTTCGCTTACGACGATATTTTTAATCTGTGTTGCCTGGCTTTGTGTAAGCCCTTCGCTCTTGACAACGACATTGGCACCCGTCTCTGAAAGATAGACCATGCAGTCTGTGAATCCTTTGGCTTTAATCAGATTTTCCATCCGGCTTTCCGCTTCAATCATATCGGTCATCGCAAGCGCTTTTGCATTGGCTTCTTTTTTATCAGCTTCTGACAGCGTTTCATCGTCTAAAATGGACGAAATGGTTTCGACCGCTTCATCCCGTGCTTTGTCCCGCGCCAGCCGTGCCGATGCAAAATATTCCTCTGTGGACATCGTCTGCGCATTGACAAGCGTTGCTTCGCCTAACACCTTTTGATCGTCGCTGGAAGTTTCACCCGCTGTTTCTTGTGCATCGGTGCTCTGCTCCCCTGTAATGGAAACGCCTGTTTCCAGATCGGCCTGCGGAACGTCGGCAAACTGCCAGTTTAAATAAATCGCCGCACCCAAAATGAGCACCAATGACGTGATGATGATTTGCTTTTTCCCAATGATTACATTTGCCTTCATGGCTGTGTCACTCCTTTTTTGACTGTTGAATCGGTTCGTTTGACTACACAAACCTGAGAGGAATAAATGCCAAGCGCCGTTTTTACGGCCTCGGTCACATTTGCCGCAACAAAGGGATCTCCGCCGCCGTCACAGACGACAACGACACCCCGCACCTTCGGAAGCTTTGTGGTACGCAAAAGCGCTGTTTTGCCGCCGTTTTGGTCATCCACCAAAATGAGCTTTTGTTCACTTGATGCACGCTCAGAGGTCACATCGTTTGATTGATTGGTCGTATCTGTATCGGTTCGCTGTTCGACTGCATATACATATTCGATACCGCTGTCGAGTGTCACACTGACATGCGACTGCCCCACGCCGCTGATACAGTTTACAATCTCCTCAACACGCGCACAAAGTGCTTCTTCATATGCTTTGGTTTCCTCTTTCACCTCCGCTTCCTGCTTCTTGACATCGACCGATTCCTCTTTCGTTTTCGGAAAGAAAACCGACAAACCGATCAATGCCATCAATAAGATCCCTGCGCCAACCAGCCATTTTTGCTTGGACGCATCCTGCAGCCACCGCATCTTCTCCATCATGACTCATTCTCCCTTGTATGAAACAATTTTCGGCAAAACACCTGTATGCGTATGAATACATTCCTTGAGCGCGGATTCATTCTGCGGATTGTTTGGCTGCGCAATGATTTGATCAATATATATGCTCCCGTCCTCTTCAATATGAGCCTCCACTTCAATCCTGTCTGCCTCACAGCCCTGCTGTTCTGCCGCGGTATACAGCGATTGCTCCACGTTTGTTTCAACCAGTTCGATTAAATAACCAAATGCCGCCGCTGTTGTCTGCTCAGCGGGTGCTGTCTGTGATGACACCGGCAGATTAAATGAAAACGAAAGATCCTCCTGCACAAACGGCGATAAAATACCGCATAAAAAAAACAAACCGACCGAAAATTTTAATACCCCGCGGAATTTTTCGCTGGGCAGCAGCAAAAACAAAATAGCGGTGATGACAACCGTTGCGCAAAGAGAAAGCGCAATCGCACGAATTCCTTCCATGTCATCCGCCTCCTGCCGTTTGAAGCAAAATCCCGAGCGAAATAATCACAAGCACTGCAAATACGGCAACAATCCCAGTTAACAGCGACAAAACACCGGCTGCACGTTTGAGTACACATGCAACACGTTCCGCTGATAAAACACGCGCGATCGCGGCGGAAAACGTCAGTGCCATCTGGGTGAGGAGCAGTGACAGCAGCGCCGGCAAACACGATACCCCCACGCCGATGGATGCAAACGTTCCCACTGAGGCGCGCACAAGCGACAAACTGCCTTGCACAGAGGAAAGTGCATCCGAAACCGCACCACCCACTACAGGAAACACCGTACCCGCCGCAAATTTTGCTGTTTTCATCGCAACGGTGTCTGCGCTTTGTGCCAGTCCGCCTTTTAACGAGAGCACACCGATAAACACCGTCAGGAGTGCGCCAAGACTGACCGTAACTACTGATTTGATCCCGTCTGTCAGCGGATCAATCGAAAATTCGCGGCTGACACTGCTGACGACACACATCGCAAGGTAAATCGTCAAAAGCGGCACAAGCACGGTTGTGCTGATGACAGAAACAATTTCAGAAATGCCAAGCAGCGTCGACTGTGCAAGCGAAGCGCCAAGCGGCTGTCCTGTCGCAGTCAGAATCCCCGCATACACCGGAATGAACGAAATTAAAAAAGCGCTGATATCTTCAAGCGACTGTGCCGCCGCCGTGAACATTTCACTAACCGGTGTCAGCAGGACGATCGCCGTCGCCAGCACCGCAACGGCATCAAATGTTCTGGCTGCGCTTTCTGACTGAGGCGGTTTTAGTTGGGCAATCAGCGCACACAGCAGTGCGACTGCAACACCGGATGCAAACAAGCTAAGCGGTTTTTTCGCCGTTTTCAGCAGTTCATCGCCGATGATTTTAAAAAAATCACCGAAAGAAAGCGAGAGCATTGCATCGCTGTCTGCACCTGAGATACCATATTCTGAAAGGATCTGTTGACCACTTTCCGGCAGTACAGAAAACAAGCGATCTGCACCCGAGGCTTCATAAAAATCGGTATCCTGCGCATGTACCGATGTTATGGTGCAGAAAATCAGAAGAATACTCAAAAGAATGATTCGCTTCATTTTATTTGCTCCTGTTATTTCAAGCAATCATTGAGACGGCAAGTTCCATGATCTCAAAAAACATCGGCATTGCTAAAACAATCACGGCCACGCGGCCCGCCAATTCAATCTTTGATGCGATTGCGGTTTGTCCTGCATCACGGCAGATATCAGCCGCCAGCTGTGCTAAATAGCAAACACCAAACGATTTGATCGTCACCTCTAAATAAACCGGTGCAACACTCGCTTGTTCAGCAAGCTTTGAGAGATCCGAAAAAACGGGTGCAAGCCGTGTGACGATCGCTGTCAGCAGAAAAATACCGCATAAAACAGCAGCGACCAACGCAAATTCCGGACGATATTGCCGCAAGATCAAACAAAGGAGCGCACACACAACCGCAAGCGCCGCCGATTGCCAGATTTCCATTGTTATCACCACAATCCAAACACGTTTTTGATGACGTCAAACAAATCTTTGATTTCATATACAATCATCATCAGTACAACAATGAGTCCTGCGAGCGTTGTCATCATCGCTTGTTCCTCTCTTCCCGACCGAACAAGAATCTGATGCAGAACCGCCACAACAATGCCCACTGCCGCAATTTTAAAAATCAAATCAACATCCATGTATGTTCCTCTTTTCGCTACACAATCAGTACGGCAGCCGCCGCGCCTGACAAAATGAAAACAGAGCGCATCAGCCTGCCTTTTGTTTGCACAAGCTGTTTTGCTTCTTCAATCTGCACTGCTGTCGATTGAACAAGCGAAGAAATACCGGAAAGCTGTGTCATCAAATCATATGCGCCGATCGTTTCTCCTGCTTTTTCAAGAATGAGAAAATCTTCATTCGTCATTGCGCTCGTTTTCCGATAGTCCGCAACACAGTCCGCAAACGCCTGCGGAAACAGTGTCCCCTGTGCAAGAGACTCCGCAATGCGCGGAACAAACCAAAGCGTTTTTGCACACGAGTGCATCGAAAGCTTTGCAAACAACGTGGTTGTTGCTGTTTGTTCTAACGAAAGTTCGGCATAAATTCGCGTAAAAAACGTTTCCAGCGCGCAGAGTTCACGTACCCGTTTGCTGTAGCGAAATGCTGTGTAACATCCGCAGATAATTCCCAATATGAGCAGTGATACACTTGCTGTCAAGTTCATCGGCAGTTTCCCTCCCACGGTTTTATTTCATCTGTTCGTATGATTGCATCAATCACCCCGGGTGTCTGTGCGCTTTTTAGCAAAACGACAAAATCAAAGCACTGATGCGCAAAAAGTCGCTTTAGCACCGGACGTTTCGACAGCGCACTGAAAGAATCCGCATGCACGGTCGCAAGCATTGCCGCGCCGCCGCTCATTACCTGCAAAACAGCGTCAGCGTCTTTTTCACTTCCCAATTCATCCACTGCAATGATTTGCGGAGAAAGTGCCCGAAGTGCTAGCATCATTCCTTCGGCTTTGAAAAATCCATCCAGCACATCGCACGTAATACCCAAATCATGCTGGCATGTTCCGTGGTAAGAAGCCGCAATTTCCGATCGCTCGTCCACCACACTCACACGAAAAAATCGGCCGCATTCACCGCTGGCAAGACCGCGGATGACATCGCGCAGTACCGTTGTTTTTCCGCTTGCCGGCGGTCCGGCAATTAAAACGGATGGAATCCCGTTTAAAGCATTCCAGTCAATTTCCGATA
The DNA here is from genome assembly GCA_949299455.1 of uncultured Oscillospiraceae bacterium. GTDB lineage: Bacteria > Bacillota > Clostridia > Oscillospirales > Ruminococcaceae > Paludihabitans. The sequence continues at coordinate 28,816 of CASGAN010000020.1, forward strand.
AAATTCGTTTTCCGCATCCGCAGACTGCACGTGCAATCCGTAAACTGATTGCAGAAATTTCTTTGATGTAAGAAATCTGTCCATCCTGCAGCACGGCTCGTCCTGCAATTCCTGCACGATGTCCGCCTTGCAGCGTCAAAAAGCCTTGTTTTAGCTGCGGCTGTGCACTTTGCAGTGAGTACTCCGTCAAGCATCGCAAACATTCCTGTACTTCTTCCATTTTGACAGAGCAGTTTGCAGGCGGCATGGTCGTGAGAAAGCCGTTTTTTTGAAGAAACCGAATGCCATCAGATGTATGAACGCAGACAGGTGCACCTGCACGAATCGTCACTTCGCGAATTTGTGTGTGGTTACGCTCTGCGGCGAATAAAAGCGGTTCTTTCAAAAACGGCGGCAGCAAACGAACTGCTTCACAAAAAGAACGCTCCAAAAAACCACCTCCTTGTCCTCACACCTGATTGTATGCGTATTTGTTTACAGATAGAACATTCATTTTTTGGTGATTTATGCTATACTTATTTCATAAAAGGAGCTGATTGTTTTGAGAAAAGAAAATCGAATAAATCTGGCGGCATCCATTGTCTTTTTCCTTTTCTATGTCATATGGTTTTTGGGTGATTTATTGATGGGAAAACCACTTGCGATGGATTCTGTTTTGCTCTTGCTTGGTGCAAGTGCGCTGTATTTCTTTGCTTTGCGCTCATTTGATTCGGTTTATTATCTTGGTATTTTAATCTTTACATTTTTAGCGCAGTTTTTGGGGTCGTATCTTCACTTTTATGCCCGATTCTCGCTGTACGATTTAATTCTTCACACCAGCAGCGGTGTGCTTTTGGCGATTTTTGCACACTATCTGTTTAACCGCTTTGTATTAAAATCCGGTGAGCAGGTTCCGCTGCGGGTGACGCTTCTCGTTTGTTTATTGTTTGCGATTGCAAGTGCAGCTGTTTGGGAGATTTGGGAGTTTTCCGGCGATATGCTGCTTGGTCGTCAGGCACAAGGAAGTCTTGTTGACACGATGACCGATATCATTGGCGGCAGCTGTGGTGGCATTGTCGGCACACTGATTGTTTGGTTAATTGCACGGAAAAATGTAAAAAAACACACAACGTGATGTGTCGATCTTGACAAAATAAAAAAGTATGATATACTGTTATGTATTCGTCATGCGGGCGTGGCGGAACTGGCAGACGCACCAGACTTAGGATCTGGCGGATTTTCCATGCAGGTTCAATTCCTGTCGCCCGCACCAGGCAAGGCCTGGAGCCAATTCGCGCTCCGGGTCTTTTTTGTTTATGTTCATTTGTTGCTTGCGCCCGAGGAGAATCAATGCGCCTTAGGCGCCTCATTCACGGGTTTTTCTTTTATAAGACAACCCCCCGTTAGTGAAGAATTCTTCACTAACGGGGGGTTACTATAATTATTATTCTTAGTATTCGATTTTGACAACCGTGTCTACTTCATCCGGAAGATGCGGTGTTGCACTCAACTCAACAAACGCAATATCCGGATAGTTTCCGACTGTCCAGTACTGTGCAATCTTCAGTTCGCTTCCATCCGAAAGCAGACACATGCGTTTCACGCGGTCTTTTTCAATGCCGTAAAGCGGGACAAATCCGATGGAGTTTTCCATCACGTGATAGTAGATTGTGTTGCCGTTTTGTGTGATTCTTCCGTTTTCCGGTTTTGGCAGATCACTTTTTGTGCATCCGACGATACTTTCACTGTTTTTCTTCATCCACGTGCCGATTTCTTTTAAGATCTGGATACTTTCATCGGGGATGTTGCCTTTTGCATCCGGGCCAACATTCAGCAGCAGGTTGCCGCCTTTGCTGACGCATTCGACCAGCTTTTTAATGAGCATCGGCGCCGGTTTGAAGTTTTTGTCTTTTGCATTGTAACCCCAGTTGTTGTTCATCGTAACGCAAGCTTCCCAAACGAGCGGACGACCGAGATCATCAATCAATCCATTCGGCGGAATGATCTGCTCCGGACTTACAAAATCGCCGCTGTACACGTTCGGATTTTCCGTTGCAAGCGAACCAAAGCCCTCGCCGCTCACTTCCAAGCGGTTATCAAGAATAATATCCGGCTGCAAACTGCGCACCATGTTGACAAGCTCAGTTGCTTTCCATTTTTCACCGGTCATTTCGCCGTACGAAAAATCAAACCACATGACGTCGATTTTTCCGTAGTTTTCGCAAAGCTCGCGGACCTGTCCGTGCATATAGGTGAGATAGCGGTCAAAATCACGGTTTTCATTCGAGCACTCTGGATGATTGCGCATCGGATGATGCCAGTCGCCGTAATGCGGGAAATCCGGATGATGCCAGTCAATCAGCGAATAATACAAACCAACCTTAATGCCCTCTGCACGGAACGCATCCAAGTATTCACGAACCAAATCGCGTCCGGCTTTCGTGTTCGTGCACTTATAGTCAGTGAGTTTTGAATCAAACAGGCAGAATCCGTCGTGATGCTTTGCAGTCAGCACCGCATATTTCATGCCGGCTTCTTTTGCAAGGCGCGCCCATTTTTTCGGATCGTAATCGACCGGATCAAACTCATTAAAAAACGGCTCGTAATCTTCAATGGTCAACTCCTCTGTGGAACGAACCCATTCTCCTCTTGCCGGGATCGCATAAAGTCCCCAGTGAATAAACATGCCAAACCGGTCATGCTGATACCATTCGACACGTTTTTCATAAGCGTTTCTATCAAACATAGTCAAAAAACTCCTTTCGGATTTTCAAATTCTATCGACATTATACCGTTCTTTTTTCTGTACTGCAAGTCTTTTTTGTGATATACTCAAAACAAATAAAAAGGAGGATGTTCCATGGCAAATGGCGCTGTTTTTCAAAAAATTTATCAAATCGTCAAACAAATCCCCAAAGGAAAGGTTACGACTTACGGACAAATCGCACTGCTGTGCGGCAACCCAAGAATGTCGCGTGTTGTGGGATATGCGCTTCATGTCAATCCGGAGCCGGGAGTGATCCCCTGCCATCGCGTGGTCAATCGGTTCGGAGGCTTAAGCAGTGCATTTGCATTTGGCGGCATCAACGAACAGCGCTTACTCTTAGAAGCAGAAGGCGTATATGTCCGGCCGGATGATACGGTCGATTTATCCGTTTACTTTTGGGCAGGAGGCGAAACTGAGTGATTGAGATTGTAAAACAAACCATCGAAGAACACACCGGTGAAACATATCGGTTTGAATATCAGACACAGCATTATTTTCATCCTACCGTTACACAGTCAGTCAACGGATTTTCTGTTTCGTTTGAGCGGTGCGCGTTTGCATCCAAGGAATCCTGCGGATTTGAATCTGCGCTTAATCAGCCGTTTTTAGAAAATCCTTCGCTGTTTTTTGCTTATGACGAGCAAAAACGTCACATCGGGCTGATTGAATTAAGCCGCGAATCATGGAACAATCGTCTGCGTGTCAGCAACTTACTCGTTTTCCCTTCTGACAGACATCAGGGAGTGGGAACCATGCTCATGAATACCGCAAAACATATTGCACGTACAGAAGGATTCCGTGGAATTGTTTTGGAAACACAAAGCTGCAACGAAAATGCCATTGCATTTTATTTAAAGAACGGATTTTCCTTCATCGGCTGTGATCTATGCGCTTATTCCGATGAGGATATCAAAAAGCATGAGGTTCGCATCGAATTGTTTTGGAAAACGAATTCGTGCGAACCCCTTTGCGTATAGTCATTGCAGGCCGTTACGCAACACGTGCAATCATCTCGTCCTGCAGTTCTTTGGGCAAATCGACAAAATGTGCCGAAACACCCCACAGCCGTACGATCAGGTCTTTATATTTCTCCGGTTCGCGCTGTGCGGCTTTCAGGTCTTCGACATTCAGCACATTCGGCTGATGCTGCATGCCGCCCTGTTCAAAATAGGTGCGCAGCAGCGTTTTGAATACTTCTTTTCCGCCTGTTCCCTCAAATACCGAGGAATAGTAGTTGACCATAACACAGAAATTCCACTGCACGTCAAACGAACAAAGCTTGCTTGCCGATAACAGCGCCGCTGTCGGTCCATTTTGCATCGTGCCGCTTTCCGGCGTCAGTGTCACCGCCACCGGCGCACCTGCGTATCTGCCTTCCGGTGTCGCCATGAGCGCAGCACCCGTGGGAACAGGATGCGGCTGATGAATGCCGCCTAACTGCTTGCCGCCTGACGCGGTCTCATACGCTGTCGCCTGTGTTAAACAAAATCCGAGCAGGTCTTTTGCGATCGCATCGACGAAATCGTCGTCATTGCCCCATTTGGGTGCGTTCCAAAGCACATGACGCATCACAGACTGCTCCGGTGTCTGGTAGTTATCCACACACGCCTGTACGACGTCCGAAAGCGAATACTGCTTTTCATCGTAGACGACCTTTTTGATTGCCGCAAGCGAGTTGATCGCTTCGGTCGCGGTGCCGATCATCAGTCCTTTTTCCTTGATCGGATAGCTTTCATACACCATATCGACTGCCGCGTCGATGGTGCCGTGATACAACGCGCTCAAATACGGAAGCGGACACATCGGGCTTCTGCCGTACCAATCAATCGGCGCGCCCTGCTTGATTTCATCAAAATACGCCTGATACTGCCCATCCCGATACAAAAAGAGATGCCGCTGTGCCTTTTGAAACGATGCGTTCATCGAAGCGAGCGTATCGGAGACTTCTTCTTTAAATGCTTCCATCAGCGATGCAAACGTGTCGAACAAATGTCTGCGCTTTAAAAAATCCATGAGCAGAAAGCTTAAGGACAGCTCGCCCGATGTGTAAAAATCACTTTTGCCCGGAATGTTGATATCCTGGCAGAGATCGAATCCGTATTGCCGTGCAAGCGGCAGCGGGATCGCTTTCGACAGCTGCTCAATAAACCGATCGTCGTTATAATAGGAGATGAAATTACATCCGGACACGGTCAGTGCGGCGGCTTTATCCAAAAATTCAGGCGGGTTGACGCTGTTTATGCGCAGGTTAAACTCCGGTTCGGGAAGCCGCACCGCGTCGATGGCTTCCAAAAACAGCATAGTCACGTCGTTGACTGCACTGTTTCCTTCACTGTCCACGCCGCCCAGCGTTACAACAAGCTGTGCGGCGTATTTATTTAAATACGTTTCCGTGATGTCCACCTGGTCGTACATCTTTAACAGCAGACAGGAAAGCAGTTCGCGCGCTTCGTCGTGCGGCATATCGCCCAAATACGGATACAAAATCACATCGAGTCTGCCGTAGTTGATAAACTCAAAGCTTTCGATGATCGTGCCGAGATGTCCAAACCAAAGAAGCTGGACCGCTTCATAAAAATTGTTGGGCGGATTTTTGGAAATCTGCGTACATACCGATGCAATTTTTAAAAGGCGCGCCTGCTCTTCCCCTTTCGCCTGTGCAGCAAGTGTCTGCGCCTCTTTGGCATACCGGAGAATCAGCGTTTGCAGTCCCTCATAGGCGATTTTCACACTCGAAAGAAATGCGCGCTGTGCGTCTGTGAGCGTTTCGTCCGCGCTGCGTGCGTTGACACGATCCAAAATACCGCAGATGCCATTCTCCAATAAAATCGAGAAATCCGGCGTATAGTGCGTCTTATTGACAAAGCTCTGATCGGCGCCGAACTGCGCGATTTCCTCCGCGGTTACATACGGAATCCCGCTGTTTAAATGATAGGCAAACCGGTCGTGGCCGTCTTCATTTCCGTCCTGCGGAAAAAACAAGGTCCGTGTGCCGACAATCAGCTCCTGCTCCCCAATGAACACCGGCATTTCTTCAAACAGCTTAGAAAGCCCTAACGCCTTGCGCTCCGGAAGGCTTACCGGCACGTCTGCTGTGCAAAAGTCAGATGAAAGCGGTGTGCGTTTGCATTTATTGGCACCTGTGAGCGTTTGCTCACGCAAAAATGAAATACGGCTTGTCATAAAAATATCCTCCTCTATCCGATGGCTCTGCTTTCAAAACACGCCGAAAGACGGTGAATCGTCTGCGGCGGTATCATTCGTTTTGTTTCATACGGGCAGGTAAGCCCGAGTGTTTCATATTTGCTTTTTCCCAATGTGTGATACGGCATCAGCGTCACGCGCTCGATCGTCGGAAACGGTTTAATAAACGCAGCGATTGCTCGCATCTCCTCCTCGGTATCGTTGACATCGGGAATGACGGGAATCCGAATCCATACCCGCTTCTTTGCTGCGCACAGCGATTTGAGATTTTCTAAAATCTGCTCGTTGCCCGCACCCGTATACTCCCGGTGCCGCGCGGAATCCATCGGTTTGATATCGTATAAATAGAGATCACAGTATGGAATCGTCTGCTCGAACGCGCGCCACGGAACAAATCCCGCCGTATCAACCGCGGTTGTATAATGCGCCGCTTTTACACGCTTGAGCATCCGCGCCACAAATTCCGATTGCAGCAGACACTCCCCGCCGGAAAATGTGACGCCGCCGTCTGTGCCGTAAAAGCACGCATCCGCCATGACCGCTTCAAACAGCGCATCTTCCTCCCATACGGTGCCGCACTGTGCAAGCGCCTTGGTCGGGCACCGTTTAACATCCGACAATGTGGGCGGCGACGCGCACCGTCCGCAGTGGATACACAGCTGTTTTGTGTACTGAAGCTCGATTGCCGGACTGAGTCCCTCCGGATTATGGCACCACGCACAGCGGAGCGAACAGCCCTTTAAAAAGACAGTCGTCCGGATGCCCGGACCGTCATGCACACAAAACCGCTGAATATCAAACACCGTTCCTGTCATAGGAAAATTCTCCTTTTTCGTTTGCTTTTCTAAAAGTCATAATTTCAGCATACAAAATCGTCACTTTATCTATATTCGAGCGCATTGTATCACGAATATTAGCTTTCGTCAACAGATATCTTGCATGATTTTTATTTCTTTTGCAACAGAAAAATACCATATTATAAAACAAAAAGCCTCACTGTGCAGTGAGGCTTTTATTGGAGCGAATAGCGGGAATCGAACCCGTTAAGAGGTCAAAAACGTCATTTTGCATTCAACTGCAAACCCCGATAAATAGGCGTTTTTTGAGTGATTCTCTCAATGCTGTTTCGTCTTTTTTGGTGCTGTTTCGTAAAAACTACGGTAAAACTACGGCAAACTACGGTAAAAAAATTCGTTAAAATGAGCGGGTGAAAAAATGAATGGACGGGACTATATCATAGCAGCGTTTCGGTATTATGCAGCTGTAGAGAGCAAAAGAGCCGTTCCCAAAACAGCCGCAGAAAAGAAAGACGTGGAAGCCGTTGAACAAACCTTTTTCATTCTCAGGAAACAAAACAAAGAGCACATTGTAAATGCAGTGAAAGAAATATACTTCCCAGACGCAGGAAAGGCGGCAAAGCGCGAAACCTACGGGCTGCGTGTAAAGCGTGTGGCGTATGACACACCGACAACAGAAAGAACCGTGTACCGATGGATCAATAAAGCAGTTGAAATCTGTGCGCGCTTCCGAGGTTTGAGAGTATAAAACAAAATGAAAAGGAGATCAAACAAAATGCAGAATGAAAAAACAATGGAACTGCTCGACCATTTGCACGAATGGGTGAAAACACAACAGGAAGAAACATTCTGGGAATATGCAAAGCGGGTGAATCTGCGAATAATGCTGCTCGATCTGCCGCAGGAACAAAACGACGCGTTCATTCATGAAATTGTTTGCCTTGTGAAAATGGCACAAATGCAAGCGTTCCGGGACGGATTGAAACAAGGACGAGAAGAAGAAAGACAGCAGAACGACTCCGCCGAAGTCCCCCCCATTCAGACACCGTGATCGGGTAGTTCCCGACCGGAAAGCAGTAGTAGTCTTTCCTCTCCACGGGCACATGACCCCCTGCCGATCAGATTTTCACGGACTTGTTCGGAGATATCCGGATTTTATCGGAATTATCAAAAAAGCATTTCAAAGCAGCTGACCGCCCAGAAAAAACGGGCGTTAGCCTATAAAAGCAGCCGTTTTCCCTGTTTAACGTGCGGCGTTACGTAGGCCGGGAGGATTGAAAGCGGAAGCGAGCCAAACAAAAGGATGGTGAACACATGGACAAAAACAAAGAATTTCGCTCCTCTAACTGGGAAGCCGGAGAGAGCAACAAAATTTCGGGTTATGCTCTTGTGTTTGAGCAGAGAACCGTTTTATACAGTGACCCGCTCACCGGGTATGAATACGGCGAGATCATCGACAAAAACGCGCTTATGGATGCAGACCTTTCGGACGTTGTACTGCGATACGATCACCAAGGCCGCGTACTGGCGCGGACGCGAAACAATTCGCTTTCCCTGTCTGTCGATGAACACGGGCTTTTTATTTCCGCAGATATGAGCGGATCAGAAGAAGCGCGCAGCCTTTACGAAGATGTAAAGAGCGGGTTGGTTGATAAAATGTCGTTCGCGTTCGTCGCAGCCGGTGAGGAATGGGACGAAACAACGAGAACCCGCAGAATTACAAAGATTTCACGGTTGTATGACGTTTCTCTGGTAAGCTTCCCGGCGTATGAACAAACGGAAGTATTCGCACGGAATCAGTTTGAAGCACGCGCAGAAGCCGACAGAAACGAGTACAGAGCCGCCGAAACACGCAGCATTCTTGCGGATATTGAATCAAGAATGCGCAAATATGACAGCGTGCAGAACGCAGAACCCGAGGATTTCATGACCCGGGAGGAAGTCAAGAAAGCCAAAGAAAGAAACGCTGCTCTGCCGCTGATTGCCCGCAAAAGAATTGACGAGCGCGACCCGATCTACAGGGAAATGCTCGAAATCCGTTCCCAGTGGGAAAGCACAGTCGGAAAACATGACGTAAAAAGAGCAAAAGACAATTTGCGCCGGTTCGCTGAGTTGGAAGTAGAGCTGCGCGGCATTATCGAAAAAAGGCGAAAAGATGCCGAAGCGGTTGCCAACGGAAACGGCCAAACCATAGAAAAAGCGCCCAAACAAGCGCGCGGAAAGAGGGAGAAAATGGACAATATCGAATTAAGAGCATTTCAGAAATACATTTCCACCGGTACAATGAAGAACTTGACAACAGAAGAACGCGCCGGACTGCAAACAAGCGGCGCGGGCGCTGTCATGCCGGTCGAAATCTTCAATCAGATGATTCGCAACGAAAAATACAGCGATCTTTTAAGCCGTGCAAACGTGATGAACATCACCGGTGCAGGCACTGTGAAAGTCCCGATTGCAAGCACCAATACAGCTACATGGAAAACGGAACTTGAAGCCGTGGGCGCCGATGCGCCTACCCTGTCGAGCCTTGACCTTGCAGGAAAAGAACTGATGCGTGCAATCCAGTACAGCGCAGCAGTGGAGCACATGAGCGCCGCACAGTTTACGGCGTGGATGTCCGACACTTGCGCGGCCGAAGTGGTCGAAACGCTCGAAAGTACGTTTATCACAGGAAGTGAAGGCACTGCACCGCACAACGGCTTGCAGCACCTCACATGGACACCGAACACAAACGAAGTCGAAGTTTCCGGCTCAATCACAGCCGCAGACGTGGCAAAAGGCCTTTCCCTGTTGCCGCAGAAGTACGCAAGAAACGCAATTCTGATCATGAACGCAAACACGGCATACAATACTGTGGGACTGTTCAAAGGCACGAATGAATATGCCTATAGCATGGCTGACGGTGCTTCCCACTTCATGAAAAAGGAAATCAATATTTCCGAATACTGCGCAGACAATGAGATTTACATTGTAGACCCGAAACAGCTTTATGTACGGTTTGCAATGAACCCGGTGATTGAGGTTGACCGTTCGGCCGGCTTCCTGTCTGCCGCAAATACAATGCGCTGTCTGACCGTGGTAGACTTTGCGTGGAATCCGTCTGCATGCGTGCGCGTGGGCGTTTCCGCATAATGCAGTCAACTGCACAAATACACAAAAAGAGCGGGGAAAACCCGCTCTTTTCTTTTTGTCCTGCAATTATGAAAGCTTGTGCCCGAGTGCCACGGCGAACAGGTCTGACACCGCTCGAGCGCGTGAAAAGGTGTGTGCGTAAATGTTCATTGTCGTGCTCACCTGTGAATGCCCGAGTTCAAGCGAAGCCGTTTTCGGATCGATGCCGCCCATAATCAAAACAGTTGCGTGAAAATGCCGGAACATATGCACCCCGTAATACGGGAGATCATGCCGCTCACAGAACCGTTTCAGCCAGCTGTTGATAGCTGTTGCCTGAAGCGGCTCGCCCAGATCGTTGACGAACACCAGACCGGCTTCACGCGTGCCTTTTCTCTCCTGTTCCGCTTCCAGTACGGAGAGAACCGTGAAAACATCCTCACTGCACATGACGGTTCGTTTTGACTGATCTGTTTTCGGATCATCAAAGAATTTTCCTGTTTCCGGCGTGTAGGAAAGCGCCTGTTCAACCGAGATCAGATGCCGGGCATAGTCAACGTCACACCACCGAAGCCCGAGCATTTCCCCGCTGCGGAATCCGGTGTAAACCGCAACATAGAAAAACGCGCGGTATTTTGCAGAAACTTTCGGATCGGTGTCGAGCGCCGAAAGAAACCGTTCCATTTCATCCTGTGTATAGATTTTCTTTTCTGACTGTTTGATTTTCGGCTTTATCACGCTGTCACACGGGTTTGATTGTATGATTCCCTGCTGAACGGCATAGGAAAGCACCTCAGACAAAAACGAAATATAGTTCCGGATAGTTTTGTTTGTGAACGCTTCCCCGGTTCGCGGGTTCGCTCCCGGCTGTGCCATGGCTGTGACAAACTGCTGAATCTTCCGCGCCGTCAGCTTCCCGAGCGGCACATGGCCGAGCGCCGGAAAAATGCGTTTTGTGAAATCGCGGTAACTCTTGACCGTCCTCGTTTTCAGTTTGATGGGCGCAATTTCGCGCAAATAGGTTTCGCAGAACGCTTGAAACTTGACGTTTTTCACCGGTGTTTTGCCTTTACACTGGGATTCAAACAAAACAATTTCCCTTTGCAGATCCTTTTCGTTCTGGGCTTTGGTCTTGTTCGGGTCAGGATGCCATGTTTTGGCGTGTACAATCGGCTTGCCGTTCGCGTCCAGACCGTCAGAAACAAAAATACGCACATTCCCGTTCTTATAAGGTTTAGTCCATGCCATTACAAGCACCCCGCTTTTTTAGTTTTAATCACGCGAAAAATATCTTTCTATCAAGTCACCGTTAAAACAATCATCAGAAAGTTTGAAACTGTCTATATTCTCTAAAAACCAGTCGCAGCGGTTCATACATCGTTTGACCTCATGCAATATATAATCTTTTGCATATGGATGAAGCGGCGATAAATCTTCACTAAACATATCGAAATAAATCCCTTTTTGCTCCGCTTTCATTGAGATTGCATTTAACTGCTTTGAAAAATCTCTTATCATAAATGAAATTTCGGGAAATGATAAATATTTTTTATCGGGAGCAGGTTCAGAAGCGCGTTCCATTCGATTCGATATACCCAAAAGCCAATCAAGAGAAATATTAAAATATGATGCAATAGAAACTAACGTGCGGATGTCCGGCTCTCTCGTTCCTGTTTCATATCCACTAACTGTGCGAGTAGAAATGTTCACACCCGTTATTTCAGATAATTTATGCGCAAGCTGTTCTTGCGTCATAGATGAATTTTGTCGAAGTTCTCGAAGTCTTGTTCCTACAACATTCATAACATCACCACCAAATTTATAATAGCGGAATGGAACAAAATGCGCAATAGATATTGACAAATAGAGCGAAATGAGCTATAATCCAATTAAACAACAGCTCATTTTGAGCCAAAAGGAGCGAAAAGAATGAAACTTGATGTATTAAAGTTTGAGTTGTTCCTTGCAAAAAGAGGAAAAACACAAAAGGAATTAGAGAAAAACATTTCAATGTCCTCATTGCGTAAAGCAAAACGCGGAAATGACGTGACACCAAAAACAATCGGAAAGATTGCGGCCGCTCTGGGCGTTGAGCCGGAAGAAATCATAAAACACGCCGTATCATAACCGGAAAGCGAGGGAGCACCATGGACAGCAGTATAAGCAGTATTCTTGTATGGATCGGCTTTGCCGCCGCAGTCCTGCTTGAAACCTATCTTGCAAACGAGATCAGACACGAACTCAGACGCAGGAAGAAACAGAAAGGAGCGAAAGCACGATGAACGAAGCGGAAATTTCGGTGAAGCCGCGCCGGACACACCGGCACGCGCTGACCGAGCAGGAAAAAGCGTACATAAAAAGCTTTGCAGACCCGGAAACCGGCACAATCCCGTTTTTCCTCTATCTCAAGGCGTTAACCGATATCGCAAACCAGAAAGCCGAGGTGTAAAACATGATTATGCAGACAGCCCCCAAAATTCGCGGAATCAAAGAAGCAATTCAAGAATTGCGGATCATCGACCCGCACACAGCCGTAACGGAACATTCTTTGCGGATGGCTGTGAAGTCCGGCGCACTTCCCTGCCGCTATGCAGGAAGAAAGGTTCTCATTTCCATGGAAACGCTGTTCGCCTACCTAAACGGCGTGGACAACCGCGCCGATCTGGAAGAAACCGACCGGCAAACGATCATACATCACATCAGAAATGCACGATAAAAAAACAAACCCGCATTCGAGCGGGTTCGTCAAAATAGAAAGGATGAAATACATGAAAAGAACGGAATGTAAATGCGTAGGAATCGAAAAGCTGTTCACACCGTTGGAGCAGCTGCGCTTCATTGCGGCGGCGCTGTCCGGCACGGCCGCGAACATTCAAGCGGGAAACATGCAGGGACGAGAAGCGGCCGACAGCGTCAGAATTTTGGTGCACATGCTTTCGCAGCAGTCGGAAATCCTTGAAGAATTACTTTTGCCATACTGAGAAAAGAGGTGCTTTTCATGCTATATAGAATCTGTCCAAACTGCGGCGCTGCGCTCGATCCGGGCGAAACGTGCGACTGCACAAAAGAAAAACAGCAATCAAGGCCGCAGACAAGCAACATTGAAAAGCTTGTCCACACGCTGAACAACAAGCAGCTTGATACACTATACCAAGTTGCAAAGGCGTTGTGCGAAGAACAAAGACGCTATCAAAAATACACTTGAAATATAGCCCCTTGCTTTCCGGAGCATGGAAACGACTGGGCGGGTGACCGCCCTTTTTTGTACCTTTTTTCGGCGCTTCCCGCATGCAGGTCTTAAACGTGTTGAAAAATGTTAATATTCCCGCGCGCGCGTAAGGAGCGCAACCGTCATATATTTTTTGATTTTTCAAGGCTTCACGGCCTTTTGTGGTCTTGATAAATCAATTAAAACAAGAACGAAACGGAAGTGAAAAAGCTATGCCGCTGTATAAAAAAACA
>CASGAN010000021.1 GCA_949299455.1 uncultured Oscillospiraceae bacterium
ATCCCAAGCCCGTGGACGGCAGCATTGACCAATGCACCTGTACTGGTCGATTCCCATGACGGCTCTACCGAAAAGCCGGCCAGCTGGGCAGCACTGTCAAACTCTTCCCTTGTACCGCTTCCGCTTTCTCTCAGCAATAATCGCTGGCTGCGAAATTGCTCAATTTCAACTGTCTCCCCTTTCTGAAACGGTTTTCCTGGTGCGCAAACCGCAACCAGCGCATCTTCCATATATTCGTCACACACCAGATGGGGCGAATGAACGACACCTTCCACCAGCGCAAAGTCAAGATGGTTTGCCAGCAGCTCTTTTTCAAGATACCCGGTGGGCCCGACCTGCACCTTTACTTCCACCGCTGGGCAGACTATTTGATAACGACTGACATATTCGGGCATAAACTGTGAACCGATCGTAATACTGGCACCAACCCGCAAAATACCTGCCGAATCCCAATTCCGCAGCTCCCGTTCCATGTCATCAAACATTGACAACAGATGGGAAGCGTATTCCTGCATCTGTTTCCCAGCCTCGGTGATATACAGTTTGCGGGAGATCCTTTCAAACAACCGCACCCCGTAATAATTTTCCAGCTCATGAATTGCCAGACTGACCGCCGGCTGGGTCATATACAACGATTCGGCCGCACGGGTAATATTGTTATCATGATTGCAGACAGCCAGGAAGATACGGATATGCCGCAGCGTCATTTATAACGCCTCCTTATATTGAATCACTTATGTATACAATAAAATTATACTATTTTTCTTATAAGAAATCAAGTGCTATAATATAACCTGTCAAATGCTTGCGCTATACGGCTCAGGCACCAAATACCGTGAAAGAAGGGATGATCCAATGAAAAAAGGCCGGAAATATCTCCAGCTTTTTCTCTCCACCTTTAAACTCAGTGCCTTTACCTTTGGCGGCGGTTATGTCATTATCCCGCTGATGAGAAAACAGTTTGTCGAAAAGCTCCACTGGATCGAGGAAGATGAAATGCTCGATCTGACTGCAATCGCACAGTCCTCACCGGGACCGATCGCCGTAAATGCTGCAATTCTCATTGGCTATCGGCTTGCCGGAAAGCTTGGCACACTCGTAACAATCATCGGAACCGTGTTGCCGCCGCTGATTACACTATCGGTCATTTCGCTGTTTTATCAGGCTTTCGCCACAAACACCTGGGTCGCAGCACTTCTTCAAGGAATGCAGTCGGGTGTGGCAGCAGTCATTGCAGACGTTGTCTTTTCGATGGCAAGCGGCATTATCAAAGAGAAAAAATGGCTGCCGGTGCTCATCATGGCTGCGGTTTTCGTCGCAAGCTACTTCTTTAACGTGAATATCATTCTTCTGATCCTCATTTGCGGTGCAATCGGCGCGGTATCGTCGCACTTTGAAGAAAAACGGAAAAAGGAGCGTGGCGTCGAATGATCTATCTGCAATTATTTTTAAGCTTTTTTCAAATCGGACTGTTCAGTATCGGCGGCGGATATGCTGCAATGCCGCTGATTCAAAATCAGGTCGTCAATCTGCACGGCTGGCTTTCGATGAACGAATTCGTCGATGTCATTACGATTTCACAGATGACACCCGGCCCGGTTGCAATCAACTCGGCAACATTTGTCGGCATCAAAATTGCAGGCGTCGGCGGCGCACTGGTGGCGACATTTGGTTGTGTGCTTCCGTCATGCATCATCGTATTGCTGCTCGCGCATTTCTATTTTAAATATCAAAATCTCACCGTTGTGCGCGGCGTGCTTTCCGGTCTGCGGCCGGCGGTTGTCGCAATGATCGCTTCGGCAGGCTTATCGATTCTGCTGACTGCTTCATTTGTAGACGGACTGATCCCTGCTTCATTTGCAGACGTTCGGTTTGTCGGTATTGCACTGTTTTTGATTGCATTTTTCGTTCTGCGCAAATGGAAAGTCAATCCGATCTATGTAATGGTCGGGTGCGGTGTCGTCGGAATGCTTGTCACAAAGCTTACCGGTCTTCAATGATACCGTTTGATGATATCAGCAAAAAAGGTTCGTGTTCTTAAAAGAACACGAACCTTTTTCAATTTGCATGATAGAATATACAGCCGAAATGATCAGCAATCCTTATTTTACGATTTCCGGAAGGCTTGCTGCTGCAACAGACTGACCAACACGTTTCATTTTCTCGTCCGGTGTCTGTGCGTTCATTTTGATCTGCGGATACTCGTCAGCGAGCACCTCTTTTGCAACTTTGAGGATCAAGTCGCCGCCTTTGCCGGACATAACACGACCGAGCAACAGGCAGTGACGGATCTCATAGAAGTCAGCATACAGTGCCAATGTGTGGCCTAAATATACGCCGAGCGACTCATACACTTTGACTGCGCGCGGATCGTCTTTTTCCATGAGTGCCTGAACCGCTTTCAATTTCTCAGCCGGTGTTGCATCCTCATCAAGCTCGATGCCAGCCGGTTTCGCCAGTTTGATGACGCCGTCCTGCGAGAAGTATTTAACGCCGCAGCCGATGTCGCCCGACCACTCGTCTTCCATTGCGTCCGGCTGTGCGTCAACCGGTGCGAATGCGAGCTCGTTGAGCCAGCCGGTGATGTTGCCGTCTTTGTCAACATAGCCGACTGCTTCGGAAGTACCCATTGCGATACCCAGAACGTCTACGTCATTTAAGTTCATTGCGCCTGCCAGAGCAGTGACGTCACCGTCGTTTACAACCTCGATCGGCACTTTGTGACCGACCATTTTGCTGATTTCGTCTGCTGCGCGCAGATAGATGTCTTTTACTTTTGCATCGAACGCATCTTTCGGCACTTTCAAAAACAGCGATGCAACCATGGTGCGGTTGTCGATGTAAATACCAGCGGAGCTGACGCCGATTGCATCAACGCGCGGCATTTTCTCTGCTGCCATTTTCATAGAGTGCAGAATGCCTTCGAAGTGATAATCCGGATCCGGATTGACTTTCGGCAGCCAAACGGTTTCCTCGCTGAATACCGGAACACCGTCCACAACTGCGGAAACTTTACGGTCCGATCCGCCTGCATCAAAGCCGATACGGCAGCCGTCCAAATGTTTGCCGATTGCTTTGGATTTCTCGTTTGCGACCGGTTTGTCCGCAAGGTTCGGAACATTGACGACCTCGAATTCTTTCTCGTACACCTGTTTCATGAAGTCATAGTCAAATGCACGTGCACCATTCGGGCTGTATGTATCGTGCATATAGCGGTACACATTTTCGTCGCCGCAGATATACACGCGGAAGCCGCCTTTTGCCCACAGCAGGAATTTGACCAGTCGGTCAACATAGTAGTTGTCCGCATCTGCCATTTCCGGTGTGCCGTGAATGAATGTATCATACACGGAAATCAAGCCGCCGCTTCTCTCCACTGCAACTGCGATCGGTTTTTTCGCGGTTTTCAAAAACTCGCGGTTAAACACATGCAGCGGTGCGAACGTCGGATCAAGCTCCGGAACGTTTTTGATGTCAACATTGACGCCATAAATATTCATGGTAATCTTCTCCTTTTTCTAATGAAGTGTAACCAACATTACCTTAGTATAAGTATACAATGCGCAGGCTCAAAAAGCAAGTATTTTAGAAAGAATCCATGATAAAAATCGGTTTTTTGTAAAATACACCCGCAAACGGCGCAGAAGGGTTCAAGACCAAAACGCTTGGCAGGGAAACCGCATCCGCCGTGTCATGCGAACCTGCAATCAAGCGCGAAAAATCGGAAATTCCCATCGTAATATCAGGCGTTTTTGCGGTGCGTTCCACCGCGCTTGCCTGTCCGTCCTCAAACGAAACAAGCCACACGCCGTCGTTTTTTGCAATCTGCGGATCACTTACACCAATCGCAATTGTCCCGCTTCCGTGATACTGTGCACCCTTTAACGCCTTTTGCACATTGACGACACGGTTCATGCCGGTGTGCGCCACGGTACGTTTGCACGGCACCATTGCCCATTCGGGAATCCGGCTGACAACATCCATGTGCGACGGCAGCCAGAATGAAATCTTTTTATAATACGTTTTATATGCGAGCGCATGATTCAAAAGCCCGTAAAAACCTTCCCAGTCGGAAAAATAAAACTGGCTGCACTTCATCTCAAACACATACGGCTCGATTTGTTCTTTTGTAAACGTCATGACACCTTTCGGCGTACCGTCCTTTGCAAAATAAACATAAGTATAGACGCAGTCCTTTGCGGGATCTCTGCCCTCTGCGTCAGGAAAATCATACGGTTTACGCACACACATCAGATTCATATTGCCGCAAAAATCGCGGTACACCGATGCGATTTCTTCATTCAGTGACGTGCCTTCCGCCAAAACGCATTTGCCCTCTACGGAGAAGTGTGTATATGCGCGCAGGTCAATCTCATAAAACACCCGCTCGCCGCAGATCTCATAGCCGAATTTCCGATAAAACGCCGTCGAAAACGGGTAAAGATACGAAAACACCACGCCGTCTTCATACATCTGCGGCAGATTGTGTTCAAAGCAGGCACGAATCACACCGTTTTTGCGGTACTGCGGAAGCGTTGACACGCCACCGATGCCGCACATCGGATATTCCTGCCCGTCAAACTGCACGGTATATGGAATCGTGAACATGAATCCCATCATCGTTTTGTCGTCGTCTTCAAACGCCGCCCATTTTTCCTGCCAGTATTCCTGTCCGCGCGTTTTTGGATGTTCTTTTGCTTCTTTGACGATTTCTTCGTTTGTCTGTGTTGCTTTATTCGGAAACTCAAACGCAATCGACATCACTTCATAGCAGCGCTTCAGTTCTTCTTCTCTGATTTTTCTGACAATCACAAACGTCCCCTCCAGTTTGCGTTAATAGTTGTTTGCCTGCTCCTGCGAAAAACCGGTTTGCAGCAAATCAGCATACTCAAACGCTTTTGCCGTACCGACAGACACGGCTTCAATCGCATTGTCGGCAACACGCGCCTTGATGCCCGTTTCCTGTGTCAAAAGCTCAGGAAGTCCGCGCAGAAGCGAACCGCCGCCTGTCATTGTGATACCGTTTTCATAAATATCGCTTGCAAGCTCCGGCGGCGTTTTGTCGAGTACACGTTTAACTGCCGCCACGATCATCTGCGCAAACGGCGAAACTGCATCGTAAATATCAAGCGACGACACTTCAATCTGCTGCGGATAAATTGTCAGAAGATTTCTGCCGCGTACTTTTGTTTTTTCGTCGCTGGATGGGTTCCACACGTTGCCGATCTGTTGTTTAATCTGCTGCGCCATTTTCTTTCCGATCGACAAATTGTATTTCGAGAGCATCAGCTTGATGATTGCTTCATCGATATGGTTTCCTGCATAGCGAAGTGATTCCGAAAGAACCACGCCGCCCAGCGAGATCACAGCGATATCCGACGTGCCGCCGCCGATATCCACCACAAGTGAGCCGTTCGGCTGCATGACGTCGATTCCGGCACCGAGTGCCGCTGCAATTGGTTCTTCAATCAAGTAGATCGTGCGCACACCTGCATGGACGATCGTCCGCACCACTGCACGGCGCTCCACCTCGGTCACCGAAGACGGCACACAGATCACAAACCGGTGCTTAACAAGGAAACTGCTGCACGCGCGGTGCAAAAATTCCTTAAGCATCAGCTCCGTCATCACATGATTGGAAATGACGCCGTTTTCAAGCGGAAACTCCGCACGGATATACTCCGGCGTTTTTCCCACCATCAACAGCGCTTCCTGTCCTGCGGCAATCAATGTGTCATCTTTCGTATTCACCGCAACGACAGCAGGCTCACGCAAAAGCTCGCCGACACCGGGTTTGTATATGATGATCTTCGTTGTTCCAAGATCAATTCCAATATCCATTGCTCCCATACGAGCACACCACCTTTTCTATGTTCAGTATATCACAATCCATTGTTTTCTGTAAATGTTGTTTTCGCCGCAACAATCACTGTCACCGACGATGCACCTGCACGAATCAGCACTTCAGCTGTTTCATACGCAGTCGCGCCGGTTGTGAACACATCGTCCACGAGCAAAATGCGCTGACCGCGAATCCATTCCGGATATTTTACAGCAAACGCACCGGTTAGATTCTTCATTCTCTCTTGTGCAGAAAGTGTGTGTTGCTTTTTGGTGCGGCGGACTTTTTTGAGCGCATCCGCAACGCACGGCACTGAAATTTGTTTTGAAAGCGCTTTTGCAAGCCATCCCGACTGTGAAAAGCCGCGGTCTTTTTTGTCCTTTTTATGCATCGGCACCGGTACAATCCGGTCAAACGGAAGCGTAAAGCCAAACAGTTTCGTCAGCCTGTCCGCCATCAGCTGTGCAAGCTTTTGCGCCGTCACACGGTCACCTGTAAATTTCATCGCGTGAACTGCCGTTTTGGCACCTTCTTCATAGCGAAACACAGAAAACACCGGAATCATACAAGTGCATGCGCCGACCGGCTTTTGACAGCGATTGCAAATAACCGGAAGCAATGGCTGTTCTTTTTCACAGTGCGGACAAAACACCTCATCTCCGGCAATTGGTTTTTCGCAGAACAAACACCGGTTCGGAAAGAAGATATGCCACAAATATTCGATTTTTGCGCACCGCCGCTTCATGTGAGCATCCGTCCTCTGAGCATTTTGGAAAGTCCGGTATACCGCCGCATTTTCTTGTCGTTTTGCACCATGAATGCAATGCGGCTCTGCTGTCCGACCAGAATGAGAATCTTTTTCGCGCGGGTCACTGCCGTATAAAGCAAGTTTCGAAAATACAGCTTGTCATATCCGCCCATCACCGGCAGAATAATCGCATCAAACTCACTGCCCTGGCTCTTATGCACCGTAACGGCATAGGCAAGTTCCAGTTCCTTTGACATATCAAAGCTATAGTACGCAATCCTTGCGTCAAATTCGACCGCCATCGTCCTCGAACCGCGGTCGATCATACGGATGATACCAATATCGCCGTTAAAAATGCCGGCGCCTGCTTCTTCGCCGCGTTTCCACGGAATATCATAATTATTCCGGATCTGCATGACTTTATCCTGCTCACGGAACAGATACGTCGGGCTTTTCCATTCTGTTTTGCCCGGTGCGGCGGGATTTAACCGCTCCTGCAAATACTGATTGAGCACAATCACACCCAGATCACCCTTCCGCTGCGGACAGAGCACCTGAATATCCTCTGTCGGCGAAAAGCCGTAGGTGTTCGGCAGCCGTGTTGCACAAAGGTCGGCAATCAGCTGTGCCGCCTGTTTTCCGTCGTTTTGCGGCAGGAAGAAAAAGTCGTTGTCCTTCCGTCTGAGTTCCGGCATTTCGCCGCTGACAATCGCGTGCGCATTTGTGACGATCAAACTCTGCGCCGCCTGACGGAAAATCTGTGTCAAGCTGACAGTCGGCACACAGTCGCTTTCAATCAGATCGCGCAGAATGTTTCCAGCGCCCACGCTTGGAAGCTGATGATAGTCACCGACCAAAATAAGCTTTGCCGTCGGTTTCATGCCGCGCAGCAGGGCATCAAATAATAACGTATCCACCATCGATACCTCGTCCACGATGATGACATCGCCGTACAGCGGATTTTGTTCATTATGAGAAAACACAAGCTTGCCCGTCTGCGCATAGCCCGGCTCCACCTCGAGCAGACGGTGGATTGTTTTTGCCTCCTTGCCGCTCACTTCCGTCATGCGTTTTGCAGCTCGTCCGGTGGGTGCCGTCAGCAGCACCGTTTTTCCCTGCTGTTCAAACAGCTCGATCATACCGTTGACCGTCGTTGTTTTACCGGTACCCGGTCCGCCGGTCAAAATGAACACCGGATGCTCTGCCGCCTGTGCAATTGCTTTGCGCTGCAAGGATTCATAGTGAATCCCCTTTTCCGATTCAATGAGCGAAATCACTTCGTCAATCTGCGGCTGCGGCTCCCGATACGAGGAAAGCATCAGTGAAATCCGCGACACGATGTTCTGCTGCGCCATATAATATTCCGGCAAAAAAATGAGATCGGGCGTTCCCTCTTCCTCATAGAGTTCACCATCGGACACCGCTTGTTTGAGTACTTCTTCCACTGCTGACTCTGAAAGCTGCAAAAGCTTTGCGGCAGTTGGCAGCAGCAATCGGGACGGCAGTGCCGTATGTCCGTTTGCGGTGTTGTGCTTTAACACGAACTGAATGCCTGCTAAAATCCGGTCTTCGTTTTCGGGCGGCAGCTCGAACGCCGTTGCCATCGCGTCTGCTGTGGCAAACGAAATGCCGAACGAGGCACGCGACAGAATATACGGATTCTGCTTGATCAAATCCATCGCGTGATTGCCCCATTCCTTATAAATGGCAACGCTCTGCATCGGTGTGACCTGATATTTTGACAAAAACATCATCAAGGTGCGTACACCGAACACCTGCGCAAATGCACCGGCCAATTTCTGCGCCTTTGCCGCACTGATGCCCGGCACCTCCGCTAATCGCATCGGCGATTCCTCGATAATCTTTAACGTATCGTCACCGAAGCAGTTTACAATATTGCGTGCCGTCGCAGGGCCGATCCCCTTGACCACACCGCTCGACAGATAACGCCGGATCGCACTCGACGTCGCGGGAAGCCGACGCTCCACCATCTGCACTTTAAACTGCTCACCATGCACCGGATGCGTGTCAAAATAGCCGGTCAGCTCGAGTTCCTCGCCCGGCTCCACGGAAACCATCGTTCCCACCGCACAGATAAGCTCATTATCGACGCTTACATCGAGCACACAAAAGCCGGTATCTTCATTTTTATAGATAATCTCCTCCACACAGCCGGAGATTTTCACATATTCCTGTGTGCTCATAGTGCTCCTTTCCGTTATGTATCCGGTGAAATGACGGTCACCGCCGCATGATCATCACAAAACCGCCTGAGAATCTCGCGTGTCTGTGCACTGCATCCAAGGTCAATGACGACAATTTGCTTCGCACCTCGGTATAACAATCGACGAAGCATCCACTCCGCGCATGTCACCTCGCCCGACAGCGGGAGTACATGGACGCCGCGCGGGCACGCGCCGCCGCAGAGCTGCATCAGACAAAGCCGCGCCAGCAAAATGATTCCAAGCAGACTTGTCACGATCAAAAAGGCCATTGCAAGATATTCACCCATATCAATCACCTCTCAGTGACAGTATATGGGTGAACGATTGGTTGTGTTACAGTTCGCCGCGGCTCTTTGCTTTTAAGAATGCATTGATAAAGCCGTCGATGTCGCCATCCATCACCGCTTGAATGTTGCCGTTTTCAAAGCCGGTGCGATGGTCTTTTGCAAGGGTATACGGCATGAAAACATAGGAGCGGATCTGGCTGCCCCATGCGATTTCTTTCTGCACGCCTTTGATATCCTCGATTTTGTCAAAATGCTCGCGCTCTTTGATCTGAATAAGCTTTGATTTGAGCATTTTCATTGCGTTCGCTTTGTTTTGCAGCTGGCTGCGCTCGGTCTGGCAAGCGCAGACGATGCCGGTCGGAATATGCGTAATACGCACTGCCGACGACACCTTGTTGACGTTCTGACCACCTGCACCGCCGGAACGGTAGGTATCGACCTGCAAATCCTCCGGACGGATGTTGACTTCAATGCTGTCGTCGATTTCCGGCATAACCTCAAGCGATGCAAACGATGTGTGACGGCGTCCCGACGAGTCAAACGGCGAAACACGCACCAGACGATGGACGCCGTTCTCACTCTTCAAAAAGCCGTATGCGTTCTCGCCCTCGACAATGAAGCTGACACTCTTGATGCCTGCTTCGTCGCCTGCAAGATAGTCAAGCGTTTTAACGTTGAAACCTTTGCGCTCTGCCCAGCGCTGATACATACGAAACAGCATGCTGACCCAGTCCTGTGCCTCTGTTCCGCCTGCACCTGCGTGGAATGTAAGGATCGCGTTGTTTGCATCATATTCCTCTGTTAATAAGGTACGAAGTTTTAACGTTTCAAGTGTTTCCTTAAACGCATCAAGCTCGGTGCGGAGTTCTTCCTCGACACTTTCGTCATCTTCCTCAATCGCCATCTCCACGAGCGTCACAAGATCCTCGTGCTGTGCGCACAGCTTCTCATACGATTCCACTGCACTTTTGAGCTGGCTTGTATGGCGGAGCACCTTCTGCGACTCCTCCATGTTATCCCAAAAATCAGGCTGTGCCGCACGGCCTTCCAATTCTTCAATTTCCAGTTTCTTTTTATCAATTCCAAGTGCACTTTTTAACTCATCAAGCTGTGGTGCAAGGTTTGCAAGCTCGACTTTTGTTTCATCATAAAATAACAAGAAAATCCACCCTTCTGCGGTACTTCCGCAACAAATCTATCATTCGGTTTTAAGACACGTATACATCTTTATATTATAATCGAACAAATGCCTATTGTAAAGGCTTTTCGCTTCTTGACAAGGGCCTGTTTTGCGTGTATCATAGATTCAAACAAGACATTGTGTCGGTTTTTATCGTTTTCCGCCTTTTCGCAGCGAAAAAAGCAAGGAGTGCTCTTTTTTATGTTAAACGATCTGCAAAAACAAATTCTTACACTCAAAAAAGAAAAAAACGCAAAGATCTTTGCACACAGCTATCAATCCCCTGACATTTTGGAAATTGCCGATTTGACCGGCGATTCTTTCGCATTGAGTGCAAAAGCGCACGAATATGACTGTGACACCATCATTTTATGCGGCGTGCTCTTCATGGCAGAGACACTCAAGATGCTTTGTCCTGAAAAAAACGTGATTCTTCCTGTCGAACACGCAACCTGCGCAATGGCGGAGCAGATTTCACCGGAACGCGTCATTGCTTTTAAACAAGAGCACCCCGATTATGCTGTGGTTGCGTATATCAACACCTCCACGGAGTTAAAAGCGGTGAGCGATGTCTGCGTTACTTCATCGAGTGCAGTCAAAATTGTAAACGCACTGCCGCAGGACAAGATCCTGTTTATTCCTGACAAAAACCTCGGACGATTTGTCCGCAATGCACTCCCGCACAAACACATCGAAGTCTGGGAGGGATGCTGCCCTGTTCACGATGCTGTCACTGAAGAAGAAGTCCTCGCTGCAAAAGCCGCATATCCAAACGCAAAGCTTTTGATGCATCCGGAACTTCCGCCCGAGGTGATTCGGCACGCAGATGTTGCCGGTTCCACTGCGGATATTCTTCGGTATGCACACACACATTCTGACGACTGCATCATCGGCACGGAAAAAAGCGTCGCTGATTTTCTTTCCGTTTGTTATCCTGACCGTCATTTTTATGTGCTGTCCAAAAAGCTGTTCTGCCCGGATATGCGCATTACAAATTTGGGCGATGTTTATCACGCACTAAAAGGTGACGGCGGAAAAGTCATCACATTGGACGAAACACTGCGCATCCGCGCGAAAAAGCCAATCGACGAAATGATTCGTCTTGGCGGATAAGGAGAATTATGGACTCGTTTGCTCATGTATCAAAACCGGCACGCGCACAAAACGCACGTGTCAAACGAACAAAAGCAGCTTTATATGAAAGTCTTGCCTCGTTAATGCTCGAAAAAAACGTCAATGCCATTACTGTACGGGAACTGACCAGCCGCGCAAATATCAATCGCGCGACCTTCTATATTCACTATAAAGACATTGACGATATGATCTGTCAGGTTCGCAAAGAAATTCTTGACGATTTTTCTGTTGTACTGAACACCCATCACACAGAGATCAGCGGCGAGCGTCCGCACTCCATGCTTTGTGATATGTTCCGTTTCTTGGAACGGCATGCCAGCATCTGCAAAGCGTTTTTGGGAACGCATGGTGATGCAGAATTTATCAGCCTGCTCCGCAACAAGCTCTTGGACAAATGTGTAACAGACTGGGCAAAGCTGTTCCCCTCTCACCCGATTGCATATGTGCCGGAATATTTTTCTGTGTTTGTTGTCACAGGATGCATCGGTCTGTTTGAACACTGGATCGATACCGGAATGCGCCAAACACCGGAAGAAATGGCATATATGGCAGATCAAATGTTCAGAAACGGCATCCGCTTTCTGCAAATGCCGGCACCGCCCTCGTTTTAACCTCACCAAGGTTTCTGCACCATCTCCTGCTTAAAAAGCAGGAGATGGTTTATTTTTTGCCATTTGTGGTCATACTAACAACCAAGGATGGTGAAATCGATGTATCGTTATGAAATTATTGAAAACAGCAGCCGAAGCTATGATCTGCATTTATACTTTGACAAAACAGACGCGGAATTTGCACGGGAATTTTTGTCTCACAGCAAACATGATTCCAAACAGCGCAGAAACTTTTTTCTCTCGATTCAGGAAAAAGCAGCGGGACTTCCGATCAAATCCGTCAAAATTTTTGTGGCAGGTGTTTTGGTTGCAACCATGTCCATGCAGGCAGTTTCTGCCGCAGCCGCACAGGCTGATGGTTTTACTCCGCGCCTTTTGAATGAGCAGCAGCAGTTTTCCTCCTTGCAGACACGATTTCATATGACGTATCTATACGGCGGAACTGTGTCGCAGCAAATCGAACAAATCAAGCAGGTCGGTTCCTTTCAAACCGTTTCGCCGAGCTATTTTGATCTGAACACGTCCGGCAGCCTTGTGACGGTCAACGTAGACCGCTCCTTTATCGATGCCATGCACAAAATGGGCATCAAGGTCGTGCCGATGCTCAGTAATCACTGGAATCGTACTGCCGGTGAAAAAGCGCTGTCAAATCCCGAAGCACTGGCGCAATCCGTTGCAGATGCAATTGTGAAAAACGACCTCGATGGTGTCAACGTAGACATTGAAAATGTTACACATCTTCATCGCAATGCTTACACAGAATTTGTCCGACTTCTGCGTCAAAAACTCCCTGCTGACAAAGAAGTTTCTGTGGCAGTAGCCGCCAATCCAAACGGGTGGACAACCGGATGGCACGGATCATATGACTATGCCGCACTCGCAAAATATGCAGACTATTTGATGATAATGGCATATGATGAAAGCTGGGAAGGCAGCAATGCCGGCCCGGTTGCAAGCTATTCGTTCGTAAAACGATCCATCGAATATGCGCTTGAACACACCACAGCCGATAAAATTGTCGTGGGTGTGCCGTTTTACGGACGTATGTGGAGCAGTGACGGCACATTTTCCGGCAACGGCTTAAGTCTTACAATGGTGGAAACACTCGTAAAGCAGTATAACGGTACCATCACCTACGACACCGCCGCGCGGTCGCCAAAGGCACAGTTTGCTGTAAACGCAGGAGATTCCCTGCTCTCTGTCGGCGGAAAAAAACTCACGCCCGGCTCTTACACTGTGTGGTTTGAGGACGAAACATCCATTTATGAAAAAACACGACTGATTCATCAATATGATCTAAAAGGCATGGGCTCCTGGTCGCTGACACAGGCAACCGACGGGATTCGTTCAAAGCTTACAGAATGGCTGACGCAAACAAATCTGCATCCGACACCGCAAGCACCTCTGCTCGGAACGGTAACCGCCTCCTCTCTCCGTGTGCGGAAAGAGGCCACCACCGACAGCGAAACAATCGCCTATTATCAAAAAGGTGACAACGTAACGGTGATCGGAACAAGCGGAAGTTTTTATCAAATCAAGATGGCAAACGGACAGATCGGCTATGTGAGTGCAGCCTATGTGACCATCTCGGAAAATCAGCCTGCTCCTGCCGAAAAAACAGGATATTCTACCGGCGACCGCGTGCGTGTCCGCGCCGCTGCTTCCACTTCTGCCTCGATTCTTACCCATGTAAACCGCGGCGACTCATTTACTGTCCAGGGTGAAGCGCAGAGCGGATGGTATGCTGTCACGCTCAAAGACGGCACAAAAGGCTATATTTCTGCAGACTATGTATCATTTACTGCGCCCAGCACGCCGACAACCAAAACGGGATATTCGACCGGTGACCGCGTGCGCATCCGCGCCGCCGCTTCCACTTCTGCCTCGATTCTTACGCATGTAAACCGCGGTGACTCGTTTACAGTACACGGTGAAGCGCAGAACGGATGGTACGCCGTTACGCTCAAAGACGGCACAAAAGGTTATATTTCTGCGCAGTATGTGCGGATCTGATTGAGTTACACGCAGGTTTTTTCTTTAAAACAAAATACAAAATCTCCACAAATGCATCCAGCTGAATTGTGAAATTGAACAGTTTAGTTGGATGCTATTTTTATGATTGCACCTTAAATGATCTAAAATATTTTAAAATAATACCACGATTTTAAAACAAGATATTGAAAATACATTGACAGAATATTTTTTGTTATATATAATAATGATAAAGATATACTTCTTTTTACAAATATTCAGTTGAAAAACAAGCAGAACATCCGAATCAAATATATCAGCACATATTTTTGATAATTACATTGATTTTATATGATGATGGTCTGTACCCTTCCACACATATGATCGCACACAAAAGAGGAAGCAGTCCACAATCCTGCTTTCTCTTTTTTATTTTCAATCAATGATCGGAGGCGAGTTCTATGAAAAAAGCAATTTCTCTGGTTCTGATTCTTTGCATCAGTACAATGTTGTTAAGCGCATGCAGCCCATCCATTCCCACAAGTGACCAATACGTCGAAGGATACGATCTGCAAAACATGTTTGGAAATGCGCCGGAATTTCGGATGTGCGCCTCAGACGACAGCTATTATTATTTAGCGCCGACCGGAACCATTTATCTTATCGACAAACAAACACTCAGTTGTGTACCATTTTGCAGCAAGCCAAACTGCAAACATGACAACGCACAGTGCACAGCGCGCACCCGCTCGCAAGGGCTCTGGATGTATCAGGACGCGCTTTATGTATCAGAACCACGCGAAAACATGACAACAGAAACAAATGAGTTAGAATCCTACACACTTTATAAAATCTCATTGGATGGTTCCAGCAAAGATGAGGTTCGCCATGTTGGTATGAGTATAATGGGAGGATTTATCCATCGCGGATATTACTATACAAACGATTTTGACGGTGTAAGACGATATTCGCTGACGGATAAAGAAGAAAATGAACTGATTTTGAAAAGAACTGATGAACAAAATTATACAATTCGAAACGCGTATGGTAATTCCATTTATGTAAATACCACACGCTCAGAGGAACAGCCTGTCATAGAAGAATATCAATATCATATCAATGATCTTTCTGGTTCTCCTGTATCCATGGGACGAATTGAAGTAAAAAACGGTGAATCATACGGTCTTTTGACACAGTATATTGGTGATGCGGGGATTATCTGCTTAAAAACACTGACAGCCAACAATCAGAAAACGATTCAGAATCTTCAGTTTGTTTGGATGGACAAAAACGGAAACGAAAAGGAAACGATCGATTTACCCAAGACGGATATCAATTCTTCGGTGATGACCGGATTTATTAGGGCGGATGATTCCTACTTTTATCAGGCAATACTGCCGGGCGTAGTGAACGTAGAAAAAGAAGACTTTGAAAACAGCATCCTGCATATTTACGACCGAAAAACGAATCAGCTCATTGAAACATGCACATTTTATGATGAATATGGTGATTTCTATTCCATTTTTACAGGCGATGAACGGTACCTGTTCATGGAATTTGAACAGCGATATCTTTACGGCGAAAACGGCGGGCACGTGGATGAGTCTGATCCTTACCGCACCCTGTGTGTTCTCGACAAACAGCAAATCGGAAAAGGCGCAGAGCTTCAGGAGCTTTTGCATGTGACACAGTGAAAACAAGCACGGTACCAAACAACAAGGAGGCGAGTTCTATGAAAAAAGCAATTTCTCTTTTCCTGATTCTCTGCATCAGTACAGTGTTATTAAGCGCATGCAGCCCGCCCATCCCTACGACCGATACATACGAAAAGGATTATGATGTACAAAATAGATTTGGCGATGGAGGAGAATTTCGGATGTGTGCCTCAGACGACAGCTATTATTATTTAGCGCCGACCGGAATAATCTACATCATTGACAAACAAACGCTCAACTGTGTACCGTTTTGCAGCAAACCGAACTGCAAGCACAATAACGCGCAGTGCACAGCACGCACCCGCTCGCAAGGACTCTGGATGTATCAAAATGCGCTCTATGTATCCGAGCCACGCGAAGACACGACAACAGAAACAAATGAGTTAGAAT
This sequence comes from uncultured Oscillospiraceae bacterium, assembly GCA_949299455.1. Classification (GTDB taxonomy): domain Bacteria; phylum Bacillota; class Clostridia; order Oscillospirales; family Ruminococcaceae; genus Paludihabitans. Next base: position 16,104 of record CASGAN010000021.1, read on the forward strand.
CGTACACACTTTATAAAATCTCATTGGATGGAACCGCCAAAGATGAAGTGCGACGTGTCGGAATGAATTTAATGGGGGGATTTATCCACCGCGGATATTACTATGCAAATGAATTTGACGGTGTAAGAAGATATTCTTTGACGGATAAAGAAGAAAATGAACTGATTTTTGAAATTGTTAAATCAAATAGTAACTATTCCATCTGTTCTGCATACGGGAACCGTCTGTATATCAGTTACAACGACACTGAAATCATTGATGAAACATTTCAAGTGAACATTGGTGATTGGGATTCTCCCGCTTTAATTTGCGATATCACACGTTCTGACAGCACGGATAAAACGCGCATACAGTATGACTACATCAGTTCATACGGCGAAGATCTTGTCATGATGAACGTGTCCACGCATACTGATTTTTCCAAACTATACAGCGCTTCTGTGTCGATCACAGACCGGGACGGAAAAAACGAACAGGTACTCGATTATATTCAATCTGATCTGGAAACAACGATGTTCGGCAGTGTTTCGATTGACGATCAATACTGCTATCAGCTGTATACCCCGCCGATCACCGGATCAAAAGAATCGTGGCAAAAATCCGCTTTGATCACTTATGACCGCGAATCGGAAGAAAAAGTCGAAGAAATCCCCATGTTTGAACAGTACGGAAATCCATGTGCACTATATACAGGAGATGAACGGTATCTGTTTTTAGAATTTGAACCGGGAACATACTATGAAAACGGAGAATATATCACCGTTTCTGACACCTACCGTACACTGTATATTCTCGACAAACAGCAAATCGGAAAAGGTGCCAAACTTCAGAAGCTTCTGCATTTAACAAAGTAAAACAAAAACACTGCATGAAAGCAGGTGATGCAAATGATCAGACTGTTCGGCTATGAAATGCAGAAACTTTTTTCAAAACGCTGGCTGTTTTTGCTGCTTGGAATTTTGCTTGCTGTCTGCGCTGTCACATTCGTTCAAACAGACGGCACAGACGAGCGTGCACAGCAGTATCAAACGCTCTATGAAAGCGAGCTCCGCACCTACAGCAATTTACCGATCGAAGATGCTGTGGCACAAATCGCAGATGCGCGTACGGAAATGGAACGGATGAACGAAGCGTTTTCTGCATATATCACCAGTGAAAACACGGGCGAATCTTTGTCCGATGAAGATGCCGCCTGGTTTTCAAAACTCAAGCAGCAATACGGAGATGACCCCTCTGCCCTCTTTTTACGGCAGGAGGTGTATGAGCAGCTTTCGCGCGATGCGCAGTATCTGACCGAATATCATGACTGGCTCAGCGAAATGGATACACGGGCACAACAAATGCTCTCGATCTCCGCATTCGCGAAAAAAGAAACCTTTTCGTATCGGAATATTCAAAAAACGCCTGCAGATTACGCGCATTTAAAGACGATTCCCCTGTCATTCGGTTCACAAACCGGCATTTTGCGTGTTTCAGATTTTCCCGTCGCAGATTTTGCAATTCTGATTGCCATTTTGCTGTTCGCATTTGCGCTGTTTGTGCAGGAACGGGAAAACGGCACACTGCTCCTCGTTCAGTCCTGCCGCAGCGGACGTGCTGCACTGGGCGCGGCAAAACTACTCGCTTTTTTACTCTGTGTGCTGTGCACGGCGGCAGTTCTTTACGGCGGCACACTGCTTTTAGGGCATTTTCTCTATGGGTACGGTGATCTTTCCCGGACAATCCAGTCGGTATCCGCCTTTAAAGAGAGCAATTTATCCCTGCATGTCGGCGAATATCTTTGGCTGTTTTTTGCGGCAAAACTGCTGGCGTCGATGCTTTGCGGAGTTATACTTGTTGTTTTGATTGCATGGATCAAAAATATTATGGTTGGATTTGCGGCAGCCGCCGCTATTATCGGCACAAGTTATGGTGCATACTGGCTGATTCCGTCACTCAGCACATGGAACCTATTGAAATTTGTAAATCCCATCGCTTTTTTGGATGGATATCGGCTGTTTTCACAGTATAATAACCTGAATGTATTTGGCTTTCCGGTCACCCGCACTGATCTGTGGCTGTGGCTTCTTTTGGGATTCTTTGCCGCAGGAAGTATTCTGATTGTTCTGGCGTTTTCGCGATCGAGTGCAAAAGCTTCCTTTAAAAATCCGTTTGAATGGATCTTTGAACGGCTTCGGCGAATGATTCCACCCTCTGTCGGTGTTCGCTCGATCTTATATCATGAACACATAAAGCTCTATGCAATCGGCAAAATGGCTGTTGTTCTGCTGGCTTGCGTCTGGATTGCGTCGCAGACAGTGGCCTCGATGTATGTGAGTGAACTGTCGCCGGAGGGGTTCTACTTAGCCGAGTTACAGCAAGTGGAAGGAAAGATTACACCGAAAGCCGAACAATATTTTGACACGCGCAAACAAGAACTGGATGCCGCACAGAAAACGGTCGACGATCTGACAGCCGCATTTGAACGCGGCGAACTGGGCGTGGCCGAATATCAAGCAAAGATGGTGCCGTTTGGAACACTTCCTGTCGAACAAAACACCTTTGACCGACTATATATGCAGTATTCCCGCGCCAAGGAGCTCGATGCAAGCGGAATTGCGGGCGGTATTGTAAACGAATTTTCGGCACAGTGGGTTTTTTCTCATCCGACCCGCGATCTGATGATCGGGATGTTTGCTTCCCTGTTCATCGTCGTGGGGACAGTATTGCTTTTCACACGGGAATATAAAAACAACATGCTGTTTTTACTGCGCACGACTGCGAGCGGAAAATCGAGGCTGTTTTTGATGAAAGTGCTCACTGCCTGCGGTTTTTCCGCGATTGTACTTTTGATTTTCAGTGTTCCGTTTTATATTTCCATGGCAAACGGATATTCATTCGCTGATATGCACATCTCACTGCAAAATATCGAACAATATATGCTGTCCGGTATCTCGTTAAACATTGATGCAGCGTTATTTATACGGCAGGCAGGTATGCTTGTCGGTGTGCTGTTCTTAACCGCATTCTGCATTTGGATTTCCACTGTCATCAAACGATTGTCGGTTTGTGTTGTCGTCAGCGCAGCTGTGGGCATTCTTCCGCTTGCACTGGAGCTGTCCGGCATCTCGGTCATACGGTATATAAGCAGCGCAAATGCATACACGCTGTTTTCATCTTGGAACAGCACAGGCGGTATCTTCGGCTCATTTGCAGGGTTGCTTCTGCTTTTGATGCTCACTGTTTTGTTCTTATTTGCCGCATACCGGCGATTCTGCGCAACAGAAGGGAGGATATTCTGATGGAGCTTTCGATTCAATCGGTCACCAAAACATACAAACGCGGACAGACACGTGCGCTTGACGATTTTTCTGCCGTACTCACACCGGGCGTTTACGGTTTTTTAGGGCCAAACGATGCCGGAAAATCGACACTTATGAACATTATCACCGGCAATCTGCGCCCGGACAGCGGCAGTACCTTATGGGACGGAACCGACACGCGCAAGATGGGTGCCAACTTCCGCCACCTGATCGGATACATGCCGCAGCAGCAAGGACTTTATGACGATTTTACTGCAAAACGCTTTTTGTGGTATATGGCGGCGCTCAAAAAAATCCCCCGCAGACAAACCGCACAGCGCATCACCGAGCTGCTCGAAATGGTCGGACTCACAGACGATGCCTCGAAAAAGCTCGGCGCATATTCCGGTGGTATGAAACAGCGTATTTTGATTGCACAAGCACTTTTGAATGATCCCTCCCTGCTGATTCTCGACGAACCGACCGCCGGACTTGACCCGAAAGAACGCATTCGCATCCGCAACTTTATCAGCAAAATCGCACAGGATAAAATCGTGCTGTTTGCGACTCATGTTGTGTCGGACGTCGAATATATTGCCAAAGAGATCATTCTGATCAAGCGCGGAAAACTTCTGCTCAAAGAAGAACCGGCGCAGATTCTGCGCCGGATGGAAACACTGGTATGTGAAGTTCATTTGCCAAAAGAGGATGTATCCGATTTTGTGAAAACACACAAAGTCAGCAACATCTTCGGTGACAAAGACGGTATGACCGTCCGTTTTTTAAACGATCCAAGCTGTCCGGTTTCTGATGCTATTTTTGCAAAACCGATGCTTGAGGATGTCTATTTGTCGTATTTTTCGGACGAAACGCAAACCGACGGATTCTCGTTTTCTTAATGTACGCTACGTTGTTTTAAAAAGTTCGCCAATGCGACAAATTTCTCGTAATCAACACCGGGCGGACAGCTGTCACTGTTGGCCAAGATAAACCCGCGGTTCTTTCTGATTGACAAAAGCATATCTGCATATTCAAGCAGAGATGAAACCGAATCGTTTAGAATCTGTGTCGGCTCGATGCCGCCAATGAGGCTCACCTGTGCAGGCAGTGCTTCAAACGCCTCTGCCATCGTCACATTCCCGGTGGGTGCCGGAGAAATCGATTCAATCGCAGAAACACCCTGCGCCGCCATTGGCGACAGAAGATGTTTGATATGGCCGCACGCATGCTGGACATATGGCTTTCCTGCTTCATTTAACACCGTACACCACTGGGCGATTTCCGGGGCAATATATGTTTGATACAGCGCTGGATTCACGTTCGTTGTAGAGCTGTCTTCCCAGCTGATGCATGCGCCCACATTGCTTTTCGCAGTGATTTGCACTGTTTCAAGATTCTTTTTCTGCATCACAGCAAGCAGTTCATCGAGCTGTTCCGGCTCATCCATCGTCAGATAAACAAGATTCTCTGTACCCACAAAATTTTCAAGCAGATACTGGTAGGCGGATTTCATATGTGTTCCCAAAATTGCAAGCTGCAATCCGCCTTCTCCTAACCGCTCCACCTGCTCGTTGGCTTCTTTGATCTTTTCGATCACCTGAAGATCTTCAAAATAAGCGATTGCAGCCGGAATCTGTGATGCATCCGCAATCGGATGCCTCGTCAGAAACCAGGTATTGGCCTGCGAAACATACGTATATTCCGAATATAAATTTCCCTTTGGCGTAGTGATTGTTTCATATCGCTTATTGCCCTCCGTCCGCACGGAAACAGTGCAGTGATTCGGCCGAATTTCATATGCACACACACCACCGCGCAGCAGCGGGTCAGCGCCCATCTGCTGCAAATAGGAAAGCTCCCCTTTTTCCCGTACATCGTTGGGCAAAAAATCAAAATAATACGCAAGAAACGGCGAAAACGGTACATGATCGACTTCTTGTCCTCGAATCGAGGCAAGAAGTCTTTGTTTTGGTGTCATCTCACACATATTGCCGCCTCCCTTACAGCAAGATTTCCAACCGATCCCCGCAATACGATATGGTTTTCTGGTATTCGTTGTTTAAGTAAAGCTCGATTGTCTTGTTGCTGTCAAACAGTGCAGGTTTTCCGCACGGCGATTCGATGGTCAGTCGGTGTTCTGCGTCGTTCCACGACATCGGAATCTGCATGTAATCTCCGTTCTCATAGCGATAGCTGTCGTTTTCATCCTGATAGTACATCACTTTTGCGTCTGCGCCGGAATACACATACAGTTTGAGGTGTGTTTCATCCTGCTGTGCGGTACATTGCGCCGGCTCTGCCATCGGAACGATGCTGCCGCATTTTACAAACACAGGAATGTGCGCAATCGGCGCATCCACAGTCACTGCCTGCCCGCCTTCATATCGTTTTCCGGTATAAAAATCGAACCAATCTGCGCCGCTTGGCAGATAGACTTCTGCTGTTCGGCGGTTCGGTTCTGTCACAATGTGCACCAAAAGACTGCGGCCAAACAAATACGTATCCGAAATATCTTTGACCCGCTCGTCTGTACCAAATTCCATGACAAGCGGACGCATCAGCGTGCTGTCATTTTTGTACACATCGAATGCAGAAGCATAAATATATGGCATCAGCGCATACCGCAGACGGCTTGCCGCCAGCTGCGATTCATAATACTCGCTGCCCGGTTCACCGAAAAACCACATTTCACGCGGTGTATCTGTACCGTGCGACCGGAACAGCGGGCTGAATGCGCCAAACCAGAACCAGCGGGTGTACAATTCGCGGTATTCCTCATTTTCATTGCCGCCTTCATACGGATGCTCCATGAAAGCTGGATGAGACACGAAAAACGCACCGATATCTGTGGTGGAATACGGAATTCCCGACAGACTGAAGCTCAGCAACGAGGAAAGCTGACGGCGGAACACCTCCCATGATGCACGAATATCTCCGGTCCATGTCGAAGCGCCGTATGCCTGCTGTCCGGCATAACCGCTTCGTGTGAGAATATACACGCGTTTCTCGTCCGTTTCGTTACGCTGGTGTTTATAAATATTGCGCGATGTTGCCATTGCATAGTGGTTGAGATAACGGCTATTTTTGCCCAAATAGCAGTCCGAACAATCCAAAAGCGCCAGAGAACTATCAATTTGAAAAGACGGTTCCGTGGAATCAAGCCACCATGCATCCACACCAAGCGAAAACAAATTGCGGTTCATATAGTCCCACACGATATCGGAAGCTTTTGGATTCAGCGGATCATGGACTCTTCCCCAGTTCTCTTCTTCACGATTTGATTTTTCCAAAATACCGTCTGCTTGTTCGAGTGCTTTGCAGATGTTTGTCTGCGGCCCAAAGCTCGGCCATACCGAGATCATCAGCTTTGCATCCATCTTGTGGATTTCATCAATCATCGCTTTTGGATCAGGATATTTCTTTGTGTCCCATTCCACTGCATTCCATCCAAGATCGCCCCAATAGTTCCAGTCCTGCACAATGCAATCAAGCGGAATCTGACGATTCCTGAATTCGTGCGCAATCGCAAGAACCTCTTCCTGTGTTTTATAATGTTCGCGGCTTTGGAAAAATCCGTATGCCCATTTCGGATACATCGGCGCTTTTCCGGTTAATGTGCGGTATCCTGCAACCTGCTCTGCAATCGATTCTCCCAAAATCACATAATATGTAAACGTATCGGCATCGTCTGCGAATACATGAATCTCATTCGGTGTTGTTTCGTCCGTATCATATGTGTCCTGACGCTCTGTCGTACACGGCTTGTCAATGCCGATGCTCATAAACGCGCAGGTGTCAAACAGAACGGCATAGCCGCCTGTAGAAACAAAAAACGGCACTGCGGTCGTCATACCGTTGACCTGAAGCATCTGACAGACCGTGTTGCGGCGGTTCAGCGCTTTCTTTTGATGGATGCCAAGTCCATAGATGCCGTCTGCTTCACCGATCGCAAACCCTTGTGTATAAACAGAATCGCATTCACACAGCACCTCTTTTTGATTGATCAAAAAATGATAGCGTCCCTGCGCGTCGCAATGACAAGCATATTCCGCACTCGGTTCAAACGAAGCCGCAGGTTCTTTGACAAATAAACTTTCACGCGCCTGCGCCGTTTGATAAAACCGAGTGATTTTAAAAATATTCGGTGCAATTTGTTTCATTTCATGCTTCTGATTCATATCAAATGTCTCCTTCTGTCGCCGTGTTTTTCTTTTATTGTATTTGCAAAATCGCAATCTGTATATTGAATTTATCATCAAGATATCGTAAAATATCACCATGAAGATTCATAACTTTACGATTCATCCAATCTATGTGGTCAAAGACTATCTGCGTCCGGAATGGAGCTGGATCTCCAATTCAAACGGATGGACAGGGTTTCATTTGTGGTATATGTTTCAAAACAGCGTGACAATCAAAACAGAAGAGGAGGAATATATTCTTTCAGAAGGCGATACGTTTTTGTTTGATCTCTCACAAAATCACCACTGCACCCATGATCCGCAAAAACCGGCTGCGATGTTCACCGCTTATTTTCACTGCGACGAAGAGCAAGAACTGCGCCAAATGCTTCATGACCATCGTTTTCCGAGAAAAAATCATCCGTCACACTTGAGTATGAATTTACAGCTGTTTGAAGAGGCAGTGCGCAATAACCATACACAAGAGGAAACACTACCTTGGCTGGCGCCAATTTTTCATCAGCTTCTCTCGTTTGACAAAAGCGAACAGCATCCGCACAGCGAAATCGAAAACATTTGCAGCGAAATGGACAGCTGCCCGCACCTTCATTATGATCTGGACAGCTTGGCGCAGCGCGCAGGCTACTCGAAAAATCAATTCATCCGGCTGTTTAAACAAGCCACAGGGACAACACCCTATGCCTATTTGATTAACGCGCGAATTGCAAAAGCAAAACATCTGATGCTGTTTTCCGATTACACCATCACGCAGATCGCACAGCTTCTCGGATATAATGACCTCAACCACTTCTCTGCCCAGTTTTTAAAGAAAACCGGCTGTTACCCTACCGAATATGTAAAAGAACTTCAAAAATGAATGCAGGGCTGTGTTTTTCGCCATTCGACAAATCAAAATATCGCCTGACACGCAAAGTTTTGTTTGCTTTCAATGTAATGCTATGATATAATAATAACTTATGAGAGTTAAAAAAAGAAAGGATTGAAACCGTTGGCTTCGATTTCAGAAGAAATTAAAAGACGGCGAACATTTGCGATTATTTCGCACCCGGACGCAGGTAAAACAACGTTGACGGAAAAGTTTTTGTTATATGGCGGTGCGATTCAGCTTGCAGGATCGGTAAAAGGCAAAAAAACAGCCAAACACGCCGTTTCCGACTGGATGGAAATTGAAAAGCAAAGAGGTATTTCGGTCACTTCTTCTGTACTTCAGTTTCAATATGAGGGATACTGCATCAATATTCTCGATACCCCAGGTCACCAGGACTTCTCGGAGGATACGTACCGCACATTGATGGCGGCAGACTCTGCTGTCATGGTCATCGACGCTTCCAAAGGCGTTGAGAACCAGACACGCAAGCTGTTTAAAGTCTGCACAATGCGCAATATCCCGATCTTTACGTTTATCAATAAAATGGACCGCGAATCCCGCAATCCATATGATCTGCTTGAAGAAATCGAGCAGGAACTCGGTATCGACACCTATCCCGTGAACTGGCCGATCGGCTCGGGCCGTGATTTTAAAGGTGTGTTTGACCGTAAATCGCAGCAAATTGTTGCATTCACAGCAAACAACGGTCAGCGTGAAGTCGAGGCAACTGCACTGACGCTTGATGCGCCGGACTTAAAAGACCGGCTCGGCGAAGAGCTTTATCAGACATTACAGGATGATGTGGAACTGATCGAAGGCGCTGGCGCTGATTTTGACCAATCCCGCATTGATTCCGGAAAACTGACGCCTGTATTTTTCGGTTCGGCGCTGACCAACTTCGGCGTGGAACCGTTTTTGGAGGATTTTCTGCGCATGACAACGTCGCCGCTTCCGCGAAAAGCAGACATCGGCGAGATTGATCCGTTTTCCGAGGATTTCTCCGCGTTTGTCTTTAAAATTCAGGCAAACATGAACAAGGCACACCGCGACCGTATCGCATTCATGCGTATTTGTTCCGGTAAATTTGAAAAAGGAATGGATGTGCTGCATGTACAGGGCGAAAAGAAAATGAAGCTTTCACAGCCGCAGCAAATGATGGCACAGGAACGCGAAATCGTCGACGAAGCATATGCCGGCGATATCATCGGTGTATTCGATCCGGGTATTTTTTCAATCGGTGATACCGTTTGCTCGCCGAGTGCAAAAATGCAGTTTGAAGGCATTCCAACCTTTGCGCCGGAGCATTTTGCGATTGTCGAACAGAAAGATACGTTAAAACGCAAACAGTTTATCAAAGGTACTTCCCAGATTGCGCAGGAAGGTGCAATCCAGATTTTCCAAGAGCTTGACTCCGGCGGCATGGAACGCGTTATCGTGGGCGTTGTCGGTGTACTTCAGTTCGAAGTGCTTGAATACCGCTTAAAAAACGAATATAACGTTGAAATTCGTCAGCAGGGTCTTCCCTACCAGTTCATCCGTTGGATTGCCAACAAAGATCTTGATCCAAAATCACTGAATCTCACGTCCGATACAAAACGGATTCAGGATTTAAAAGGCAACAATCTGCTGTTGTTTTCGAATTCATGGGGAATTCAGTGGGCACTTGATCACAATCCGACGCTTGAGCTTCAGGAATTCAGCAAAAACTGATCTATTATTTTACCAGACAAAAAGAAGTCTTTTCCGTATGGAAAAGACTTCTTTTTTGATTCTTCTTTAAAAATGAAAATAAAAAACCTGCGGTCGCGAATGGCTGACCGCAGGTTTGGTACGCCCGATGCGATTCGAACGCACGACCTTCAGAGTCGGAGTCTGACACTCTATCCAGCTGAGCTACGGGCGCATATCCAAAGATTTGTAACATGAATATTATATCAGTTTCCAACACAAAAAGCAAGTCTGAATTTCGAAAAAACAAAATTTATCATACAAAAAAGCTTGTCATTCACAATGAATGACAAGCTTTTTTGATGAAAGCAAATGATACAATCAATACTTACCGTACCGATTTTGCAAATGTTTTTTTCGGTGTACGTTTTGCTTTGTGATCCTGCCAGATTGTCCAAAGCGGGCAAGCGACAAAGATTGTTGAATATGTACCCGAAATCATACCGATCAAAAGCGGGAATGCAAAACTCAAAATCGATTCGACATGGCAAACAACTGCAACGATACAAATCACTGCGATTGCTGCAATGGTTGTCAATGTGGTGTTGATTGTTCTCGAAAGCGTTTCGCCGATACTGCGGTTTACGAGTACTGTACGGCTTAAATCGCTGTACAGACGCTGATTTTCACGCATTCTGTCGTAGATGATGATCGTATCGTTGATGGAATAACCGAGAATGGTCAAAATAACTGCAACGAAATTGAAGTCGAGCGGAAAGCGGAAGATGACAAACACACCAAACGCAACAATTGCGTCGTGCAATAATGCCATCAGCGCCATCACGCCTGCCGACCAACCGCTGATTCTCTTAAAGCGGAATGCGACATAAATAACGATCAGTACTGCTGCCAGTGCAATTGCCACAAGGCTCTTTGCAAAGAATTCCATACCGATAATCGGGTCAACGGTCGAGTTCGAAAGCAGTTTTACATCATTATCTGCAAACTTCTTGGTGATCTCATCCGTCAGTTTGCCCTGTGCATCTGCGGAGATGTCCTCTTTTTCATTCAATACGATTTCAAAGCTGTCGAGATTGTTGACACCTTTTTTGGTGTTGACAGAAACGCTTTTTTGAAGTGTAGTCTCTGCTGTCTCTTTTACTGCTGCTTCATCAATTGTTCCTGTGTATGTATACGTTACAAGTGTACCGCCGGAGAACTGAATGTTGAGCAGTACGCCGAAGACCAGTGCACATGCAATAATCAATCCCATCAGAATTGCGGAAGCAGTCAATGTATATTTTTTGATTCCGAGGAAGTCAAAGCTTTTCAAATTCATTTCGCAAGTCCTCCTCCATAAAGTGCAGGTTTTCTAAACCATTTGAAACGCGAAAGCGATTTGGTCATCAAACGGGTTGCCAATACGCCGAACACAAAGTTCAGCACAACGCCGACAAGAAGTGTATAACCGAACGAGAACACAGAACCCTCTGTTGCAAAGCCAAAGAAGCCAAACACCGGTGAAAGAATCTGCGCAAAGAAGTTATCGGACGAACCAAATGCACCCATCAAAATAACTGCAACGATAACGTTTGTGATGTTGCCGTCAAAAATTGCTGTGAAGCCGCGTTCAAAACCGGCATTGACTGCACCATCGATCGATTTGCCGTTGCGAAGCTCTTCTTTGATGCGCTCTGCGGTGATCACGTTTGCGTCAACGCCCATACCGATTGCAAGGATGATACCTGCAATACCTGGAATGGTCATCGTGAAGCTGTTGATACCCGGAATGAAGCCGGAAATTGCAGCGATCATACCGCCAACCTGACCGAGCAGTGCGATGCTGATGATAACGCCCTGTACACGGTACATCACGATCATGAACACACAGATCAGCACGAATGCGATCGCACCTGCCAGTGTCATTGCGGACAATGCGCCCTGACCGAGTGTCGGTGTAATGGTACTGTATGTTTCGGTTTCCAGTTTGAACGGAAGATTGCCGGCATTGATTTTGTTTGCAAGGCTTTCTACATCTTCCCTTGTAAAGCTGCCGCCGCTTGTGATGATTGCTTTGCCATCGGTAATAGCAGCGTTGACCGTCGCATTCGACACCATTGTGTTATCCATCCAGATCGAGATGGTATTGCTTGTGCCGACCATGCTGCCGGTTGCATCTGCAAAAATCTTTGCAGCTTCATCGTCAAGCTCGAGGCTTACGAAATATTCATTGCTTCCGCCGTCTGTAACCGGTCCGTAAAGCGCTTCTGCTTTATTGACATGACCGCCTTCGAACAACACCTCGCCGGTCGGTACGCCTTCTTCATCAGTTTCTGCACCTTTACGGAATGTGAGCAATGCGGTCTCACCGAGCTCTGCGATTGCAGCTTCCGGATCAAACGACTCCTCGCCCTCTTTCCACGGGAAGCGAACGATGATGCGGTCTTTCTGAACGTCAGTGTACACTTCATAGTCTGTGATGTTGAGCGACACCATACGCTGTTTTAATGTTTCGGTAGCAGCATTCATCTGCTCTTCGGTTGCGTCTATGCCTTCTGATGGCGTAAACGTGACATCGACGCCGCCGCGAATGTCAATACCCCAACGGATATCACCTGCACCTTTTACATAGGTCGTTGTTTTATCGCCGTATGTTGTGTGCAAGCCGGTGAAAGCCAGCGTGGTAAAGACAAAGATGAAAGCAGCAACGATAAAAAATATTGGTTTTCCAATACGTTTCATGGGACTGAATCTCCTTTGTACTGTTGTTGATGCGGGACCCCGGATTTTTCATACTAAGAATCCCGAATCACACTCACGTCGTTTATTATACGACAGTATTATCCAAAAGTCAACAGAGTTTACACGCTCAGTTCAGCATTTTCACCTAAAATTTCGCGATTCGCTTCTTCAATTGGACGAACACATGTATTCAAGAAAATGGTAACCTGCTCTGCACTGCGTCCGGTGAAGTTCTCCGGCACGAGAATCGAATCAATTTCATCATGCGACAGCATAAATGCCGGATCTGCACAGACGCGGTCAATCAGATCGTTTTCGCCGCCCTCTTCTTTGACCACTTTGCCTGCTGCAATCGAGTGCATACGCAGACGCTCGTGCAGTTCCTGGCGGTCGCCGCCTTTTTTGACTGCTTCCATCATAATGTTCTCCGTTGCCATGAACGGAAGCTCTTTGAGCACGCGCTGACGGACCACTTTCGGATACACAACAAGACCGTCGCAGACATTCAAAAGGATATTGAGAATCGAATCAACTGCTAAGAATGCCTCTGCAACCGAAATACGTTTGTTTGCACTGTCGTCGAGTGTACGCTCAAACCACTGGGTACCTGCGGTAAACGCCGGGTTCAAGCTGTCGATCATGACGTAACGCGCCAGTGCGGTCACACGCTCGCAGCGCATCGGATTGCGTTTATACGGCATTGCCGAAGAACCGATCTGATTTTTCTCAAACGGCTCTTCCATCTCTTTGAAGTTCTGCAAAATACGCATATCGTTCGAGAATTTGCTTGCGGACTGCGCGATACCGCTCAGCACAGCGAGCACCTGCGAATCCATTTTTCTCGAATAGGTCTGGCCGGAAACCGGAACCACCGAAGAGAATCCCATTTCCTCCGCGATCATCTGCTCGAGTTCGTCGATTTTTTTGCTGTCGCCGTCAAACAGATCAAGGAAGCTTGCCTGTGTACCGGTGGTGCCTTTGGAACCAAGCAGTTTGAGTGTCGAAACACGGTAGTCAAGGTCCTCAAGATCCATGAGCAGTTCGTTGATCCAAAGGGTTGCACGTTTGCCAACGGTGGTCAGCTGTGCCGGCTGCAAATGCGTGTATGCGAGTGCCGGCATCGATTTGTATTCGTCTGCGAACTTCGCAAGCAGATGAATGACGTTGATGAGCTTTCTGCGGACAACCTGCAGCGCTTCTTTCATAATAATAACGTCAGTATTGTCACCGACATAGCAGGAAGTTGCACCCAGATGGATGATTCCTTTTGCGTTCGGGCACTGCACACCGTATGCATATACATGAGACATAACGTCGTGACGGACCTGTTTTTCACGTGCCTGTGCCACATCGTAGTTGATGTCGTCCAAATGGGACTCAAGTTCTTCGACCTGCTCCTGTGTAACCGGCAGACCGAGTTTCATCTCTGCACGGGCAAGCGCCACCCACAGCCGGCGCCATGTTTTGAATTTTTTATCTGCGGAAAACAGATACTGCATTTCATCGCTGGCGTATCGGGTGCTGAATGGACTTTCATAAGCGTTTTTCATGAATAAAACCTCCTGCAACATCTCAATTCTTATATATTACCATATTATACGGACTTCGACAAGGGATTACGATTTGTTTTCTTGTCATTTCAAAAAATTCGACACTTCTTCTGCAGTCGGAATCGACGGCGCAGCGCCTTTTTGGCTGACAGCCAGCGCCGATGCAGCCGACGCCGTCCGCAGTGCAGCCGAAAGTGTTTCACCCGACGCAATCGCATGAAGAAAATAGCCGGTAAACGTATCGCCGGCACCTGTGGTATCCACCACATCTACCGGAAAGATCGGATGGCTCGCCTTTTGTTTGCGGTCATACGCACATGCGCCGTTTGTTCCGAGTGTGAGCACCACGCGGCAGTCCGGATAGCGCGTACAGATTCCTGCAATGATCGCATCCGGCGTATCGGTGCGTGCAATCGCGGCGCCTTCAATCTCATTGACAAAAAACCAGTCGACATACGAAAGCGGATACTGCATAACCGAGGCATTAAACGGTGACGGATTGAACACAACCGTCATTCCGCGTGTGTGTGCCTGTTCCATTAAATAGCCGATCTCATTGATCTCATTCTGCAGAAGAAGCCAATCCCCTTCTCCAAACTGCGAAAGCACCGCGTCGATCTGCTCGCGTGCAGCGCATTGATTCGCTCCGCCAAACAAAATGATACAGTTTTGCCCGGTACGCTCCTCCACTTGGATAATCGCGCGTCCTGTCGGTGTATTAACGGTCTGCACAAATTCTGTGTGGACACCGGACTCAGTGAGCAGTTCCTTTAAAAACGCACCGTCCTCACCTATCATGCCTGCATGATACACCTCGGCACCTGCACGAGCAAGTGCAATCGATTGATTGAGTCCCTTTCCGCCGGAAAACCGCTCATAAGAAATCGGTTTGATCGTTTCTCCCGGTTTGACAAAATGAGAAACCGTATAGACATCATCAATATTCATCGAACCAAAATTCAAAATCTTCATGTCATTCGCCTCCTTTTTCGACAAGAAAAACCACCGCAGACGCAGTGGTTTTCTCTTTATCCTATTCAGTTTATTCAATTTCCTGCGTCGAAATATAATTTTCTCCGCATTGGTCATACAGAAAATCGATCAGAATTTTCACCAAAACTGCAATTGCAGCAGTGACTGTAAGCACACCGGCCAATTTGGCAAGAAACTTCATCGAAAAACACTCCTTTTCCTTTGTTCCGATTTCTATATTTATATATTAGCAAAAAGACCGAAACAATGCAAGCAAAACGGCGTATTTTTCTTCAAATTCGCCAGTGTATTTCATGGCGAAATTAACCGAAAATATGTTTTGCACGACCCTTGTGTTCCAAAACAGCCATCAGCGGAAGTCCCAAGCCATAGCAAACAACTGCTTCGCCCACCAAAACCAAGAATGCATTCACAAAAAACGTTTCCCAGGTAAGCGTGCCGACAAAAAAGACGCAAATTTCAAATCCGACAATGACAGCGTTTAACAGCACCGGAGGAAGCGGCGCCAACGTATAACGCACAACACGGTTTTTACATTTTCCGATCCGCCATGTAATCAATGCCGCAATCAGTGTTGCTGCTGTGCCGAACACAGCATCCAGCGCACCAACGGGATTGACACCCAGCATAAACCCAACCAGATTGGCAAGTGCACAGCCAACCGAAAGACCCGGAACTGCTGATGCGGTAAAGACCGGAAGAATCGTCAGTGCTTCGCTCACACGATATTGAACTGCACCAAACGACATAAAGAATGTGGCGAATGTGATTGCAGCATACAAGCCTGCGATCATCGCCGCGCGAGTGATGGTTTTTGTGTTTTTCATTTGTAAAGATCCTCTCGTAGTTTTATTTTAAGTCAGGTTCTTGCGACTGACTGCAGAAAAACTGCGAGAAACAGTATAGCACAAGTACGCGCTCGTTTCTATCCGCATTCTGCACAAAAATATACCCTGCGGCATGATATGCAAAGTTCTATTCACTGCTGCAAAACTTACTTCATGCAGTTTGCTTATACTGCAAGCAAAAAAGACGCCGCAAGTTTTGCGGCGTCTTTTTATGATCGTTTGTTTTCAAAGAAACAATTATTTCAGTGCTTCTTCGACAGCAACTGCACAAGCAACGGTTGCACCAACCATCGGGTTATTGCCCATGCCCATGAGGCCCATCAATGCCAGTACTTACGGGGGTTGCGCTTGTGCTACGCTAAAAAGCTAAACACATCATTCTATTTATTTTATAAGCAAAATGCCGGTGTATATACTCTTTACAAGCCGGATTTAATTGTTTTCTTCAGTAAGTTTCACCAACTTATAAAAGCTGGTGCGTTTGGTTTGCGTTTGTTCCATTGCAGTTTTAGCGGTGATAGTCCCCGCTTTCCAAGAAGAATAGATTTCTTTCCAATTGTTAGGGAATTGCAAAGCGGGACGTCCTAATATTTTGCCCTTTGCCTTTGCCGCTTTTATTCCTTCTGCTTGCCGCTTGCGTATAATTTCGCGTTCCTGCTCTGCAATAGTTCCCAAGACTTCAATCAGAACGTTATTCACCATTTCAAAAACCCATTTTTGACCTTCTGGTAGTTCCATCATAGTGGTCGGTAAATCAATCACTTTTAAGCGGATTTGGTTATCTTTGAAAAACTGCAACTCATTCTTAATGTCTGATTTGTTTCGGCTTAAACGGTCAAGGGATTTAATCACAAGAGTATCGCCGCGCCGCAACATGGCATTTTTAAGTGCTTGATATCCTATCCTTTCCAAGTCCTTGCCACTTTCTTTATCGGTGATAATATCCCTCTCTTGTGCGCCTAGCGCCTTAAATGCGGCAATCTGACGGTCAAGATTCTGTTCCTTACTTGAAACTCTCGCATAATAATAGGTTCTGCTTTCCAATCTATTCACCTCCTTTCTGACTTGTTTTTATTATTCCACAACTATTCGTAAAAGTCAATATATTTACGAATATATTTGTAAATTAAAATCTATATTTTACGAACAAATAAACAGAATTGTTTTTATATATCCGCAAAGGTGTACTTTAACGAACGCTTTAATAAAATAACAACTTTTAACATCTTCAAGTAACTTCTAAAGATTTCTGTTCGTCTTCCTGCAACTATCAACGACTATGCAAGAAAAAATAACAACTAATAAATAAAAGCAGTCACCAAACACTTTGAAAATGCCGGCGGTTTTTCATATGAAAAATTTTTCTTATTATAAGAAATCGCAAAATGATGCGCAGCCATATGCCGATAAACCCAGTAACCATGCGGGTTTGCGGGCTTTTTCTGAACGTCTAAATTCTTTCATTTTTCAGGGGCAGAATCTTGCATAGTATATACGCTATAATATAGTCACAGCAAAGGGAAAGGCGCCTTCCTTAAGCGGTACAAAATAAAGGGTAGCGACCAACCGCCGAAAGGAGCAATCTCTATGAAAAACACAAATAATTATACTGTTGATTTTATGAATAAAACTATTATTGTATCGAAGACATTTTACAAGAAAGCAATAAGCAGTATCAACAATACCGAATATACCGAATTGAAAGTCTTGATTACCGATTATCCTAAATATAAAATCAAATTGCGGGAAATCAAGAGAAAGGAAGGAAAAAAAACAAATCGTAATTTAACGTATAGCAATATGAAGAAGTATATTACTGAAAGTGTCACTGATGCAAAAGCAGATCTTGCCGAATTTGAAAAGGTACAAAAGACTTCCTGTGTGTTTCCTTCGCCTTATGTCTATGTTAAGGACTGGTTTACTAAGAAATATCCCGAATACGGAAAGTGGCTTGAACAGTTATCAAAAGAGAAAGAGCAAAAGACAAAAGAAACTGAGGAACAGACCGTTTCTATTGAATCACTCACCAAAAATTAAGAAATGGAAGGAAGTGTTAAATAATGAAAAACGGATATAAGATTAATTTTGTGAGCGGGACTATTATCCTGACGAAAGCGTTTTGTACGCAAGCAAGTGAAAAAGGAAGCGAAGCATATAACACGCTTATGGGATTAAAAAATGAATTACCGCATATGCGCTTTATTACAAGAAACGCAGCAAGGAAAACACGCGGACTAACTTATGAGAAAATGAAGAAATTTATCGCGTGCCAAAATGATTCTGACGTTCTCTTGATTCAGTTCGAAAAAGTAAAGGAATTGGCAAAAGGGCAAGGCGGTAACGCCTATCAAAATGTAAAGAGATGGTTTATGCAAACCTTCCCCAATTACAAAGATATTCCTTCTTTTGACGAAGTGGGTAACCTAACAAGTGATTTTGGAAGGAAACCGCAAACAAGGATATTCCCTATAGAGCAAACTGTACCAGCAGAAAAGCGGGAAGAACAGAAAACCGCATGAATGAGAAACGACGAAAGAGAGAAAAGCACAAATGGCTTTTCTCTCTTTCGTCGTTTATTTCCATTTCACAGTCATACCGTGCTTCTTAAATACTCTGTCCATTTCTTTTTCAAAGACATCTTTAATCATCTTTTCTGTGGTCTTTGCTACAGTACTTTTGACATCATAGTTAATATTGATTTGCGCGTTTTCAAGTTCCCTTAACTTAAATGCTATTTCTTCATTGACAATTTGACGGATCATTTGTCTTAAATTAGTGTCGGCATATTCGTTTATCACTTTATTTGCAATATCAAACATTTCTTGTCGGTGTTCTTCTGCGTGACCACCGTGTATATCTTCATTCCGCATACGAAGTATGGCATTTACAAAGGTATCGTTGTTCATTTTTCACCTCATATAGTATTCTGCTTGGAAGCAGAAAGAGAATTTATTATTTTTACTACTTAGAAGTAAGATAATGAACAACTTCTTATATTAAAAGCAATCATAATAAAAAGGGAGCGGGTAAGGTGGGGGAGGTTTTGGTATATGAAAAATATCGGTTTTATATTTTTTAAAATTCCCCACGCACATTGTCAGACCGAAATGCTTTTTGCTTTTCCAAATTTTAATTTTTGTAGTATATATCATATAAATTTTGGCACAATCAAAGCAATGCCAAAATTTAGAGAGTATTTATATAGATTATTATAAATTGGCATCGTGTTCTGTGATAATGCGATACCTCTTATTATCTATTCTTATTTCTGTCACCTGATAGTGATTTTTTGTTAAGCGCTGTTCAAGTGAAGGCCATCCAATGACTCTACCCTTATTATCCTTAACTTTTAGTTTTAAACATAGTTCTTTTCTCTCTTCAACAGATAAAGGTCTATCTAAATATTCGTCTGGCACGATTATTTCTGTATCATAGTCCAGTACATATAACTTCTTTAAATCGTCCCGATACCGTCCGCGTACTTGCATACGCGTATCTTCTGTTCTGTCATGAACAAACATATAATCAACTTGTCCCCGAATATTGATTCCTGTTTCGCAACTAGCGTTAATGAGAAGTACGTCAATATCTGGTGGCAGTTTCTCTTTCTCTATAATATAGCGCCGTACATTATCCTGTTCATCAGTCATTTTATGATCTTTACTCTGTGTGCTCCAAATAGCGCTACATTTGCTAATGCCCTTTTCTTTTATCTTTTCCCATAGTTGTTTCATTTGAGTAATACTTTTGACATAAACAATTACTTTATCACCTTCTTGAATGGTGTCAACAATATAATTTATATCATTGTATTTGATAGTTTCGAAAGTTTCATACTGGCGCACATCCGGGTCAACCGGAATATAGTGGACTTTATCCTGGAAAAAATATTTTTCAGTAATAGCGGGTGTTGCAGATAACCCAACTATTTTGACATTAGAGTGATCTATTAACTCTCCCAATCTCTGAACTGCCTTTAAAGTATATTGCCCATCACTACTGTCTTCATTTTTATATGAAGTCATGCGAATTCCCTGATGGATTTCATCACAAATAATCGCTTCAAACTGATAACCGAAATTTGGGATTTTATTCGTTAAAGCTCCAAATTTGGCATAGGTGATTACAATGATTTTATCTTCATCATAAAAGTCATATTCGCCAATAACGCGTTGCGGCCGATTTCCTTGTTTTACAAAATTTTCCCACTCATGACTATATGCCGTGGTATTTGGATTCTTCAAAATTTGATCGCGCCCGTTTGTAGTATCAATCACATAAAGATATTTGCTGTTTCTGCTTGCTATTTTCGTAAGGCGTCCCAATGCAAAGGTTGTTTTACCACTACCGCAAGGTGCTTTTATTACGTTAAATATTCCACTTTTAATGTCACTGATATCTACTGCTTCTGAAAGCCACTTTGTACCCTTCATTAAATTTTCAGTCCTTTCTAAATTTTAATTGTCATTAAAAATAAAATGAAGCAGTACATTTTGCACTGCTTCTTGAAACAACTATCCATTGTTTCTCTCTTGTTTTTCTGTATACATTATACAATAAATTCGGCGCATTTTCAAATTTTAACTGTATAATAATTACAAAAATAGCGGGTGCCTTCTACAGCAACAGGATACAATTGGGCACAAAAAAGAAGAAAAGCCTCCCACAAGGGAGGCAGTAATAATAAATTATTGTATCAATCTGCATCAATAAAGTCTACGCGTTGCAATTCCATAACTGTTTTCATAACTCCCTGACGAGTGTGAACGCTGTATTTTTTACCTTTTGAGGGATCAATAATACCACTGCATTTACCCCCATAATACATTGCACTCATTTTATATTGAATTTCAACAGACGTTGGACCGTTAAAAAATACTTCTGCTATTTGTCCAACTAAACCTTCCCAAACAAGTTTTCCATTTGCCCACATGAAAGCTTTCTGTTTGCCGCCAAAAGCTCCTCTTTGTAACGCTGTCATTTTGATTTGACATACTCCATCAGGTTTTAGCGCTTGAATTGGGTATGCACAATTCGGGCAGACCGCTGCTTTATCAGATACTTCTTTCCCGCATTCTGGGCATTTGATCATTGCCATTAGATATTTCCTCCTTTATTTTCTGTGTTTTTCGCAATCTGTCCCAAGACCATATAATGTAGCCCCCAAAAATAAAATGGAACGCCTACGAGGCCAACTAAAACACCTAAATAAGTCAATACGACAAGAATGTTAACAAAACCATACTCAACATGAGCAGACAGGACATAAGGGGCAGCCTCGATTCCCCAACCCAAAATGGCGATCAAAAGAATCGAAAGAAAAATAGCAAGATCAATCCATAAAACTTTTATTAGATTGCCTCCAAGTCGATAAAATTTTTCACCCTTTTCGAGTACAAGCTCAGGTACATAGTTCATTACAAATCTCTCCTCAATTTTTTAATTAACGTGTGCAAAATACTTTTATAGTAGACTAATACATATTTCCCCACGTCACTATTATAATATCATGTTGCAAACAAAAATGCAACTATAATAGTTTGCTTTTCGTGTTCTATATAAATGTATATAAAGCAACTATACTATAAACAGAGGTGATTGCTTTATGAAAGAGAAGTTCGTGATAAAACCCAAAACAACACGTTCTGTCACTATGACAATACGTATAGATAGGGAATTGAGCGATAAACTTGATGAGTTGGCGTTAAAAAGCAACCGTTCCCGTAATGAGTTAATCAATCTGTCATTGCGTTATGCTTTTGAGAATTTGGAGTTTATTGAAGAAGAAAATATTTAAGACAGTGGGTTTCATATTACTTGTTTTTTGTCCATTATACTTTTATACTTAAAGTGTGAATCGAATAAAAAGGTGAGATTATGGCAAGCAGACAGGAACGATTATTGCGTTTGAGGGAAATGTTCCTACAAGAAACAGACGAAAACCACTACATGACAATAGAAGAAATCGCCCGAAGGCTACAAGCAGATAGGCGCACCATAGAACTGGATATTGACGCACTAATACAATCGGGTATGGATATTGAAAAGAAACCCCGCCCGAAGTTGTCTTATGCTGTATTATCGCGCGATTTTACATTAGAGGAAATTAAGTTGTTGGTTGACTGTGTACAAGTGTCAAAGTTCCTTTCCGAAAAGAAAACACAGGAATTATCAAAGAAACTGTGCAACCTTCGCAGTAAACACGAAGCGGTGCAATTAAGCGGGCAAGTTCGCCGTAACCATATTAAAAGCGGAAACGAAGGAATTTATCTTCATATTGATATGGTACATAGAGCGATTGCAGAAAAACTGTTTTTGACCTTTCAATATACGGAATATCTACCTACAAAAGAAAAGCGGGCGCAGCATAACGGTAAAATTTATATTGTACTTCCAGGCATGCTGATTTATGCAGAAGAAAATTATTATCTGCTTGCTGAAGAAATAGAATTTAATAGGCGTTCTATTAAGCATTTTCGACTTGATCGAATGGAAAAGGTTGATACTCTGAATTGCTATAATGGAACAAAATCTAAATATTACAGTGCTCCCCATATTCAAGATATAGAGAATTACACAAATCAAAATTTTTCCATGTACGGCGGGGAGGTGGAGCGGGTAACAATTCAGTTCCCCAATTATTTAGCAGGGGTGGTCTTTGACCGTTTCGGTATGGGCGTACATATTGTGCAAACAGACAAAGAACATTTTCAAATAACGGAACCAATAGCAGTAAGTCCACAATTTTTTGGATGGGTGTTCGGCTTAGGAAAAGAAGTGAAAATCATAGGACCGAAGCACGTTGCTAAGGAAATGAAAGTCTTACTGAAAGATACCTATTCCGTTTATACTCTTCATCGCAACCGCAAGAAAAAAGCAGAAAGTTCTCAATAGTTCTTAGAGAGAAACGGAAAGTTATCAAAAGTTATTTATTACTTCTTCCAAGTTGCCGCAAGTTCTTAAAAGATGTTAAAAAGAGAGGGCAAACCGATTGTTTTCGGTTTGCCCTTTACTTTTTGATTTAATTACCGCATTTTAATTCCTTCCCGCTTAAATTCGCGTAAAATATTAAATTCTTCCACTTCCTTTTGAATATCACTTACGAGTAAATTAAGGTAATTTTGCGTAATCGCAAGACTACTATGCCCTAATATTTTTTGAAGTGTTACGACGTTACCACCTATTAAAATCCATTTCTTTGCAAAAGTATGACGGTAACGGTGCATACCTGTCTTTTCAACGCCTCTGTTTTTGTTATACTCGTAAAAAGAATGATATACCGTTGACCTCACTAATTGCTTTCCGAACACATTGCAGAATAAATAATCTTCTGCATCTCCTTTACGATATTTTAAATATTCTTGCAGTATTTTTTTGATATCCGTATTTAAGGGGATAATGAGCGGCTTCCTGTTTTTTGTGACGTTGATATAGACAACTCCCGCGTCAAAATCTACATCTTTTATTTTGATATTGATAAGGCTGTGTTGTCGTACGCCAGTGGATAAAAGGAAATTTGTCATTACCCATACTTTGTACTCTGTAAAACTGCAATGTCGCAAATTCGGCTTTTTTAGAAGCACTTGCAATTCTCTGTCGGTGTATGTTTCTATTGGCTGTTTATCTACCTTTGGAATTTTAATTTTGAAAGTGGGGATATATTCTTTACGCATAAAGAAATACATCAAAGTTTTAAAGTCTCGCGCATAGGTGTATAAACTCATGTCGTTTAAGGCTGGATTCTCGCGTAACTGGACAATAAAATCGTCGATCATATTTTGGTCGATATCCTGTATCAACGTATTTTCTCCGATATATTTCAGAATCTGTTTTGTCGAATCGCTGTAATGCCGAAGTGTACCATTTCTTAAATTGCGTGCCTTACAATCTAAAATATATTCCTCGCACCCTTCCCCAAAAGTCCTGTCATGTTCCACTGCCAATCTGATTTTTCCCATTTGATTTTCCTTTCCCCGGCATAAAAAAGTTGGACACGTCATTCGCATTTTGCTTAAAATGACGTGTCCAACGAATTTTTTAGAAAATCAATAGGTTCGTTTCAAAGAAACAATTATTTCAGTGCTTCTTCGACAGCAACTGCACAAGCAACGGTTGCACCAACCATCGGGTTATTGCCCATGCCCATGAGGCCCATCCCATCATCTCAACGTGAGCCGGAACAGAGGACGAACCTGCGAACTGTGCGTCACCGTGCATACGACCCATGGAGTCGGTCAAGCCGTAAGAAGCCGGGCCTGCTGCCACGTTGTCCGGGTGCAGTGTACGGCCTGTGCCGCCGCCCGATGCAACAGAGAAGTATTTTTTGCCGTTTTCCATTGCCCATTTTTTGTAGGTGCCTGCAACCAGGTGCTGGAAGCGGGTCGGGTTGGTGGAGTTACCGGTGATGGAAACGTCAACTTTCTCTTTTTTCATGACTGCAACGCCTTCGAGCACGTCGTTTGCGCCGTAGCATTTAACAGCAGCTTTTTCGCCGTTCGAGAACGGAACTTCGCGGACAACGGTCAGTTCGCCGGTGCTGAAATCAAAGCTTGTCTCAACATAGGTGAAGCCGTTGATTCTCGAAATGATGTAAGCTGCGTCTTTGCCCAAACCGTTCAGGATGACACGGAGCGGAGTTTTACGAGCTTTGTTTGCAGTTCTTGCGATACCGATTGCGCCCTCAGCAGCAGCGAACGACTCGTGGCCTGCGAGGAAGCAGAAGCAGTCGGTCTCTTCGCGCAGCAGCATTGCGCCCAAGTTGCCGTGGCCCTGGCCAACGTTGCGCTGTTCAGCAACGGAGCCCGGAACACAGAATGCCTGCAGGCCGATGCCGATTGCCTCAGCAGCGTCAGCAGCTTTGTTTGCGCCTTTTTTCAGAGCAACAGCGGTGCCCAGTGTGTATGCCCAAACCGCATTTTCAAATGCGATCGGCTGAACACCTTTGACGATTTCTTCTACATTGATGCCTTTTTCCAGGCAGAAGTCTCTTGCTTCTTCGAGAGTAGCAAAGCCATACTCAGCGAGGCATTTCTCGATTTTCGGCATTCTTCTCTCTTTACCTTCAAATTGTGCCATGTGATAAAACCTCCTTGACTTACGTCTCTTTGTCTTATTCTTCGCGCGGATCGATGAACTTCACTGCGCCATCAGCTTCGCTGAAGCGGCCGTAAGTACCGATGTTTTTCTCAAAAGCAGTTTTCGGGTCAACGCCGTGACGGATGTCTTCGAGCATTTTGCCGAGTCTTACAAACTGATAGCCGATTGCTTCGCCGTTTGCGTCGATTGCAACTTTCAGGATATAGCCCTCAGCCATTTCCATGTAGCGAACGCCTTTTTTCTGAGTCGAGAAGATGGTGCCAACCTGCGAACGCAGACCTTTGCCCAAGTCCTCAAGACCAGCGCCGATCGGCAGACCGTCTTCAGAGAAAGCAGTCTGGGTTCTGCCGTAAACGAGCTGGAGGAAGATCTCTCTCATTGCAACGTTGATTGCGTCGCAGACGAGGTCGGTGTTGAGTGCTTCGAGGATGGTTTTGCCCGGGAGAATCTCGCCAGCCATAGCAGCCGAGTGGGTCATGCCGGAACATCCGAGTGTCTCAACGAGAGCCTCTTCGATGATGCCGTTTTTAACGTTCAAGGTCAGTTTGCAGGTGCCCTGCTGCGGTGCACACCAACCCACACCGTGGGACAGACCGGAAATATCGGTGATTTCGTAAGCTTTTACCCAGCGGCCTTCCTCCGGGATCGGGGCAGGACCGTGTTTGGGACCTTTTGTGAGAGTACACATTCTCTCAACTTCATGAGAATAGTTCATATTGCTGCTCCTTTCATTTGAACCATGTGGTCAAAATTGCATTTTTCACATCCGAAAAGCTGGATGTGCGCCGTATTTTGGTTAAATAAAAAATTCGGCGCAAATACACAGTTATATTATAATCAATTTTGTCCATAAAAGCAAGAGACAGGTGCAGCGGAATCATCATTTTTTGGCAGAAGATCGTTTTTTATCTGTCCGGCAAGGAAAAAAACGCGTTTATTTTCGTGAAAACTGAATATTAACAAAAAATGCCTTGCATCTTTTCTTGTGAAAAGATATAATGAATAAGAATTGCGTAAACTGCTATGAGGTGAAGATATGTCATTTTTAGAAAAGATCTTCGGTTCCTACAGCAAAAAAGAACTTGCTCGCATCGAACCGATTAAGCAAAAGGTTTTGGATTTGGAAGAAACGTATGCGGCAATGAGCACAAAAGAGCTCCAGTCGCAGACCGCAGTGCTCAAAGAGCGCTTGGCAGACGGCGAAACACTCGACGATATTCTGCCGGATGCGTTCGCTGTGTGTCGTGAGGCTGCATGGCGTACAATCGGCAAAAAGCCGTACCCAGTGCAGGTGATCGGCGGTATCGTGCTGCATCAGGGCCGTATCGCAGAAATGAAAACCGGTGAAGGCAAAACGATCGTGGCAACCATGCCGGCGTACTTGAACGCGCTTGCAGGAAAAGGTGTCCACATCGTCACCGTCAACGAATACCTGGCACAGTATCAGTCCGAATGGATGGGTAAAATCTATAAATTCTTAGGTTTGAGTGTCGGACTGATCGTCCATGACATGACCACAGAGGAAAAACGCGCTGCATATGCTGCAGATATCACCTATGGCACAAACAACGAGATCGGCTTCGACTATCTGCGTGACAACATGGTGACTTATAAAGAGCGAATGGTACAGCGCGGATTCAACTATGCAATCGTCGACGAGGTGGACTCCATCTTGATCGATGAGGCGCGTACACCGCTCATTATTTCGGGTCCGGGCGAAAAATCGACCGAGCTTTACACCTTTGCAGACCGTTTTGCAAGAGGTCTGCGCGTGCATAAAGTGGTCGAAGAGGATACCAAACAGTTAAATGACGACGTCGATGCAGATTATATCGTGGACGAAAAAGCACGCACGGTATCGCTCACGCCGGAAGGTGTCAAGAAGGCAGAGGCATTTTTCCATGTGGAAAACCTTGCCGATCCGGAGAACCTGACACTTCAGCATCACATCAACCAGGCAATCCGTGCATACGGCATCATGAAACGCGACGTCGACTACGTCGTAAAAGACGGTGAGATCATCATCGTTGACGAGTTCACCGGTCGTTTGATGATAGGACGCCGCTACAGCGAGGGACTGCATCAAGCAATCGAGGCAAAAGAAGGCGTGCAGGTCGCAAGAGAATCCCGTACACTCGCAACCATTACGTTCCAGAACTACTTCCGGCTGTATGACAAGCTCTCCGGTATGACCGGTACGGCAATGACGGAGGAGCCGGAGTTTAACGAGATTTATAATCTTGACATCATCGCCGTTCCGACAAATAAACCGATGATCCGAAAAGACTACGACGACGTGGTTTATAAAACAGAACGGGCAAAATTCAACGCTGTAATCGATCAGGTCATTGAGTGCCATGAAAAAGGCCAGCCGGTTCTGGTCGGTACCGTTTCGATCGACAAATCGGAACTGTTATCCGCAATGCTCAAACGCCGCGGCATCAAACACAACGTATTGAACGCAAAGCAGCATGCACGCGAGGCAGAGATCGTCGCACAGGCAGGCAAAAAAGGTGCTGTCACGATTGCAACCAACATGGCAGGCCGTGGTACGGATATCCTGCTCGGCGGCAACGCAGAGTTTTTAGCTGTCGCACAGATGCGCAAAAAAGGATATACTGAGGAGCAGATTTCACAGGCAACAAGCTACAGTGAAACAGACGATAAAGAAGTCATCCGTCTGCGGGAAGAGTATCATGCACTTGAGGATGAATTTGCAAAACAGATTGAACCGGAAGCAGAAGCTGTCCGTGAGGCAGGCGGCTTGTTCATTATCGGTACCGAACGTCATGAATCCCGCCGAATCGACAATCAGCTGCGCGGCCGTGCGGGCCGTCAGGGTGACCCGGGTGCCAGCCGGTTCTTCATCTCGCTCGAAGACGATCTGATGCGTCTGTTCGGCGGCGAACGGATTCAGGCAATGATGGATCGTTTGAATGTGGAAGAAGATCAGCCGATCGAAACCGGTCTGCTCACCCGTTCGATTGAGTCAGCACAGCGCAAGGTCGAGGACCGTAACTTCTCGATTCGTAAACGCGTGCTCCAGTACGACGATGTGATGAATACACAGCGCGGCATCATTTACGGCCAGCGCCAGAAAGTGCTGAACAACGATAACCTGAAAGAGATCATTGAAGGCATGATCGACGAAGCAATCCGCAGTGATGTGGACATGTATTTAGCAGACGGCGATGTGCATGATGACTGGAATCTTGCTGGACTGCGCGATCATTATCTCGGCTATCTGACCGGACCGGACGATTTGCAGTACAGTGTACAGGAACGTGCCGACATGGACAAAGACGATATCGCTTCGATGCTCGTGGAGCGTGCAATGAAGCTGTATGAAGCGCGCGAAAAGGAATTCGGCGAGCAGATGATGCGTGAACTTGAACGTGTCGTCCTGCTCCGTACCGTTGACAGCAAATGGATCGAGCATATCGATGCGATGGACGAACTGAAACGCGGTATGGGACTTCGTTCGTATGGCCAGAAAGACCCGGTCATCGAATACCGTAACGAAGGATTTGACATGTTTGACAACCTGATCGCCTCCATTCGCGAAGATACCGTCCGGCTCCTGCTGACCATCCGGATTCGTCAGCAGGAGCCGGTGAAACGCGAGCAGGTTGCAAATCCGACAACCGCATCCCACGGCGATCAGGACAAAGGTGTCAAACGTCAGCCGGTTCGAAAAACAAAAGTAGGCGATAACGATCCGTGTCCGTGCGGCAGCGGCAAAAAGTATAAAAAATGCTGCAAGCTGAAAGAAACCGCTTCGACAAATTCATAAGATAAGCAAAATTAAAAAGAAGCCTGTAAAAACAGGCTTCTTTTTTTGATTCATAAAAGTTATCATGCATTTTCTATTCGGCGGACACCCGAGGGGGAAAAAACGATCAACGGTTTATTCATCTTTTTTGCATAGGCAATCGTGTTTTTCGTACCGCCCGGCTTTCCGTCATACACCGCAATCATATGATCCGCATGATCAACAATATACTGATTCCGATGCTGCATTGCGCGGTTTGTTTTTGCAATTTGCACATAGGTGATTCGCTGGGATGCCTCTAAAATGCGATGATATCGCAGCTGATCCTCCTGCCGCCAGTGCTGCGCCTGTTCCACATAGGGCACAGCGATTTCCAGATAAATATCCGGATACGCAGCCAAAAACGACAAAATAATCTCTGCTGCAAACGTATCTACACCCTGCGCACCGCCGCAGATAAAATGACGCGTTCCATGCGCAAGCAAGTTCGCAATCTCTTCCCGCAGTGCATTTTTTAACGAAATACAATCCGGATGTGTTTCCTCTCGTTTATAAGGAAGTTTCGAAAAACGATAGCCGGTAAACCCGCAAACGCTCATAATACAACGTCCTTTTGCTGTTTCAGAATTTCTTTTTCCAAAAGATAAATCCAACTACGCCGACGATCGTCATGGACAATATGAGAGAAAACCACGTATATGGTACAAACCAACTTAAATCTCCTGTATTCATACCGTAAAAGCTGAAAATCATATTCGGAATTTCCAAAAGAATCGTCACGATCGTCAGCGTTTTCATCACCTGGTTTAAGTTATTGGAAATGATCGAAGAAAACGCATCCATCGTTTCTTTCAAAATCCGCGAATAGGTGCTCGACATATCGACCGCCTGCTTAAACTCAATCAGCACATCTTCCAAAAGATCCTGGTCTTCCTCATACAGCTTGATAACACGACCACGGAAGATCTTTTCGAGTGTGATTTCGTTCGCCTTGAGCGAAGCCGAAAAGTAAATAAGCGATTTTTGCAGACCCATCATCTGGACGAGCTGTTTATTCTGCATGGAATGATGCAGCTCGGTTTCCATCTGCGCTGTCATTTTATTGATGTGTTTGAGTCGAATCAAAAAGCTCTGTGCCACACGCAGAAGCAATGTCAGCAAAAACCGTGTTTTCATTGCTGTCTGCAAATTCCGGATAAAGCCGTTTGCAATATCGGTGACAGCAGATGTTTCGTTTAAGCAAACGGTGACAACATAATCAGGCGTTACGATGATACCCACCGGCATTGTTGTATAAACAAGCGTGTTTTCGCCTTCCGTCACAGCAATCGGTGTATCAATGATAATCAGTGTCTGCTCATCTTCCACTTCAACACGCGACGATTCCTCTTCGTCGAGCGCAGCGCTGACAAAACTCGGGTCCAAATGAAGTTCTTCTGTCAAAAATCGGATTTCTTCAGTGGTCGGACTGACAACATTCACCCAACATCCCGCTGAAACCGTATCCACGCGCTTTAAACTATTTTCAATCGTTTTGTAAAAGCAAAGCATGATGACACCCCTTTCATCACACACAAAACCGGCAGCCTTCACATTCTGTTGGGAAGACTGCCGGTTTCACGCGCAGTTTTCTATCACGAATTAACGTTTAAAAATTTTGAACAGCTCGCCGAACTCGTCCATATCGTTCGACTCTGTCGGTACATTTGTGCTTTCCAAGATATTCGCTGCCATTGTGCTTGCATCCGGCTCCGGTTTGTCAAATCCGGTTGCAATGACAGTGATCTGCATTTCATCCTCAAAGGTATCGTTGAACGCAACACCCCAGAAAATGCGTGCATCCGGATCGGCTGCATCCGAAATCATCGAGGTTGCAAATGATGCATCATCCAAATCGATATCCGGCGATGCGGTAATGTTGATGACCAAGCCGCGTGCACCGTCGATTGATGTTTCCAACAGCGGACTCGAAATTGCAGCAAGTGCTGCCTGTTCCGCTTTATCTTTACCCGATGCGCGGCCGACACCCATGTGTGCCAAACCTGCATCACGCATAACCTCGCACAAATCTGCGAAGTCCAGGTTGATTGCTCCGGAAGTCTGGATCAGTTCTGCAATACTCTGCACGCCCTGCATCAACACTTCATCGGCTGCTTTAAATGCATTGATCAGTGTCAGTTTCTGCTCCGAAATGAGTTTTAAGCGCTCGTTCGGAATGACAACCAGCGAGTCCACATGACGGCGGAGCTCTTCGATGCCCTGCTCTGCGCATTCACTGCGGCGTTTTCCCTCAAATGCAAACGGTTTCGTGACGACACCGACGGTAAGGATGTCCATTTCACGTGCGATCTCTGCAATGACCGGTGCTGCACCTGTACCGGTGCCGCCGCCCATGCCGGCAGTGATGAAGACCATCTGCGAGCCTTTCAGAATGGATGCAATCTCCTCACGGCTCTCCTCAGCAGCCATTGTGCCCTGCTCCGGACGTCCGCCGGCGCCGCGGCCTTTGGTAAGCTTTGAACCGATCTGAATTTTATATGCTGCTTTGGAATTGCGCAGCACCTGCTGGTCGGTGTTGACTGCCACAAAGTCAACGCTCTGCATACCGGACATAATCATCCGGTCCACAGCGTTTCCGCCGCCGCCGCCAACGCCAATGACTTTAATATTTACAATTGTATCATTCTCTGTATTATCCACAGTAAACTGCATGTCTTGTTTCCTCCCATAATATGAATCCGCCGAATACCAAACCGGCAGCACGCATATCATTCATATTGTTGCTTACCTTTTATTTTAAACGGAATTGCCCGGTACGTCAATATCTTTTCGCAATTTCTCATGATCTATTTATGTCGTTTCGCCGCTTGATTCCTCGCTTTCAGAGGAATTTTCTGAATCAGGTGCACTGCTTTCCACAGTGCTCTGTTCGGGCTCCTCCGTTTGAGAAGGTTCCCCCGGATAAGAAAGCGCACCAACCGGACGCATATAATAGGTACCGTTCATCAATGTGTCATCAATCACAACGATTTCCTCCGGCTCAAGCTGTTCTTCAAGCAGCTTCTTCACACAGCTTATCTCATATGCAAGTCCCTGTGTACTGCCGAATTTCAGCTCCGCCTGATTGTTCCAGAACAATCGAATCGTTGTAATATCCGAAACGTCAATATGCGTCACACCTGTCAGCTCTGCTTCTTTCATTGCGGCTATCACATCAAACAGTACGGAAATCTTATTTTCGCTTGTCGCCTCCACAAGATCGCCTGCCCGCACATCTGATAAATCGCATCCATAAACTAGCGGTACCTGTGAAGCACTTGGTGCCGTATCGGACACAGCAGAAATGCGTCCGCCTGACGACATCGAATAATACTGGTTTTGATACACGCAAACCATATCAATTTGCGACGGCGTCATTTTGATCGTAATACCTGACGGCAGTTTTCTTGAAATCTCGACGGCATCATAATTCAAAAACACCGAAAGAATCTTCTTTTCGGCAGCCTGCGTATTGATCTGCCACAAATTATCCCCCATCGAGATGCCGCTCGCATTCAAAATCGCTTGTTTTTCTGAATCTTCGCACCCTGTAATCTGAACGGTCTCCAGTTTAAAAAATACAGTCGTGGAGAGCACAAACAAAATGCTCACAAGCAAAATGCCGAAAAAGATGTAATAAAGCAGAAAGCTTCTCTTTTTACGATGGCGCTTTCTCCGCTTGCCAGGCGGCGGATTGTTTGTTCGTTTGACGCGTGTCTGCGCCTGTTTTTCCGGTGCTGATGGTTTCGTTTTCCGCACTGTTTTTTTGTTCTGCTTCGTCTGCTCGCGCTTTTGCGCAGTTTTTTTCTGCAAATCAGCTTGTTCGCGCTTCTGTGCAGCCGCCTGACGTTTTGCAGACGTGTTTCTTTGCTGTTTCTTTGTCGGTTTCTTCGCCTTTTTTGACGTTCCTTTTTTGGTGGATGTCCGTTTATTTTCCGGCGTTTTCTGCTGAGCGGCAGGCGTTGTCGGTATTGGAATATCAAACGAGGTTGTCCGACGTGCAGATGCGCCGCTTTGGCGCATGAACGGAAGCAGCTCAATCCGATCATTTTCTCTGTTTTGACTCGGCTGATTTTCTTTTTTCGCCGGATTTTCGGTTCTTCTCTCGATTCTCATGCCCGCGGCACCTCCTTATCCAATGTGATTGTTTCCCGATCAATCTGTGCGCCCAGTGTCCGAAACGCATGCTCAATCGATTCATACCCACGGTCAATATGCAGCACATCGGAAATTCTTGTTTTTCCCTCTGCCGCCAGACCTGCAACGACAAGCGCTGCACCGCCGCGCAGATCAGTTGCGCGCACATTTGCACCGTACAGCTTTTTGACACCGCGCACTACGGCAACTTTTCCTTCGATTTTGATATCGGCGCCCATTCTGCAAAGCTCGCCTGCGTGCTTATACCGGTTTTCAAAGATGGTTTCCACGAATACGCTTGTTCCGCTTGCAACCGTTAAAAACGCCATAACAGGCGCTTGCGCATCCGTCGGAAAACCGGGATACGGCAGTGTGCGGATATTTCGCACTGCATGAAGCATGCCCGGACCTTCCAGCGTAATCGCGTCATGATACACGCGCATTTTACAGCCCGCCTGCTCAAATACAGGCAGCACGCTTTCCAAATCAGACGGAACCACGCGATGCACCGTAATTTTTCCGCCGGTTGCAGCCGCTGCCGAAAGATATGTTGCGGTGACAATCCGGTCGGGCATCACGGTATACTCCGTTGCGTGCAGTGACGAAACGCCTTCGATATACACCGTGCTTTTTCCTGCATCCCGGATCTTTGCACCGCGGGAAATCAAATAATTTGCAAGATCCACGATTTCCGGCTCTTGTGCCGCGTTGTGAATCTCTGTGATTCCCTTTGCGGTGACCGCTGCCAGCATGATATTTTCCGTTGCGCCCACGCTTGGGAATGCCAGCATAATTTTTGCACCGTGCAGTCCGTTTTCCACCCGACAATCCAATATTCCATGTGTTTCGTCCACCAAAACACCAAGCTGCTGAAGCGCTGAAATATGTAAATCAATCGGACGCGGCCCCAATTCACAGCCGCCGGGAAACGAAAGCCGCACATGCGCACGGCGCGACACCATTGCACCTAAAAACACGATGGATGACCGCATTTCGTGCATCAATTCTTCGGGAATTTCACTTTGCGTCATGGTGTCGCTGTTGATGGTGACGCTATTTCCCTCTCGATGAACCGTACATCCAAGCACTTTTAAAATTTCGATCGCCGCATCGACGTCTGTCAAACGCGGACAGTTGTGCAGCACCGTTTCGCCGCCGGAG
This sequence comes from uncultured Oscillospiraceae bacterium, assembly GCA_949299455.1. Classification (GTDB taxonomy): domain Bacteria; phylum Bacillota; class Clostridia; order Oscillospirales; family Ruminococcaceae; genus Paludihabitans. The sequence goes on from CASGAN010000021.1 coordinate 50,461, forward strand.
AGCAAACTGCCGGCCAAAATCGGCAACGCACTGTTCTTTGCGCCGTGCACATCGATTTCACCGAATAGCCGGCGCGGCCCATCAATCACGATCCGCTCCATTCTGTTCACCCTTTCCCCTGTTGCTCTACAATGTCATTGTATGCAATCGGGGAAAAATGGGTGTCAAGCGCGTTTTTTCTCCTTATATACCGAAATCATTTCACGGCAGATGCGCTCTGCGGTATCTGTAATGGCAAGTGCGCCTGCATTCTGTGCGATTTCATTAAGCCGCACACGATCGGTATACAGCTCTTCCACGATGGACAGCACTTTTTCTTTCGAGTAGTCTTTTTCTTCAAGCAAAATGGCTGCATTCTGTTTTGCAAGCACATTTGCATTGTGGAACTGATGATTTGCTGTGACGTTTGGCGAAGGCACCAGAATCGATGCCTTTGCTGTCGCTTCAATCTCACTGATCGTGATGGCGCCGGCACGGCAAATCACAAGATCGGCCGCCGCCATACAGGTATCCATATTATCGATATACTCAGACACGCGGATACTCTTGTTGTCTTTCAAATTGATGCCGCGCTCCTTGATCCATGCAGGGAATTTTTCTTTTCCCAATCGGCCATACCCGTGAATATGGCTGACAAGGCCTGCACGATAGTTCCATTCCATCAGATCAACGGCAATTTTATTGATCGTATCGGCGCCAAGACTTCCGCCGAACGACAGAATGCACATCCGGTCATCAAGTCCAAGTTCGCGGCGTGCCTCGGCTTTTGATTTTGTGAGCACACTTTCGCGAACCGGATTGCCCACCACCATATAGTTCGCGTGCGGATCGAGATGCGTTTTCGCTTCTCCCACTGCTAAAAATACGCGGTCGACCTGCTTTGCAAGCAGGCGATTCGTCACACCCGGAAACGCGTTTTGCTCATGGATGCCGCATGCAATACCGGCTTTTGCAGCCGCTAATACAACCGGTCCGCTCACATATCCGCCGGTGCCGATGACGATATCCGGCTTAAAATCGCGGATAATCTCTTTTGCACGTTTTTTGGATGTAACCGCCTCAACAGCTGCCTGCGCATTGTGCGCAATCGCAGAAGGTGAGAAGCTCCGCCAAAAACCCTTCACTTTAATGGGTGCAAACGGAATTTTCGCCTCTTTTACAAGACGCGCTTCCATGCCGGTCGGTGTACCGGCATACAAAAGCTCGGTGTTTGGATCGATTGACAAAAAACATTGGGCAATCGCAATCGCCGGATTGATATGTCCGCCGGTTCCGCCGCCTGTAATTAACACGCGCATACTCATTCTCCTTTTTATGTGCTATGGCTTTTCGATCTTCGCAAAGCGCGAAATACTCAGCAAAATTCCCATTTCACCAAGCTGCATCATAATCGCCGTACCGCCATAGCTGAAAAACGGAAGACTGATGCCTGTATTCGGAACAAAATTTGTAACAACTGCGATATTGAAAAATGCCTGCAGACAAATCTGCACGATGATCCCCACACCCAACATAAAGCCGAATTTATCGGTCGCTTTAGAAGCAATAGAAAATCCGCGCACAGCCAACAGCACAAACAATGTGATGACCAGCAGTGCACCGATCAAGCCAAGCTCTTCGCAGATGACAGCAAAGATAAAGTCGTTGTAGGCCTCGGGAAGCCACAGATATTTTTGACGGGAAGCGCCAATGCCGCGGCCAAACAGTCCGCCCGAACCGATTGCCACAAGCGACTGCACCGTCTGCCACGTTTTATCGTTGACATCGGCGAAGGGATTGAGCCAGAACTGCAGACGATCGACAATATAATTGACGCCTTTTAACATGACTACGCCTGCCACACCTAGTCCGGCAACACCGCCGATCACCAGAAAATACCGAAGCTTTGTACCGCCGATATACATCATGATGCATCCGATGCCGAAAATAAGGATCGTTCCGGAAAGATGCGGTTCAAGCATCATCAGTCCGGCAATCGTAATCAGACAGATCATGTACGGCGCAACACCGTATTTAAACGTACCCATCTTCTTTTGATAGTGAGAAATCAAATGGGCAAACAGCACAATCACGCCGAATTTCATGATCTCAGACGGCTGAAAGTTCACCGGGCCGATATAAATCCAGCGCCGGGCATAGTTTAGTTCCTTGCCGATTCCCGGAATTAGCACCAGAATCAATAGCAAAAATGCAACACCGAAAATAATAAACGCAAACCGCTGATAGACATGATAGTCAATATACGAAATAAAAATCATTGCCGCAATACCAGCCAGTACAAACAAGATATGCTGACTGATAAAGTGCAGGCTGTTTCCCGTCTTTTCAAGTGCCGCCGGATAGCTTGCCGAGAACACCATGATAATGCCATACGCGAGCAAAACGAGAACGATAATCAAAAACGCCGTATCCATTCGCGGAATTTTCTTTTTGGCGCCATGAACGCCGCGCTTTGTCTTTGATTTTGGTGCTGCGTCTTTTGTATTCGCTGCCGTCATGCGCATTCCCCCTGTCTGCTTTTGTTTCTATCCTGCCTTAAAATGAGGCACTTTATACGAATGCAAAAAATCCGATCACGCACATGACAAACGTCACTGCGGAGAAAAGAAGCACAATTTTATTTTCGCTGAATCCACTCATTTCAAAGTGATGATGAATCGGACTCATTTTAAAAATGCGCTTGCCTGTTGTTTTAAAGCTGATAACCTGCAAAATAACCGACAGCGACTCACAGCAATACACGAATCCGGCAAAGAACAAGATGAATTCCATATTCATGCCGAAGCCCAGCGCCACGACCATGCCGCCCAAAAACAGCGAGCCGGTATCACCCATGAACACCTTTGCAGGATGTGCGTTGAACACCAAAAATCCCACACAGCCGGCTGCCAATGCAGTGGACAGAATACTCATTCCTGCCTGACCGGTAAACGCCGACACGATCATGAAGAAAATCGCTGCCACAAATGTAACACTGCTGCACAAGCCGTCGATGCCGTCGGTCAGGTTGACCGAATTGACAATACCGATAATCAAAATGCCCAAAACCGGATAATAGAACAGCCCCAAGTCCCATTGACCCAAGAACGGAACGTTGATGATGGTGGAGCGGTCTCCTGCTGCATACAGTGCTGCAAGATAAAGCGCTGTCACAAGTACCTGACCGACAATTTTCTGCCACGCGGTCAAGCCGAGATTTCGTTTCTTAACGACTTTGATGTAGTCATCAAGAAATCCAACCAAACCGAACAGCAGTGCCATCACCAGACCGCCAAACAGCTGCATCAGTTCGAGCGTTCCTTTAAATGCGTGATTGTCTGCCGCCAGCAGGAAATATCCTGCGATAACTGCTGCCACAATGCCCACAATAAACATGATACCGCCTATTGTCGGCGTTCCCTGTTTGCTCTTGTGCCACGAAGGGCCTTCTTCCAAAATGCTTTGACCGAATTTCAGCCGCCGGAGCACCGGAATCAAAAGAATGCCGCACAGCACCGTAATGCCGAACGCAACAACTGCTGTTAAAATGATTGAAAAACTCATTTTTCCCACTCCTCACTCACACGGCTGATGACTTCTTCCAGATGCATGCCGCGGCTTGCTTTATAAATGACAACATCACCCGGCACAAGCGTTTTTGCTAAAAACGCTGCTGCCTTTTGATTGTCTTCAAAATAATATGCCTGCTTCATTCCGACCATAGCCGCACCGCGTTTCATATTGCGCGCATGCTCACCGATGCAGACAAATCCGTCAATACGCGAACGTCCGACTTCTTTTCCGATTTCAAGGTGTGCTTCCTCGGAGCAAGCACCAAGCTCCAGCATATCGCCGAACACACACCAGCGTCTGCCTTCACACTCTGTGTGCAGCAGCACATCCATTGCCGCATGCATAGATGCCGGACTCGCGTTGTAACAATCGGTAATCACGGTAACGCCGTTTTCAACGGAAATGTTTTGGCGCATTGCCGCATTCTGATACCGGCGGATGCCGCGGACAATATCCTCAGGCTTCATATTCGCAACCAATCCGACACAGAAACCCGCCAGCGCATTATACACATTGTGTCTGCCGACTGCCGGAACCATTGCTTCAATGCTTTGACCGTAATACCGGATGGTAAACTGCGTTGTTCCGTTGATAATGCGGATATTCGAAGCAGTCACCTCTGCCTGCTGATCGTCAATGCCGTAATACATGATCGGCTGCTGTGTCAGTTGGTTTACGGTTTTCAAAAGCGGATCATCCATATTCAAAATGAGCGGTGCATCCGGTGCCATGGAATCGGTGATTTCCATTTTTGCTTTTAAAATATTTTCCTGACTGCCGAGTGTTTCCATATGGGAAACGCCGATGTTTGTGATAACACCCACATTCGGACAGCACACATGCGTCAGCGCGCTGATCTCGCCGAAATTGCTCATTCCCATCTCAAACACGCCGTTTTTGTGCGTATGAGAAAGGCGGAACACGGTAAGCGGCATGCCGATTTCATTATTCAAGTTGCCTTCTGTTTTGAGCGTTTCCCCATCTTCACTCAAAATGGCATAAATCATTTCTTTGGTCGATGTTTTTCCGACACTGCCCGTCACACCTACGGTGAACACGCTGAACAAACCACGGTAGTACCGTGCAAGATCGAGCAGTGCTTTGCGTGTATCCGGCACCAGAATCACGCCCGTGTGACCGGAAATCTCCCGGCTGGTAATCACGCCGACCGCACCGCTTTCATATGCCTGTTCAATGAAATCGTGTCCGTCAAAATTTTCACCACGAATCGCAACAAACAAACACCCGGGTTTGATCGCCCTGGTATCGATACAAATTTCGTTGATCTTTGCATCTGAATCGCAGTGTGATCCCACTGCACCTGCGATTTGCGATAGTGTCATTGTTTCCATGATTGCTTCTCCTTTATCTTTTCAGCAATGCTGATTTTCTTCCATCACACGCAGCAAATGACGAATCAGCTTTCGTTCATCAAAGCAAAATCGTTTTCCTGCAATATCCTGTGCTTTTTCATGTCCTTTCCCCGCGATCACCACGGTATCGCCGGGTTTCGCCCGGCAAAGCGCATATCGAATCGCTGCCGCACGGTCGCGCAGTGCAAGATAACACACATCCGGGCGCATCCCCTGAATAATTTCACGCATGATATGCCCCGGCGGCTCATGACGCGGATTATCAGACGTAATCACCACAAAATCCGCATCGCACGCGGCTTCTCCCATCAGCGGACGCTTCGTTTTGTCACGCTCTCCGCCGCATCCGAACACCAAAATCAGCTGTTTTTGTGTCACAGTCCGTGCGGCGGCAACCACATTGCGAATGCCGTCGGGCGTGTGCGCATAATCGCACAGCACCGTGATGCCAAGCCGGTTTTTGATCTGTTCGCATCTTCCGGGAATCGTATCAACCGTTTGAAGAAGCGCTGCTGCCTGTTCAAACGAAATCCCTGCCGTAGTGCAGACGAGCACGGCACACAGTGCGTTTTCGGCAGAAAAATCCCCGATGATGCCAAAGTGCAGTTCGTGTTCGGTCTGCGCATTGTCCATCACGCGAAATGTCACGCCGCGGCTGTCATTTTGACACGAAACAATGCGGTAATCCGCAGGTGATTCGGTGCGCGAAACGGTTTTGACCGGAATGGTCAGTGATTCGGCAAGCTCTTTTCCATACGGATCATCAACGCAGATCACCGCCTGCTCCGCCATCGAAAACAGCTTTTTCTTTGCACAGAAGTATTGTACCATATTTTCGTGATAATCGAAATGGTCTTGGGTCAAATTTGTAAAAACTGCCACAGAAAATTGCAATCCAAACAGCCTTTTTTGGTCGAGCGCATGAGAAGACGCTTCCATCACAACATGCGTCACGCCATCTTCTCTCATTTCGCTTAAAATCCGATAAAAATCGACCGGCTGCGGTGTTGTCAGTGACAGCGCCGCCTCTTTTGTTCCCCACCGCGCACCGGTTGTCGCAAACAGTCCCGCCGATACACCGCTTTTGCGCAAAATTTCATAGACTGTCGTTGCAACCGATGTTTTTCCGTTCGTTCCTGTGACTGCAAACAGCCGAATGGATTGCTGCGGATTTCCATAAAACGCTGCACAGAGCAGTGCATACGCTTCGTGTGTATCGTTTACGATAATTTCATCCGGTACGCCGCAGGTTGTTTCACATACCACCGCCGCACCGCGTGACGACGCTTCACGCGCAAACAGATGTCCGTCTGTCTTTGCGCCGCGCAGACAGAGAAACAGCGAATGTTCGCCGGCAGACTGTGCCTGTGCGGTGATCGAATCAATTTCGCGGTCGAAATCGGGAATCGGAAGATTTGCCAAAGAAAACAGTGTAGATAGACGCATTATCGGACGCCTCCCTTATCATCAATCAGCGTATTTTCCGTTATACGTCCTTTTTCTTTTTATCAATCAAGCGTTTCGCCGATCACTGTAAGCTCCACGACCGTTCCAACCGGCACGCTTGTGCCAGGCGAAACACTTTGCTGCTGCACCTTTCCGGCCGATGTCATGGACACACCGCCCGTCACCGTTACATTCAAGTTTAGCTGCTTGAGCCGCTGTTTCGCTTCTGCCGCGGACAGCTGCCGTACATCCGGCACAGCAACCATCTGCTGTTCGGAATCATCTGTATATAAAATAACTTTTCCGTCCTTTGGAATTTTTTCACCGCTCGACGGCATTTGTCTAACGACCTTATCACCGTCGCCTTTCACCACAACACCGCCGGTAATGCCGGAAGCGATCAGTTTATTTTTTGCTGCTGCAATATCTTTGCCGTACAAAAGCGGAACCGTGGTTTCCATCGATGCCAGTTCCTCTTCGCTGTATTCCGGCGAATAGCCGAGATACGGCAGTGTGTTTGCCATGATTGCTGCAACTGCCGGTGCAGCAATGGTTCCGCCGTAAATCGCGCCGTTTTGCGGATAGTCTGCCATGACCATCACGGCAATCTGCGGGTCGTCAGCCGGTGCAACCGCCACATAAGAAGCAATGTAGGTGTTCGCTTCATCGCCCGGATTGAGGCGCTGCGATGTACCCGATTTTGCTGCAATCCGATAGCCTTTGACCGATCCGTTTGTACCGCCGTTCGCGTTGACGACTTCTTCCATGACACTGCGCAGTGTTGCAGATGTTTCTTCGGAAATGACCTGCCGTTTGATCGTCGGTTCATGCGAGGAAATGACATTGTTGTTTGAATCGAGAAAATCCTGCACCACATACGGCTGCACCAGATATCCGCCGTTTGTCACAGCACAGACCGCTGTAATCAGCTGAAGCGGCGTCACAGTCTGCGACTGGCCGAACGAAGACGATGCAAGCGAAACATCGGACATATCCGAACCATAATATGTACCAACCTGCTCACCCGGCAAGTCGATTCCTGTTTTTTCGGTGAATCCAAATGCTTTGTAATATTCAAAAAAGCGCTCCGGCCCAAGAGATAAGCCGATATTGATAAATGCCGGATTACACGAATGCACCATTGCAGAGGTGAAATCGAGTGTGCCGTGGCCGGAACGATTGTTGCACCGCATCCGCTCGCCGCCGATAACCACATAGCCCGAGCAGGAATAGGTTGAATTTGTAAATGCAACTTTTTCTTCAATTGCAGATGCGCCCACAACCGTTTTAAACGTTGAGCCCGGCTGATAGGTATGCGAAATGCACATGTTGCTCCACTGTTTTTGCTGTGCAGCTGATTTCGCTTCCTTTTTGGCTTCCTCATCGGTGATTTCTTCCACCGCGGCAGCCAGCTGCTCATCTTGAATGGTAAACGGATCGTTTAGATTGAATGTAGGGTAATTCGCCATTGCAAGAATTGCGCCGGTGTTGCAGTCCATTACAATTGCGCAGGCACCGTTTTTCGGATTGTGCTGTTTTACCACGTCGTAAAGCGTCGTTTCCACAAAGCTTTGAATATTCTCATCGAGCGTCAGACGCAGGCTTTGTCCGTCCACCGGATCATACCGCTGTTCAAAGTTCTGCGGCATATCTTCGCTTTGCGCATTTTTAAGCGACACGGTGTATCCGGGGGTTCCTTTTAAAATGTCGTCATATTTGCTTTCGAGCCCATACAATCCCTGCGAATCACTGCCGGTAAAGCCAATCAGCGAAGCCGCCAGCTGATTGTTCGGATAATACCGCTTTGTGTTCTCTGCAAGATGGATTTCACTGGTGTATCCCTGTTCCACTGCAAATGCGCGGATCTGATCTGCCGTTTCTTTGGAAACTTTTTTTCCTACGAGCTGATACTGACTGTTTGTTTTTTTGATTTTTTCCATCAGTGCTGCTTCATCAGTATCCAAAATTGAAGACAGCGTTTTGGCAATCAGCTCCTGCTTTTCTTTGAGCTTCTGCTCATCTTTTATGCCGCTTGCAATATCTTTTGGTGAAATGCTGACATCCCAAACCGTTGAACTCTGTGCCAGAATCTCCATGTTCCGGTCATAGATCGTTCCGCGGGAAGCGGGGATCGTTTCCGACCGCAGCTGCTGATTGTTCGCATAGTCAGTGTAAAAGTCACTTTGCAGTGCGCTGATCCGAAACAAGTTTCCGACAAGTGCAAGTACTAAAACGACCGCAACAATCATAATATGACGATTTAGTCGCTTTTTCATCCGAACAGTGGCTCCCTTTGCCATAGTGCTCCTCCTTAAATAAATGGCACAAGGGGCAGCGCAATTTCTGCACTTCCCCCCTGCATCTTCATCTTATTCATAAATAAAACCGGTTAGACCTTTTAGGAAAACAAGCCGGAGAAAAAGCTGCAAACTTTCTCCCACACACCCGGTTCTTTCACAACATTCGATGCGTTCTCCGTTTCAAACGTAATATACCGCATCTGATAACTCTCAACCTTCTGCATGCCAAGTTCATTGGTTGCTGCCTGTTCTATGTTGGCAATGGACAAGGTATCCTCAAGCGTTTTGGTAAGCGACGATACTTCCCCTTTTACCGCCGACAATTCCGTAAGCACGCGGTTATACTCACTTAACAGCTCCGTCTGCTTAACCTGTGAGTATAACAGCAGCGACAGCATCGATACAACCGCCACCATCATGACAACTGCTTTCGGAATGCTGAACGCTTCCGCACTCTTGACGGATGCACGCGTTTTCACCTCGCGGATCTGCGGTCTTTTCTCCTCTTCCTTTTGTGCTAACCGCTTATAATCATAAGCGAGGCTTCCTCTATTCATCAGCGTGATCGTCCTTTCCGCATTTTTCTATAATCCGAAGCTTTGCGCTCGTACTTCTTCTGTTTTCTTTGAGTTCTTCCGGCGAAGCAGTAATCGGCTTGCGGTTTACAAGCTTTGCCTGCGGTTTTCTGTGGCAAACACACACCGGAAAATCAGGCGGGCAGATGCACCCTTTGCACCAGGACAAATACCGATGCTTGACCATACGATCCTCGAGCGAATGGAACGTGAGAATAACCAGTCGTCCGCCCGGTGCAAGCAGTGAAAATGCCTCATCAAGCCCCTGTGACAAGCTCTGCATTTCGTCGTTGACTGCAATGCGAATCGCCTGAAACGTCTGCTTACATGGATTTTTCTCACGCCGCCTTGCAGCGGGAACGGCTGCTTTGACCAGTTGTGCCAGTTCAAGTGTCGTCTGGATCGGTGCGCTTGTCCGTTTTTTTACAATCGACTGTGCGATTTTATACGCAAACGGTTCTTCGCCGTATTCTCTTAAAATTCGTGCAATTTCGTCTGCACTCCATGTATTCACCACATCATATGCGCTCATTCCCTGCTGACTCATCCGCATATCAAGCGGCGCATCGTGCAGATAGCTGAATCCGCGCGACGCTTCATCGAGCTGATGAGAAGAAACGCCCAGATCAAGCAGCACGCCATCCACCTGAGAAATGCCGCGCGCATACAGTGCCTCTTTCATATTGCGGAAATTGTCCTGCACAACTTCTGCCTGTTTATATGGTGACAGCCGCTCTGTTGCTGTTTGAACCGCATCCGGGTCCTGATCGAATGCAATCAATCTGCCGGTGGTGAGCCGGCGCGCGATCTCTGATGAATGACCCGCACCGCCGGCTGTGCCATCCACATAGATGCCGTCCGGACGAATCGCCAATCCCTCGATGCATTCGTCGCGCATCACAGAATAATGTGAAAATTCCATTGTTCTCATCCTCGTTTAAAATCCAAGCTCATTCATGACATCGGCAATCGTTTCCGAATCAAGCGCTGAGCAAAGCGCTTCCCATTTGTCTTTATTCCAAATCTCACAGTGCGTCGAAGCACCGATGACCACAACATCTTTTTCAAGATTTGCATATGTCCTCAGCTGTGCAGGAATCACAACGCGTCCCTGTGCATCCGGCTCCGCTTCACTTGCACAGCCGCTCAGCATACGGATGATATTTCCCGCCTTCACAATCGGCAGTGCATGCAGTTTTTCCTCCACACGCGCCCATTCTTCGAGCGAATAGACATTCAAACACGGATCGGTGAGCGAACGGGTAATCACAAAGCGGGTTCCAAGATCGGCGCGAAGTTTTGCCGGAAAATTGAGTCTGCCTTTTGCATCCGTCGTGCATTTATAGCTTCCGATCAGCATCGCTCCACCGCCCTTCGCTTTGATGGGATTTTTCACCCTTTTAAACCGCTGTTCACCACTTGTTTTCCATTATAGCGATAATCACAAGAAAAAGCAAGGCTTCATGCGGAATTTTCATATTTTTTCGCAGGGAAATTTTTCTTTTTTCACTCATTTTCATCTGCTTTCTGCGCATACATTGACACATTTTGCTGTATTCGATATAATTGACATCAAGGAAAACTTGTATGATTGCCAAAGTGAGGTTGTTTTTTCATGGGACTCTTTTTCCGCAAAGCACCAAAAACGCCATCCGATGCGCTCTCTCCGAAAGAAGCGCAAAAAATCAGCCGAATTCTGTTTTCAAAATCGCCCGAACCCGATCTGCAAAAACGTGTATTACTGTCGCTTGCAGCGCCGATGCGCGCCAAAAGCCAGAATGCCGCTGACTGTCTTCCTTCCTTTTCCGAAAAGGAAAAAGCCAAACTGCGCACAATGTTTTGCGCGCAGTTTGGCGAATTGACAAAAGAAACACTGACGGAACAGATTGAAAATGCACTTTCTTTTAAAACAGCAGAACATTACGATACATTGTTCGGCTTTGCTGCCGCAGGCGATGAAGCTTCGATTGAAATATATTTGACACGAAAGCTCTCCGCTGATGAGCGCTGTTTTTCAAAATCGCACCTGCTGTGTGCATACTGCAAACGGCTTGAATCGATTGGTTTTTTGCCAAACGTTTCCGCCTGTGCATACGATCTTTGCCGGGCTGCAAACTTTGCTGTCATCGGATTCGGTATCGATCTGTTTTCAAAAGAAGAAATGTATGCGTTTCTCTCTAAAACAGCAGATTGCATCAAAAACCGATATGCTTCTTATCAAGAGTACTTGTCAGGCTACCTGCTCGGCCGCGGCTGTCACATCTGGTTGTCCGGTGAATTTATGGCACTGCTTTCGGACTACGATCAAAATATCTGCCGCGTTCTTCTTTCCGATCCAAAAAGCCCGTATGTACAGTTTCCGCTTCAATAAAAAACAAAACACCCTGCTGTTCAAACAGCAGGGTGTTTTTCTTCACCTTTATGACAGATCCCATTTTTTCGCGCGCTGTGCGATTTGTTCTTTCACATGCGCAGGCGCCAACACACGAACATCGCCATCCAGTCCAAAAATCCATCCGTAAAACTGAGGACTTACCTGAACATGTACCGTGATTTTAAAATGATCCGCATCCACACGTTCCGGTTTAATCGATTCCCCGAACCGATCCACTGCAACACCAATCAGTCGATTCGGCATTTGAATCGTCACATACTCATGCGTGCCGCTGAACATACCGAATACTTCCTTTGTGTAAGCCGGTGCGTCGAATGCGCGCCCGCCTGCTTCAAGCAATACAGGTTCTTCCAGCACAGTGGTGCTGACCATTTTATCAATCCGAAAATGCTTACGCTGAGGATCGTCTTTTTCGCATCCCACAAGGTAATAATGATCTCTGTCCCAAATCAGCTCAATCGGCGAAATCTGATACACTTTTCCATTATGCCGAAGATGTTTTTGTGGAATACACGGCCCTGTGTCAGGCAAAAACCATTCATAATATTGGAAAGAAAGCTGTTTCGCGTTTTGAAGTGCGGTATGAATCGAATCAATCGTATAATAGATTTCTTCGTTGAGTCCTTTTTTCGCGTGATAGATCCGGACATTCCGCTGAAGCTGTTTTGCCTCATGAATGCTGCAAAGCGACTGAATTTTTTTAATCAGCAGTTCTGATTTTCTGGCGCTCAGCACTTTGGATGACTGCACAACATCAACAAGAAGTTTTAATTCAGGCAGTTCAAACAGACGCGACGCCATATAATATTTTCCGTGATTCGAAATAATATCTGCCCCATACAGCCGCAGCGTTTCAATATCGTCATAGATACTTTTCCGTTCTGCTGAAATTCCATGCTGATTCAGCAGAGAAATCATCTGTGCCATGGTAAGCGGATGCAATTCATCCGAATGAATGAACAGAATACGATATAAAATCAAAAGCTTGAGTTTTTGAAAGTAGGATCGAGCCATATTTCCTCCTGTCCCATAAACCTATTTGGTTTTACATCCTATAGAAATTATACCACATCGTCAAAAAAAGGTAAATGGATATTCCGCATTTTTTGTAAAACTTTGTCGGAAAAAAGGAAGAACTTTCTTGCTGTTTTTGCTTGACAAATGCAATTAAATCATCTACAATATGATTTAGAACGAACGTTCTTTCTTTTTGAGGATGGTGATGTTTCATGGATGTATTCGAAAAACTCACAATTTTGACGGACGCCGCAAAATATGACGTTGCCTGTACTTCAAGCGGTGTTGACCGCGGCGGCGCTGCCGGCGGCATCGGAAATGCGGCTGCGTGCGGGATTTGTCACAGCTTTTCTGCGGACGGCAGATGCATCTCTTTGCTGAAAGTGCTGTTTACAAACGCCTGCATCTACGACTGCAAATACTGTTTAAACCGCCGCTCAAACGATGTTCGCCGCGCAGCATTCACACCGCAAGAACTCGCACAGCTGACCATCGAGTTTTACCGCAGAAACTATATCGAAGGGCTGTTTTTAAGCTCCGGTGTGTTTAAAAATCCGGACTATACCTGTGAACAGCTCATCAAAACGCTTTCCCTGCTTCGAAACGAATACAACTTTCGCGGATATATTCATGTCAAGGCCATCCCGGGCGCGGATGCACGGCTGATTGAACAGCTCGGACTGCTCGCGGACCGTATGAGCATCAATATTGAACTGCCCACCAGCGAGGGACTTAAACAGCTCGCTCCCGATAAAACGAAACAGTCCATTCTAAAACCGATGGGACTGATTCACAGCCGCATTCAGGAAAATGCGTACGATATCGTGCAGTACCGGCACGCGCCGAAATTCGCCCCTGCCGGTCACAGCACCCAGATGATCGTCGGTGCAACCAAGGACTCCGATCTGCACATTTTAAGGCTCACACAGGCGCTGTACCGAAAATATACGCTCAAACGCGTCTTTTTCTCCGCATATATCCCGATGCAGGAACATGCGCTTCTGCCCTCTCTCGACACAAAACCGCCGCTTTTGCGGGAGCATCGGCTCTATCAGGCAGACTGGCTGCTCCGGTTTTACGGCTTTGATGCAGAGGAAATCCTCGATGATGCGCATCCTGATTTCAATCCCGTTCTCGACCCAAAATGCAACTGGGCAGTCAATCACCTCGATCAATTCCCGGTAGAAGTCAACCGTGCGCCATACGAAATGCTGCTGCGTGTGCCGGGCATCGGCGTCAAAAGTGCCAAACGCATTCTGATTGCACGAAAAAGCGGTTCTCTCGATTTTCCTGATTTAAAACGCATCGGCGTTGTGTTAAAACGCGCACAATTTTTCCTCACCTGCCGCGGCAAAAGTATGCCGCAGCTTAAATTCTCTCCGGAAACAGTTGTCCGCACGCTTTCCGGACAATCATTCCCACAGGGAATTTCGGACGTTACACAGCTTTCCCTGTTTGCATCCGATTCACCTACAAAGGAGGATATGCAGAAATGTTTAAGCGGTCAGCTTTGATGTATCAATACGACAAAACATTGGGCGGGTTCCTCTGCTGTGTGTATTCCTGTTATCAATATTCGGAAATTCCGTCCGGTTTTTGCGGCGACACAGAAGAACCCACATTGTTTGAACGAAAGGAAATCCTCACAGAACAAAAGAAATCACGCGCCACACGGCGCACGATTGAACATCGTCTCGGAAAAGCCGGATACACGCTGCTTGCAAACGCTTTCTTATATGGCGGCGAAGAAAAAGAAATGCATTTGCTGCGGTTTTTACTCTTTGCATTAAAAACCGGTCCGTCGGCGCTGCGTATGCGGGGACACCCGCTCGTTTCCCGCGTGTATGACATGGAACGCGCTGTGTTAAATGAAGCGCACCTTTTTTTAGGATTCATCCGGTTTTCCGATCACGGCGGCGCACTCTCTGCTGTGATTGAACCGAAACATTTTGTCCTGCCGAAAATCCGCGCGCATTTCTGCGATCGGTTTCCGAATGAAACCTTTTTGATTTTCGACAAAACACATCAGGCCGCACTGCTCCACCGGCCAAACAGCGCCGTAATTGTGCCGCTGGAATCGTTCACGCCTGCCGCTTCCGATGATACAGAACTACTGTTTTGCTCGCTCTGGAAGCGATACCATCAAACCATCGCCATTTTAGAGCGAAAAAACGAACGCTGTCAAAACACGCATCTGCCCAAACGATTCCGCGGACAGATGACGGAATTTTCCGTTCAGTCCACAGAGCCTGCACCCGCGTCTCTGCCTGATTTAAACGAAGCAAGGAGGTGTCTTGGTTGACTTTATCCCATCCGCAGGTATATGCATCACAGATTTTCTCACTCGCAAGAACGCTTCATCTGCGATTGTCTCATCAAAAAATCAGCGCGCACGATGCACGCATTCTCCTCCACGAACTCAAAGAAGCGTGCAGCCAATTAGAACACTCACTCGCGGTTGAAACCGAACATTTCTCTCAGAACGATAAAAACGACCACACTTCTGTTTGAAGTGTGGTCGTTTTGCTTTTCTTTTTGCTTTGATTAAAACCGGAAGTCACGCAGGCCCTCGTCTAAGTCATGCAGGTGATCAAGCACAATCGAACGCACCTTTTCGTTTGGAATGTTCGCTGTTTCTTTCTCAATCATCTCGAGCGCCAATCGTTTGGTATCCGGGCTTGCATAGTCCTCCGCAAATTCCTTGAGCGTCATCAGCGCATTCGGATGGCAGCAGTTTGCGATCTGTCCCGATTTCACAAGCGACATGAACCGGTCGCCTGTACGTCCCTCACGATAACATGCGGTGCAGAAGCTCGGAATATAGCCAAGGCGCAAAAGCCAGTTAACAACCTCGTCAAGCGTGCGGTTGTCGCTGACGTCGAACTGCGCGGAGTTCTCCTCTTCCTCCTCCGGCTCCGCATAGCCGCCGACACTCGTCTTCGAGCCGCCGCTGATCTGCGAGACGCCGTAGCGGATGACCATTTCGCGTGTCCGTTTCGATTCACGGGTCGACACAATCAAGCCGGTATACGGCACGGCGATACGCAGAATTGCCACAATCTTCTGGAACAGCTCGTCGGAAATTGCATCCTTGAAGCTCTCTGCGTCGATGTCGTCTGCGTTGCGGATACGCGGCACGCTGATCGTATGCGGACCGACACCATGTACAGCTTCCAAGTGCTCTGCGTGCATTAACAGGCCAATGAGATCATATTGGTAGAGATTGAGGCCGAACAGCACGCCGAGTCCCACGTCGTCAATACCGCCGTCCATTGCGCGGTCCATCGCCTCAGTATGATATGCGTAGTTGTGTTTCGGTCCCGTCGGATGCAGTTTCTCATACTGCTCCTTGTTGTACGTTTCCTGGAACAGAATATACGTACCGATGCCCGCCTCTTTGAGTTTTCTGTAATTTTCAACCGTGGTTGCGGCAATGTTTACATTCACGCGGCGGATTGCACCGTTTTTATGTTTGATCGAATAGATCGTTTTAATGCTCTCTAACACATATTCAATCGGACAGTTGACCGGGTCCTCGCCTGTTTCGAGTGCCAAACGCTTGTGACCCATATCCTGAAGTGCAGTCACCTCGCGGACAATCTCTTCCTGCGAGAGCTGTTTGCGGCAGATGTGCTTGTTCTGATGGTGATACGGACAGTAAATACAGCCGTTTACACAGTAGTTCGACAGGTACAGCGGCGCAAACATGACGATCCGGTTGCCGTAAAATTTCTGCTTGATCTCCGATGCGAGCGCAAACATTTTTTCGCGGACACCCTCGTCCTCGCATAATAACAGCACTGCCGCCTCCCGGTGGGAAAGGCCTTTGCAGTCCTTTGCGCGGTCGAGCAGTTCATGCACGAGTGTCAAATCATTTTTGTGTTCGTTTGCGTAAGCGATGGTGTCAAGGATCTCATTGTGATCGATAAACTCCTCCGCAACACGCGAAGCTTTGTTGTACATTGTGATTCTTCCTTTCTTATGTTAAACAGGGCGGCGGCCAAACGCGCGGATCT